>NZ_CP051515.1:2122306-2425493 GCF_012689525.1 Paraburkholderia aromaticivorans
CCTGACGAGTTCCTCACGCAGATCGACCGGCTCGCGTTCCACCGAGAGCGCCGCATGGTCCGCATGCGCGAGAAACAGAATGTTCTCCGCGATATGGCTCAGGCGACTCAGTTCTTCGAGATTCGATTCGAGCACCTGCTGATACTCGTCGGGCTCGCGGGTGCGCGCGAGCGTCACTTGCGTCTGCCCGATCAACGCGCCGACCGGCGTGCGGATCTCGTGCGCCAGATCGGCGGAAAACTGCGAGAGCCGTTGATAGCCATCGGCGAGACGGTCGAGCATGGCGTTGAACGCATGCGTGAGCTGGCGCAATTCGAGCGGCGCCGCCTCGCTGTCCAGCCGCACCGACAGGCTCGTGGGGCTGATCTGCGCGGCCCGCGCGGCAATCTCGCGAACCGGGCGCAACGCGCGGCGCAGCACGTACCAGGCGAGCAGCGTCGCGGCCAGCATGCCAATCAGCGTGGCCAGCACGATGCGGTTGCGGTACGCGGCCAGCATGCGAACTTCCTCCGTCATCGGATGGCCGGCGATCACTTCGACTTCGGTACCGTCCTCGCGCGCCTTTGCGGTTGCGATTGCCCAATGCACCGGCACGTCATCGGGCAGGCGCGTCTGGCGGATGTCGGCAAAGGTCGGCACGCGGCCCTCCACGCCGGCTTGCAGCGCGGGCACGGCCACGCCCGCCGGGTTCACGTCGATGAACGGCGCTTCGCCCGGACGGCGAAACAGCAGCACGTCCTGTTCCGCGCCGAGCATGGTCTCGAACAGCAATGGCCGGCTCTTCAGTTCGCTGACCGAATAGAGATCGCGCACGATGCGGCTGAAATGCTCGACGCGGGCGGTCAGCACCACGTCGGCGCGGCGTTGCAGCGAGACTTCGGCGGAGTGATAGAAATACGCGCCGAGCGTGCCGATCACCACGCACGCGATCGACGCGAACAGCACCGTGGTGCGAGCCGTGAGCGAGCGCCCGGTCCAGAATTTCATGAGCCGTCGCCGAAGGTGTAGCCGATGCTGCGCACCGTATGGATCAGCTTCTTTTCGAACGGATGGTCGACCTTGGCGCGCAACCGTTTGATGGCCACGTCGACCACGTTGGTATCGCTATCGAAGTTCATGTCCCACACTTCGGAGGCGATCTGCGTGCGCGACAGCGCTTCGCCCTGGCGACGCACCAGCAGATGCAACAGCATGAATTCCTTGTTGGTGAGCGGAATCTCCACGCCTTCGCGCGTCACCTTGCGGCGCAGCACGTCGAGCTTGAGGTCGGCGATCTCGAACACGTCGCTTTCGCGGATCACGCCGCGGCGCAGCAGCGTGCGGATACGCAGCACCAGCTCCGTAAATGAAAACGGCTTGACGAGATAATCGTCCGCACCGAGTTCGAGACCGCGAATACGGTCGCTGACGTGGTCGCGCGCGGTCAGGAAAATCACCGGCAGATCGCGCCGCGCCCGCAGTGCACGCATGATTTCCCAACCGTCGATGCCGGGCAGCATCACGTCCAGCACCACGAGGTCGTATGCATTTTCGAGCGCCATATGCAGGCCGTCCGTGCCGGTGCGCGCGAGATCGACCGCATAGCCGCTCTCACGCAAACCCTTCTTCAAGTAGTCGCCGGTTTTCGGATCGTCTTCGATGACGAGGATGCTCATGGTGCTCGGTGCTCCGATTCGGACGTCCGCTCAGAGGTTCGCTCTGGCGCTCGCCGAATTTTGGACGTGGATATGCCGGCCATTTTACGTGGCCGTTGCGCGCCATTCATGACGTTTTTGTCATCCGTCTGTCACTCGCCGGAGCCCGTCCCGGGTCTAATCTGCCCCTATCCTTCACCACTTGGAGCAGATTCATGAAGATCGTTTCCGCGCGTGCGTTGCGCGCCTTCGCGGCCCCCGCGCTCGTCGCCGCTGCTTTCCTCGCTGCCGGACCGGCTGCACAGGCCCAGAGCGCCGCGCCGACCGGCGTGCGCGGCACGGTGACGTCGCTGTCGGGCGATCTGCTCAAGGTCCACACGCGCGACGGCAAGGACGTCGACGTGAAGCTCGCCAAGGACACGCCGATTCGCGGCGTGGTGCTCGCCAACATCAACGACATCAAGCCGGACAGCTATGTCGGCACCGCCGCGATTCCGCAGGCGGACGGCACGCTGAAGGCGCTCGAAGTGCACGTGTTCCCGGCGAGCATGCGCGGTTCCGGCGAAGGCCATCGTCCGTGGGATCTCGGCGGCAACAGCTCGATGACCAACGGCACAGTCGGTTCGCTCGTGGTCAGCAACGGCCGCACGATCACCGTGAAGTACAAGGACGGCGAAAAGAAAATCGTGATTCCGCAAGACGTGCCTATCGTCGCGCTGGAACCGGGTGACCGTTCGCTGCTCGTGCCGGGCGCGAAAGTCGTGTTGTTCGCGCACAAGGAAGCCGACGGCTCGATGGCCGCCAACTTCATCTCCGCGGGCGAGCATGGCGTGACGCCGCCGATGTAATACGGCGTTGCCAGCTGTCCTGTTTGCTTGAACAGCCGCGTTCTTCAATGACGCGGCTTTCCTCTTCCTGTTCGTCTCGCGACCCTTGCACCATGCCCGAACCGCAAACGCGCCTGCTCGTCCACCCGCTCGTCGTGCGAATCACGCACTGGATCAACGCGTTCGCGATGGTCTGCATGGTGATGAGCGGCTGGGCCATCTATAACGCGTCGCCGTTTTTCCCGTTCAGATTTCCGGTTTGGGCGACCGTCGGGGGATGGCTGGGCGGCTCGATTGCGTGGCATTTCGCGGCGATGTGGCTGCTCTGCGCGAACGGGTTGCTGTATTTCGCGTATGGCGTTGGACGTGGGCATTTCCGGCGCAAGCTGTTGCCAGTTCATCCGCGCGACGTGGTGCATGACGCAAGCCTCGCGCTGCGCTTCAAGCTGCCGCACGATTCCGGCAAATATAACGCGGTGCAACGTGCACTGTATCTGCTCGTGCTGTGCCTTGGCGTGTTGCTAGTGGCGTCGGGGCTGTCCATCTGGAAGCCCGTGCAATTCTCGTGGCTCACCGCGCTATTCGGCGGCTTCGACTTTGCGCGGCGCGTGCATTTCATCGCGATGGCGGGCGTGGTCGGTTTCGTGGTCGTGCATCTGGCGCTGGTACTGCTCGTACCGCGCACCTTGCTGCCGATGCTGACGGGACGCGCACGGCCACATTCGGCGCATGAAGGGAGCCAGGCATGAGCGCATCCAAACCCAACGGCAACGCGCGCCAATCCCGCATCGTGCTTGCCGATCATCAGCCGCAAATCGAGCGCCTGCAACGGCGGCTGTTCCTGCGGTCGTCGCTCTCCATCGGCGCACTGGCGATGCTCTCGGGCTGCAACATGCAGGACGGCGATTCGGTCGACAAGGTGCTCTGGGCCATGTCGCGCTGGAACGATCGCGTGCAAGGCTGGCTGTTCGACCGCAACAAGCTCGCGCCGACCTATTCGGCACGTGAAATCACGGACCCGTTCCCGTTCAATGCGTTTTATCCGGAGTTCGACGCGCCGGACATCGACGGCTCGACGTATCAACTGGAAGTGTCGGGGCTCGTCTCGGACAAGCGCACCTGGAATCTCGATCAGCTACGCGCATTGCCGCAGGCTTCGCAGATCACACGCCACATCTGCATTGAAGGATGGAGCGCGATCGGACAATGGCGCGGCGTGCCGTTTCGCACGTTTCTGGAGCGCGTCGGCGCCGATCTGAATGCGCGCTATGTCGGCTTCAAATGCGCGGACCGCTATTACTCCAGTCTCGACATGGCGACGGCCCTGCATCCGCAGACGCAGCTCACGCTCGATTTCCGCAATGAGCCGCTGCCGGCCAAATACGGCTACCCGCTGAAGCTGCGCGTACCGACCAAACTCGGCTTCAAGAATCCCAAGCACATCGCGGCGATCTTCGTGACCAACACGAATCCCGGCGGCTATTGGGAAGACCAGGGGTACAACTGGTTCAGCGGTTTGTAACCTATAGCGCGGCAAGCTCGCCCGATCACACCGCGGTGACGTAACGTGCCACCGGTTTGACCACGCGCGGCGGCGGCGCATCGTAGACGGCACGCATGCGCTTCACTTCGTCGACCGGGCTCAGCCCGAACAGACGCTTGAACTCGCGGCTGAATTGCGACGCGCTTTCATAGCCGACCCGCGCCGCGGCCGCGCCCGCATTCAAACCATCCTGCACCATCAGCAAACGCGCGTGATGCAAACGCGTGGTCTTCACGTATTGCATCGGCGAAGTCGCGGTGACGGCCTTGAATTGCGCATGGAACACGGCGAGGCTCATGCCCGCTTCGGACGCGAGCGTATCGACGTCGAGCACGCTGTGGTAATCCGCATGAATTCGCCGCAATGCTTTGGCAATGCGGCCGAAATGATTCTGATGCGTGAGCGCCGCGCGAATCGCGTCGCCCTGCTCCCCAGTCAGCACGCGATAACAGATTTCGCGCACCACACCGGGCGCGAGAATGCGCGCGTCGAGCGGCGAAGCCAGCGCGTCCATCAAACGTTGCACCGCGTTGCTCAGCGCCAGGTCGAGCGGTGTCGAATAGATGCCGACGGGTTCGTTCTGCGCGGCGCCGTGCGTTTCGTTCAACGCCATCAGCAATTCGGCCACCATGGTCAGATCGACGCGCACCGAGATCGCGAGGAATGGCTCTTCCGGGCTCGCCTCGGTCTCGCATTCGAATGGCAAGGGCACCGAGAGCACCAGGTACTGCTGCGCGTCGTACTGGAACACCTGATCGCCGAGAAAGCCGCGCTTACGGCCCTGGCAGACGATCACGATGCTCGGCTCGTACATGACCGGCATGCGCGGCATGGGACTATTCGCGCGCATCAGATTGACGCCTTCGAGACTCGTGCGCGTGAGGCCCGGGGTGGGCGCGAGCACATCGAATAACTCGACCACGCGCTGCTGTGCGGGATCGACCGATACGGGTTCAGCGGAACGGGGGGACATGACGGTATAGTGACGTGCGAGAGAATAATGCTTGAAATTTAGCACCAAACGACCTATCGCGCTCCTTGCCAGGAGTTTTAGGCAAATCTTCAAGACATTCAGGTATTCCAGGGCTCCCTGGCCGCTCCTATCATGGGAACCCTGCCGGATCATCCTTTTCCGCGCTGCGCCGGGCTCGGTTGCCAATTCCCAGTTTGACGAATTTGCCAGCCACCGCCCGCGCCGTGATCCCGGTTCATGACGAGGTTGGCCACATCGGCGACATGCGTCGCCCATCGCCGGCGCCTTGCGACTTCACCCTCTTTGCTGGAGCTACCCATGAGCACGACTTACGCCTATGCAGCGACCGACGCTACCACGCCGCTCGCCCCGTTCGAAATCCAGCGCCGCGAACTGCGCGCCCATGACGTGCAGATGGAAGTTCTGTTTTGCGGTGTGTGCCATTCCGATTTGCATCAGGCGCGCAACGAATGGAAGAACACGGTGTTTCCGGTTGTGCCGGGCCATGAGATTGTCGGCCGCGTGACCGCGGTTGGTCCGGACGTGACGAAATACAAGGCGGGCGATCTGGTCGGCGTCGGCTGTCTGGTCGATTCGTGCCGCACGTGTGCGAGTTGCGAGGAAGGTCTCGAGCAGTATTGCGAGAACGGTTTTGTCGGCACGTATAACGGTGTCGACCGGGTTGATGGGCAGATCACTTACGGCGGGTATTCCACGCAACTCGTCGTGGACGAAGCGTTCACGCTGCGCGTGCCGGAGAATCTCGATCCTGCGGGTGTCGCGCCGTTGCTTTGTGCGGGGATCACCACGTATTCGCCGCTGCGGACCTGGGGTGCCGGTCCTGGCAAGAAGGTCGGCATTGTTGGTCTTGGCGGCCTGGGGCATATGGGTGTGAAGCTCGCTCGTGCGATGGGTGCGCATGTTGTGTTGTTCACGACGTCGCCGTCGAAGATCGAAGATGCGAAGCGGTTGGGTGCGCATGAAGTCGTGATTTCCAGGAATGCCGAGGAAATGGAAGCGCATTTGAATAGCTTCGATTTGATTGTGAATACGGTTGCCGCTCAGCATGATCTGAATCCGTTTTTGAACCTGCTCAAGCGGGATGGGACTATGACGCTGGTCGGCGCGCCGGAGCATGATCATCCGTCGCCGCAAGTTTTTAATCTGATCTTCAAGCGGCGGCGTCTCGCTGGGTCGTTGATTGGGGGGATTGCTGAGACGCAGGAAATGTTGGACTTCTGCGGGGAACATGGGATTACTTCGGATATTGAGGTGATTCCTGCGCAGGGGATCAATGAGGCTTTTGAACGGATGCTAAAGAGTGATGTTAAGTATCGGTTTGTGATTGATTTGGATTCCTTGCGGAAGTGATTTTTGGTTTTTTTTGGCTTGCGCCGGGGGTCGTTTTTTTTGGCCTGCGGCGTGGGCTTTTTGATCGGGTTTTTTGTGCGTCGTTTTTTGACTGTGTTGTTTATGGTTTTGGCCTTTCCTTGAATTCATGGTGGTCTATTAGCGTTGCCCCTGTGCGGGGCGGCACTTACTTCTCTTTGCCGCCGCCGGTGTGTGTCAAGGTAGTTGTCGCCAGAACCGCGTTACGCTGCCTGCCTGTACATTTTGGCTGAGGCCGAGGTTCGTTCCGGATTCAGATAGACCGCGTCTGTCAGGTGCCAGTTGCGGATGGCCCCTGACCAGCGCGCCGGGTTTTGCATGCGCGCGCTGCGGTACAGCGCACGCCGTCGGGCCAGCAGGTCGTTGGCTTCGCCGCGATGCCGCTGGCCCGGGCTGACATACTTCAGGCCGCTGTGGCAGTGCTCTTCGTTGTACCACTGCACGAAGCGCTGCACCCATTCCCGAGCCGCCTCCAGCGTGTCGAACGGCTGCTCGGGCCACAACGGACAGTACTTTGCCGTGCGGAATAGCGACTCGGCAAACGCGTTGTCGTTGCTCACGCGCGGCCGGCTGAACGAAGGCTGCACACCGAGATCGATCATCGCCGCGCGCATGGTGGCACCTTTCATCGCACTGCCGTTATCCGAATGCAGCACCAGCGGCCGCCCGGCGAGGCCTTCACGCAAACATCCCTTGGCCAGCAGGACGCTCGCATGCTCGGCCGACTCCTGCTCCCAGACCTCGTTCATCACCAGTTTGCGGCTGTAGATGTCCTTCATCATGTACCAGTAGAAGTACCGGCCCCTGACTGTGGTCGGCATCCACGTAATATCCCAGCACCACACCTGATTCGGACCCTGCGCACAATGCGTCGTGAGCGTGCGTCGTCGCGGGGCTCGCGCACGGCCTCGACGCTGGCTTTGTCCTGCCGCTTTCAGCACCCGGTAAAACGTCGATTCGGATGCCAGATAAATCCCTTCATCCGCCAGTTTCGGCACAATCTGGTGCGGCGTCAGACTCGCGTAGCCCGGGCGGTTGGCTGCGTCGAGCACGGCCTGACGCTCGGCCTCACTGAGCTTGTTGGGCGGTGCCGCACGCTTCACCTGGGTGCGCCCGTCCTGCGGCGACAGGCGCCAGCGCTGGACACTGCGCACGCTGAGCCCCAACTGCTCGCATGCACGCGAGCGGCGTGCCCCATGCTGTACCGCTTCATCGATCAACTGCATGGCTTCATCGCGATCCGGGCTGCTGATCAGTCTTCCTCTTCCTTGCCCCAGATCGCTTCGGCTTTTTTTCGCAGGTTCAGCAACGCCGCTGCCTCCGCCCGCGCGGCATCGCTGCGCCTGAGCTGGCGCTCCAGCTCACGGATGCGTTTGTGAGCGGCCTTTGCTTCATTGCGCTGGGCAGCCGTTGGCTTTGTTTCAGGCGCTACGTTGGCCTGCTCGCACGCCTCGCGCCACTGCCGGATCTGCTCCGGATAGATGCCCTTGCTGCGACAGTACTGGGAGGTCTCGGCCTCGTTGAGCGACGCCGTCTCCAGCACCACCCTGAACTTGTCGGCGCTTGACCACTGATCGCTGGTTCTGCCATTACCCGGCATGAATACCCCTGCATCCCTTGCATGTTGCCGCCAGGTCCGTAGCGTCACCGTGGTGATGCCCGTCGCTCCCGCCAGCTCAACGACCGCACGATTAAACGGCGGCATCATCTGTTTGATTACCCACTCCCGGGTTTCCGCTGAATAGCGTTTCATCTTCCATTCGCTGTCCGCCCCCCATCTTTACACTAATCGGTTCGGGTGAGGCGACAACTAGCCTGACATGGAGGGCCGCAAAGAGAAGTAAGCAAGAGAAAGCGGCTCAAACCGCTAATTCTTAAGCGGGTCCCCCGTACAGTCGCGGTAGTGGTACATCTGGAATCAGTGCCCTCGCACATTTAGCCATACTGACAAAGCAGTCATACTTCCGGCGGCGCTACGCGCCCCGCGGCACTTCATTAAACCCACCGGTTTTTTCGGCATGTCGCCGAGGCGAAGCCGATGGCCCCCCGCCACACACACACAAACAAATCCACTGGTTTTTCGCGGATCGCTCCGGCGAGCGCGGAGCGCGAGGCGGGAAGTATGACGGCTTTGTCACCGGGGCCAAATGTGCGAGGGCACCGATTCCAGATGCACCACTGCCGCGACTGTACGGGGGACCCGCTTAAGAATTAGCGGTTTGAGCCGCTTTCTCTTGCTTACTTCTCTTTCGGCGGCAAAGAGAAGTAAGTGCCGCCCCGCACAGGGGCAACGCTAATAGACCACCATGAATTCAAGGAAAGGCCAAAACCATAAGTATCCCAAACAAAAAACACAGCGCAAGCAAAAAAAACCGCAAAACCTTAACCCTCGACTGGAGCATGAACCCGTGATTGACAGAATAACTGCAATGCGCACCTTCATCCGAATCGTGGACACCAACAGCTTCACCCGCGCAGCGGAATCATTAAACATTCCACGCGCCACGGCGACCACCATCGTCCAGAATCTGGAAGCCCTGCTAGGCACCGTCCTCCTGGCCCGCACAACGCGGCGCCTAAGCGTCACCCCCGAAGGCGCGGCCTACTACGAACGCTGCGCGCAAATCCTCGCCGACATCGACGAAATGGAAGCCAGCATCCGTCATGCGACGGATAACCTGACCGGCCGTCTGCGCATCGAAATGCCCGGCGCCGTAGCAAGCGCCATCGTGCTGCCAGCTCTGGACGACTTCCACACGCGTTACCCCAACCTCGATCTCGCGATCGGCATCAGCAACCGCACAGTCGATCTGATCACTGAAGCCATCGACTGCAGCATCCAGCTCGGCGAATTGCCGGACTCGAATCTGGTCGCGCGCCAACTCGGCACGCTCGAACACGTGACCTGCGCGAGTCCGGCCTACCTGGCCCGCTACGGTACGCCCACGGATCTCGACGATTTGCGAGGACATGCGGCCGTCAATTGCATGTCGCCGCATAACGGCCGCGAAGTAGATTTCGATTTCGAGGTGGACGGCGAAGCGCAAAACGTGAAGGTGAAAGGCTTCGTCAAGGTCAGCGACGAACAGGCCTATCTCACCTGCGGCCTGCAAGGCCTCGGCTTGATCCAGCCCGCGCGGATCGCCGCGCAACCGTATCTCGACTCGGGACTATTGCGCGAAGTCATGCCGCAATGGAAGCCCGTGCCGATGCCAGTCTCGGTTGCCTACGTGAAGAATCGCCGCGTGTCGCCGCGCGTGCGCGCGTTCGTGGACTGGCTGGCGGAGTTGTTCGAGAAAGCGGAGCACGTCGATCAGGATCTCTCGCGTGTCCGTCAATTGCTGCGCGGCCTGCATCCCGCCTGAGGCGGATTGAATGCAGGCGCGCAGCGCGGTAGAAAACCGCGTCAGCTCGGCAGCGTGACCGGCACCGGCCGTGTCAGCAGGTCGACATAGAAGTTAAAGAAATTCGGATTGTCGAAGCGTTTCACCACCGTCATCTTCTGCAAGACCGCCGGCGGCGAACTCGTATAACCGGTCGCCTTGCCATCGTTCGCACCGAAGCTCATGTCCACGTCCACCCATTCGTCCACGGACTGCGTGGCGAACGAAGGATGCATCAGATACGCCAGCGTCAGCGTGTCCCAGATGTTCGTCGTGTAGTTCGGGTTGGTCTCGAAACCGTTCTTGCCGTCGAAACCATAGCCATTCAACGTCTTGAACAATTGCGTGATGATGGTCTGCTTCGTCGGGTCGTGCGCGACACGGTCGTACAGCGCTTTGTCCATCTTCACGGTGTCGGTTACATCGAGCGGAATCACCACCTGTTTGATTGGCAGGCGCAACACGGTCTTCGCCGCTTCCGGATCGAACCACCAGTTGAACTCGGCAGTCGGCGTGGTGTTGCCCGGCACGTCGATCGCTCCGCCCATGTAAATGATCTGCTTGATCAACGGCACGATCTCGGGATGCTGGCGCGTGGCCAGCGCAATGTTGGTCAGCGGGCCGATCGCGAGAATCGTCACCTCGCCGGGGTATTGCGTCACCGAGTCGACGATGAAATCCACCGCGCTCTTGCTCTGCACCTTGGCGTGCGTCGCGAAGCCGTCAGGCGGCGCGACGAGGTCGCTGTCGGATTTCGGCTCAGGAGTATTCCATGCGCCGAGATAGCCGTCGCCGCCGGGGAATTGCTTCTGCTCGGCCTGAATGGTGGCGAAGTCGTGCGACAAGGCGTAATTGGCACCCGCATACACGCCGATCTGATTTTCAACGCCCAGACGTTCGACCGATTTCAACGCATCCGCCACGCCCTGCTTCAACCATTGATTGCCGGAGACCACCGTAATACCTAGCACTTTCAATGAGCCTTGCGCCTGCAATTGCGCGGCCATGACGCCGAGTTGGCCATCGTCGCTCAGCGTGTTGTAGTCGCTGTCGATAATCACTTTCGGCGGGTTCTGCGCATTGATCTCGCTACCGCCGCACGCCGAGAGCGCCGTGACGGCCACCACGCTTGCCACACACGTCATTGCCACGAGAAGTCGCTTCACTCATGTCGCCTTTTTTATAGCGCTGTGCCACGCGAAGGAGGCTCATCATAGACGTAATCCAGATGAAATCAAATCGTCATGTCGAATGGATAATTCACCGAGAGTGCATGCGCGCGAATGACGCGCATGACGAGCCGCAACAGAGCAAAGTCTGTTGCGGCCGATAACGCTCATGCAGGCGCGCCATCCCTCTTTGGCGGCAGCACGCATTTCGGGCTATCTGATCGCAACCGTCGTTGTTGTATTCGCAAGCGCATTCGCATGGAAGCGCCTGTCCAACGGGCGACAGGTTTCGGAGTAGACAGCTTGTGGCCCGCAAGCATCTTGCGGGCTTTCACAGCGTTGAGGCAAAGCTTATTGCGACTCTTCCGCCCACACCGCATTTTCGCGCGCCATCAATGCCGTCGAAGCAGCCGGTCCAAACGTGCCCGCCGTATAACCGCGCGGCTTTTCGCCCGATTTGCCCCAGCCTTCCAGAATCGGTTCGGCCCACGCCCATGCCGCTTCGAGTTCGTCCCGCCGCATGAAATGCGTGAGGCGTCCGCGAATCACGTCGATCAGCAAGCGCTCATACGCTTCCGCGCGACGCTCGGTGAAGGCTTGCTGCAAATCCAGATTCAGATTCACCGGCAGCATGTGCATACCGCTGCCCGGCTCTTTCGCGAGCACCTGCAACTGGATCGATTCTTCCGGCTGCAACTGGATCACCAGACGATTGCCGTAATTGCGCCCGCCCTTCGGAAAGATCGAGAACGGCAGTTCGGCGAATTCGATGACGATCTCCGACACCTTCTTCTGCATCCGCTTGCCGGTGCGCAGGAAAAACGGCACGTGCGCCCAGCGCCAGTTGTTGATATGCGCGCGCAATGCAACGAAGGTTTCGGCGCGACTGCCCGCCGGCACATTGTCTTCTTCCTGGTAACCCTTCACTGCCTCGCCGTCCACGGCGCCCGCGGTGTACTGCCCGCGCACGGTATCGCGCACGATGTCCTCGGGCGTCATGGGCCGCAGCGAACGCAGCACCTTGAGCTTTTCGTCGCGGACCGCATCCGGGTCGAGCGACACCGGCGGCTCCATCGCGACGATGCACAGCAATTGCAGCAAGTGGTTCTGCACCATGTCACGCAGCGCACCGGTTTTATCGTAGAAGCCCGCGCGGCTGCCCACGCCGACCGTTTCCGCCACCGTGATCTGCACGCTCTTGATATACGGCGCCTGCCACAGCGGGCCGAAAATCGGATTGCCGAAGCGCAGCACCATCAGGTTCTGCACGGTTTCCTTGCCGAGGTAGTGGTCGATCCGGTAGATCTGCGCTTCGCTGAAATGCTTGCCGACCGCCGTGTTGATTTCCTGCGCGGAGGCCAGATCGTGACCCAGCGGCTTCTCGAGCACGACGCGCGAGTTGGCGTCGATCAATCCCGCGGCGGCGAGGTTGTCGCAGATGTTAGTGAACAGATCCGGCGACGTCGCGAGATAGAACACGCGGCGCACGCCTTCGCGCGACACTTCTTTCAGACGCTGATAGTCCTCGACCGAGTCGACGTCCATGCGCACGTATTCGAACAGCGCAAGAAATTTGTCCCAGGCGCCGGCATCGAACGCTTTCTTTTCGATGAAGGGCTTCGCCTTCAGCTCCATGAATTCGTTGATGTACTCCTCACGCGACCAGGGCTTGCGGCCGATCGTGAGAATGCGGGTGTTCGGCGGCAGATTGCAGTGCAGATGCGCCATGTAGAGCGCGGGCAGCAGTTTGCGAAACGACAGATCGCCGGTACCGCCGAAGATGATCATGTCGAGCGGCAGGTCGGGAGTGGCAGAAGCGTGTTGGGTCGTCATAGCGCGGTCGCAGCGTCGTGAGGGATAAGGCGTCGGTCAACGGGCAGAAAAAAGCAGCAGCGCAGTGCCGGCGGACTGGCACTTTTTCTGGCAAACGCCTATGGTGCAACGTTTTGAGATTGTTTGCACGGCAACATGCGCCTCAGGTTGGCGCAATATGCCAACCTGGCGCGCTAAAGGCCTGTTTTCAGGACCTTTTTCGCATTCGCGGGCAACGCCCCATTCTGTGGCAAAGCACGCCCGCAGGCCGCTCACACAGCCCTCTCGCGCGCGCCTGTTCGCCAAACCTTCAACCACCCGACAACGCCTCGCGCGCCACGCGGCACGCCGCCAGATCCCACGCCGCGCAGCCGACGCTTTTAAATACGATCGGTTTTTTTTGCGGCAATAACGCTGCATTGTCGAGCACCGAAGCGATGCCGCCGACCTGAGCCCAGTCGACGCCGGCCTGAATGAAGTCGCCGGCTTCGTGGCGCGCGCCGGCTTCGTCGTCGACGAACAGCGCGCTGCCGCCGAGGGTGTGCGCGCCGATCTCGACCATGGCCGGTGTGAAGGCGCCGACGCCGATCACGAGGCGATCCGCGCGCGCCGCTTCGTCGTAGACGGGCTGTCTGCTCGTGGTCAGCGCGATCACCACGTCGACTGAGTCGGGGATCGTGGCGCCGGCTTGAGTCAGCGGCTGCAGATCATGCGCGTTGCCCTGATGCGCGGCGCAAAACGCCTCGGCGCGCGCGGGCGCGCTGCCCTTCACCCATACGCGCGCGTCGGGAAACAGTTCGCCGATCGCCTCAAGATGGTTGAGCGCCTGCGTGCCGGTGCCGATCAGCAGGAATTCGCGCGGCGTTGCGGCGAAGGTGTCGACGCCGAGCATCGAGATCGCTGCCGTACGGCGTCCCGTCACGGTCGGGCCGTCGAGGATGAAAAGCGTCTCGCCGGTGTCGGCGTCGAACGCCATCACTTTGCCGTGGATGGTCGGCAGGCCGCGTGCGCGATTGGCCGGGCATACGTTGACCAGTTTGTGGATCGCGAGATCGGGCGCGGTGGCCGGCATCGACAGCATGATGCCGTCTTCGTTGAGCGGCACGACGAGCCGCTCGGGACTCGCGATGCGCTGCTGCGCATAGTCGATCGTCGCGCGCTTGAGTGCATCGACGAGCGCGGCATAGGGAATCAGCCGCGTGGTCGCGGCGGCGTCGAAAGTCTGCGTGGTCGGGTGGGTCATGGGCAGGTTGTTCCAGTCTTTGGCAGAAGTTTGAGTTCGAATGGGCTAGCAGGAAGCGGACGTTTCATTCGGCTGGCGCGACGACTGGATCACCATCAGCAGATCGCCCGTCTCGATCGGACACGGCTCGTCTTCGTAAAACGACAGCACGCGCCCCGCGCGCACGAGACCCACCACCACCGCGCCCGGCAGCGCATTGCTCCAGCGGCCGATCTCCTGCGCCGTCGCCCGACGTTCGACCAGGTTGACGCGGCCGCGTGCCGACAACAGATCGTTCACGAAGGGCACGATGTATTCGCTGTCGACCGCGTCGGCAAGCAGCAAGCCGCCGATCTTGGTCGACGAGACGATCACGTTCGCCCCGGCCTGGCGCAACTGGCGCTGATAGGTCTGCTCCTGAATCCGCACGACGATCTTGGTCTGCGGCGCGACGCTGCGCACGGTCAGCGTGAGCAGGATCGCGGTGGCGTCGTCGGTGACGGCAATGATGACCGCGCGGGCGATCTGCACCTGCGCCTGCTGCAACAGATCCTCGCGCGACGGATCGCCGAGCAGCCCGGCGACGCCCAACGCCGTGGCCGCTTCCAGCGCCGCCTGCTGCGGATCGATCACGACGATCGATTCCGCGGTGAAACCGCTTTCCAGCAACTCGCGCACCGCGACCGAACCGCTCAATCCATAGCCGCAAATCACGACGTGATCGCGCAACTGCTTTTGCAGGCGTTTCATGCGGAATTCCTCGATGACGCGTTGAATGACGAACTGATAGGCGGTGCCGAGAAACACGAACCAGATGACGATGCGGATCGGCACGATAAAAAAAGCGTCGATGAGCCGCGCGCGGGCGGTCACCGGCACGATGTCGCCGTAACCGACGGTGGCCACGGTGACCATCGTGAAGTACATCAGATCGACGATGCCGAGAACTTTGCGGTTGGCATCGCGCAGGCCGTCCCGATCGAGATAGAGCACGGCGAAGGCGAGCACGCACAACCCGACCACCAGATAGACGCGATGCAGCAGCATGCGCTGCGGCGACGCTGCCGGCCGCGTGAACAGTGTGCGGGCGCGCGGCGCCTGCCAGGGCGTGCGGGCGCGGCGCGGCAAACGGAAGCGCGGCAGACGTGGCTCCGGCTTGGGCGAATCTGGCACTCGGCGGCTCCGGGAGTCGAGGACAAGCGATTCTACGACGCCGGGCGCGCCGAGGGGCCGGATCGCGAAAGCGGGACGGTGAGTCGCGCCGCCGTTACTGCGACGTATTTTTGTCGCCGCCCTTCTTACCGCTCTTGAACATCGCGCGGCACGCCGGGCTCAGTTCGTCGACGTGCTGCTTCATGCAGGCGGTGATCTTGTCTTCGTTGGGAATGTCGGCGGCGCAAAAATGCATGGCGTCGCCGCGGCAGGCCTTGGTCTGTTCGTCGCGGCTGGCAGCGTCCGCCGAGGCAGCGGAGCCAAGAGCAATCAAGCTGGCAGCAAACAGGGCGTAGGTTCGTTTCATGGCGGTTCCGGTATCGCAGAAGTCGGTACCGGCTCTCCAGCAGAAAACGGGCCCGATCACCGCGCTCACCGCACGACCTACTCGCCGCGCGTCGCGTCTAGCGCACGATCCGGCTGAGCGTCATGCCGCGTCCCGCGTAGAAACGCGTCATGGTGTCGAACGGCAGATACACATCCGCCTGATGCGGCGCGATACCCGAGGGATTGTGAAACCACACGCCATCGCGGCCGCGTCCGAGCAGCAAGATCAGATGGCCGCCCTGCCGCTGATTGGGCCGGTCGGGATAACGGATCTCGGGGCTCACGGAGACGATTGCCAGCGTCTCGGCGTTCAGGCGCGCGGCCATGTCTTCGAGCGGCGCCTGCGGCAGCACGTCGACCCGAACGCCGAACGCGCCGGCCACCCAATCGGCAAATGGCCGGTAGATCAAACCGTCGACGCCGCCATCCTCGCGCATGCGGTACACGCCATGCCGCAACGCTTCGTCGAGCAGCGCGGCGCGCGACGCGTGTTCGATGCGCCAATAGTCGAGCGCCGACTCGAGACACGTCAGACCGCACAGGCGCTTGGCCCAGAAGCGGTAATGCTCGGGGTCGGAGAAGCCGCTGCGCTGCCAGCCGGGATCGTCGCAGGGGTCGCCGTGCTGCTCGACGATCCGGCCAACCCATTCGGGACTGCCCCATTGCGTGTAGTACGGCACGCCGGCGTGGCGCAAGGTCGGTTCGTTCATCGGTAATGTTCGGAGTGGCTTGAGACGTGCGTTTTTTACAGCATGCTGCGAGGCCGTTGCATCGTGCCGTCGAAGAAACGCTGCAAACGGAACGCCGACAGATCGAGCGACGCCTGGCCGCCATCGTTCAATTCCGCGAGCAGTTTGCCGACGATCGGCCCCATCGCGAAACCGTGACCGCAAAAGCCGGTGGCGATGGTCAACCCACTGACCTGCGGCGGCGCGTCGATCACCGGAATGCCGTCGGGCAGCACGTCGATCAGGCCGGCCCACGATTCGACCACCTGCGCGTCTTTCAACGCCGGGAACAAGGCGCGCAGTTTTTTCAACGCACGCGGCGCGTGGCCCACGTTCGGCTGCGGATGTGGGTCACGCGGATGCAGCACACGTTCGTGTTTCGGCACGCCGCCCGGCAAACGCTCGCGCAGATCGCGCAGGCTCGCGCCGTTCAGATGGAAGCTGAACTTCTCGCGCTGCGCCCACAATTCCGGCAAGAACCACTTGAGCGCGCGGAAATGGCCGAGCGTCATGTCGACGTCGACCTGCATGTCGTCGGCGAGATTGATCGCGCCGTTCGCGCGCTGCCGCACGCCGAGGCCGTGGCCCCAGAACGTCGACGCGGTGATGCGCGGCAGCGGATTGGTGCGCATGCACGTGCCGCGCACCGCCTGCTGCGGCAGTTCGAGCCCGAGCGTTTTGAGTAGACGCCAACTGCTGGCGCCGGCCGCGCAGATAAAGCGCGAGGTCCGCAGCGTGCCGCGCTCGGTGACCACGCCGGCAATCGCGCCGCCCGCGCGTTCGACGCCGATCACGCCGCAGCCTTCGAAGAACAGCGCGCCGGCCTCCGCTGCGCGCGCCGCGAAAGCGGCCGCGGCGCGGCGCGGTTCCGCCTGGCCGTCGCTCGGCGTGTAGAGGCCGCCGAGCGCCGGGGCATGCATGCCGGTCACGACCGTGTCGATCTGCTTGCGATCGAGCGTGCGCGTGTCGAGTCCGTGCTGACGCGCGACGTCCATCCATTGCCGGAACGAGGCCCAGTCCTCCTCGCCGGTCGCGACGTACAGACAGCCGCCCTGACGCCATTCGAGATCGAAATTCAGTTCGCTTTCGAGTTTTTTCCAAAGCGGGATGCCGGCCATCATCAGCGGCACTTCGGCGGATTCACGGCCCTGCTGGCGCACGAATCCCCACGCCCGCGACGACTGCTGCCCGGCGATTCGCGATTTGTCGAGCACCACCACCGAGAGGCCGCGGCGCGCCAGATAGTAGGCGGCCGCGCAGCCCATGATGCCGGCGCCGGCGATCACCACATCGGCATGTTTCGGGAACGCCTGGTCGGCGGAAGTGAGGTTCGCGTGCAGCGGGTAAGTCGTGGTCATCGGACAGGCAGGTTTTAAGTGTGGGCATAATCTTCGCAGGCGGCCCGGTTGTCCGCAATGCCCCTGTGACTGAAGACTGGCGGTGTAGACACGTGGAAGCCCGTCCGCAGGGGCCCTCACCTCCCATTCCCGCCGTTTATTCGCCACACAGATATCTGCATTTTATTCGCCAAACAGATATTCGTAAAATATGCGTCACACGAATATTTGACAAATATTCGTGTGACGCATAAAGTGCGTTTATTCGTGTCGCGGATAATTTGCCATGCTCCACCTCATCGCCAAGTCGGACCAGATAGCCCAGCTGCTTGCCGCCAGCCGGCGGCAAGCCGGCCTCACACAAGCCGAGGCCGCCGCGCGGATCGGCGTCAGCCAAAGCCGCATTTCGGCATTCGAAACCGACGCCGATGCCCTCACCCTCGCACAATTGCTGGCCTTGTGCGGCGTCTACGGCCTGCAATTACAGTTGCGCGACAAGAGCCAGTCGCTGCCGGGCCCGACGCCGTTGATCGAGTGGTGAGCATGGGCCGCCAAACTCACTCACGCGCGCTATCGGTATGGGCGAATGGCGAGCGCGTCGGCGTCTGGCGCCTGCCCGCTCGCGGGCCCATGGAGTTCGCCTACGATCCCGCGTGGGTTGCCTCGCCGGCGGGACGGCCGTTGTCGCTGTCGCTGCCGTTCACGCCGGGCAATCTGGCGCAAAAAGGCCCACGCGTTCTCAACTATTTCGACAACCTGCTGCCCGACAGCGAGGCGATCAGAAAGCGCATCGCCCAACGCTACCGGACCGAGGCGCTCGATGCGTTCGATCTGCTGCAAGCCATCGGCCGCGATTGCGTGGGCGCCGTCCAGTTGCTCGCCGAAGACGACGTGCCGCAAGGCGTCGAGCGGATCGAGGGCACGCCGCTCAACGACGCCGAGATCGAGACCATGCTGGCGCGCACGGTCAGCAACCCCGCGCTCGGCGCGCCCGACGAGACGGACGATTTCCGCATCTCGCTCGCCGGCGCGCAGGAAAAAACCGCGCTGCTGTGGCACGACGGCAAATGGCAGCGGCCGCACGGCGCCACGCCCACCACGCACATTTTCAAGCTGCCGCTCGGCCTTGTCGGCAACAAGCTCGCCGACCTCAGCACCTCGGTCGAAAACGAGTGGCTCTGTCTGCGGATCTTGCACGCCTATGGCCTGCCGGTCGCCAACACGGAGATCATGACGTTCGGCAAGCAGCGGGTGTTGAGCGTCGAGCGCTTCGACCGGCAAATGCATTCGAGCGGGCAATGGCTGTTGCGCCTGCCGCAGGAAGACTTCTGCCAGGTGTACGGCGTGCCGTCGCATCGCAAATACGAAAACGAAGGCGGCCCGGGCGTGCTCGACCTCGCGCGAATTCTCCAGCAATCGGTCGAGGCGCGGCAAGACATCGAGACGCTGCTGGCCAGCCAGATCCTGTTCTGGATGCTGGCGGCGCCGGACGGCCACGCCAAGAACTTCAGCATTCGCCTGCTGGCGGGTGGCCACTACCGCCTCACGCCGCTTTACGACGTGATGTCGATCTGGCCGGTGGAAGGCAGCGGCCCGAACCAGTGGTCATGGTTCAAGGCGAGGCTCGCCATGGGCATGTGGTCGCGCAGCAAGCACGACGCGTTTCGCGACGTGCAGCGGCGCCACTTCAACACCATGGCGCTGAAGTGCTCGTACGGCGCGGACGCGGAACCGCTGATCCAGCGATTGATCGAACAGACGCCCGGTGTGATCGAGCGGGTCTCGGCGGAATTGCCCGAACGTTTTCCGGCCAAGGTGGCCGAACGGATTTTCAAAGGCCTGAAAAGCTCGGCGGCGAAGCTCGGCACGATGCCTGCCGGCTAGACGCTTCGGGCGCATGGCATCGCGTGACATATTTCTATGCAGATACAGCGAGGTTTCATCGGTAAAATACATTGATGCTTAGTGCATAAAAAGATCGCCAAACCGGTCCGTTTCGACTCTCGCACCGACGGGCCAGACGGCGGTCGTACAAAACGACAGACTGCGATACTTTTTACGGTACATTTGCTATCCCCTGCGTCGCCGCGTCCCTGCGCATTGCATGTGCATGGTCGCGCTGCGCCTGTCGTATCGCACTCCCCAGTACCCTTTAAGACGGCGGATTCTCACGCAGTATGGCCAACGAAACACACTCACCTGACTCCATCGCAGTCGCCGAGCGCGTGCGCGAGTTGATGAGCCGGCACGGAATCGGCAAACGCCAGCAGACCACGGAGCTGTGCCGCATCCTCGATCTGAGTTTTTCACAGGGACACCGCAAGTTGCGCGGCAACAGCCCGTGGACGCTCTCGCAAATCAAGAAGGTCGCCGAGGTATTCGGCGAACCGGCCGCCCAGCTATTCGGCGCGCAATCGCTCGATCCGGGCATGGTCGGCGCGATCGCCCAGGAAGCCGTGTTCAGCATCGGCGCGATCGAACTGGCCTGCACGGCCTGGGTCGGCGCCGCGCTCGAGGCGGGCAGCCGCCCGGAATTCGTCGCGTACTCCCGGCTCGGTCAATGGCGCGTGGCGCGCCACGACGGCACGCTGTACCAAAGCGCGTACGAGGTCCACAAGATCGAAATCTATCCGCGCCGCGCCGAAACCGACAAGCCGACCATCGCCGTGGTCGACGACGATCAGGCCAGCGCCGACAACCTGCGCGACTATCTGGAGCGCAGCGGCTTCGCGGCGGTGGCGATCTACGGACTCGCGGCCTTTGCCGACCAGCTGCAAACCCAGGTGTTCGACGGCATCGTGATCGACTGGCTGTTCGGCGCGCAGACTTCGGCGGCCGCGATTCGCGCGGTGCGCGCCTCGGAAAATCCGGACGCGCCGATCTTCGTGCTGACCGGCGAATTGCTGACCGGCAAGGCCAGCGAATCGGAGATCAGTCAGGTGATCCGCAATTACGACGTCGCGTGTTATGAAAAGCCCGCGCGCATGGCGATCCTGGTCGCCGATCTGTCGAAGCGGCTGAACCGGCCTTAAGCGGATCGACCCGCGCCGGCAAACGGCTGAAGGCGTGTGCTCAGGTTGATGCCCACCTTCGCCCAGCCGCCCACGCTTCGCATCACACCGTATGCCGCGAAGCCAAAGCCCGCTGCAACGCGCTGCGGAGCTCCTCGTAATGTACCGGCTTTAATAACGCGTCGAAGAACGGCTGCGAGCCACCTCCTCCCTCTTCCGTCACGCCCGCCTCCGGCGCATACGCGCTGACCACGATCACCGGCACACCCGCGGACGGCCCGCCCCGCGCGGCAAAATCCGCGAGAAACGTATAGCCGTCACGCTCGGGCATATGCAGATCGAGCAACACCACGTCGCAGCGGCGCGCGTCGAGCCAGGCGAGCGCATCGTCGGCATTGGCGACGGCGTGCGCGTCGAAATTCATGTGCGCGATCATTTCGCTGAGCGACTCGCGGATCAGGCGGTTGTCGTCGACGATCAGCACGCACGGACGCGCGCCGCCTGGCTCGGCGCGCGCCGCCACATCCTGCGGCTGCGCAGCCGCGACCGGCGTGACCGGAATCGTCACGGTGAAGGTGGTGCCCTCGCCGACCTTGCTCGCCACCTCGACGGTGCCGCCGAACAGCTTGACCAGCCCCTGCACGATCGTCAGCCCCATGCCCGCGCCCTCGAAGCGGCGCGTGCGCGACGCATCCAGTTGCGTGAACTCCTGAAAGATGAGCGGAATCTGCGCATGCGGCACGCCCGGCCCCGTGTCGCTGACGACGAAGATCAGCAGCGCCGGCCGCTGCCGCAACTGCACGCGCACGGTGCCGGTTTCGGTGTAGCGGATCGCGTTGGTGACGAGGTTGTTGACGATCTGGCGGATGCGGTGCGGGTCGGAATCGACAAGGCCGCTCATGCCGCTTGCCTCGCTCTCCAGTTGCAAACCGCGCGCGGCGGCCGACATGGCGTGCTCGTCGACGATCGACGCCAGCAGTTCGCGCGGCTCGAAATGCTCGTGACGCAACTCAAGCTTGCCGGCGCCGAGGCGCGCGTAGTCGGTCAGATCCTTCATCTGCGCCTCCAGATGCCGGCCCGCGGTTTCGAGCCGCTGGATCACCTTGCGATCCGCCTCGGAGTGATAGTTGAAGCCCAGCAATTCGATCGACGACACGATCGCATGCAACGGCGTGCGCAGTTCGTGGCTGATCATGCCGAGAAACGCATCCTTGGCGTGACTCGCCTCGCGCGCGGCGCGGCTCGCCTGGTGCTCGGCTTCGAGCGCCGCGTGCTGCTGATGCATCAGGCGCGTACGGCGCCGTCCGTTCAACACGAGCAACAGCGTCGCCGCCGCCGACAGCAACAGCAGCAACATGCCGGCCGCGAACAGGATGCGGCGCTTGTCGATGAAGTCGCGGTTCATCGCCTCGCGATCGGCGACGTCGGCGAAACGGCGGCTCAGCGCGAGATCATTGACCTCGTTCCAGTGCTGGCGCAGTTGCCCGACAATCCGGTTGGCCTGGCTGCGGTCTTTCGGCAGCGCGTCGACTTCAGGTTCGATGCCGCCCAACAACTGATCGAGCGAATGGATTTCGTCCAGTTGCCTTTGCAGCAGCGAGAGTTGCGTGGTCAGACGGCGTGTGGAACCCGCCATCACGTGCAGCTTGGATTGCAGCAACTGGTAACGCAGCATCAGCCGCTGATAGTCGTCGTCGACACCCGACTGATAAAGCAGCAACTGATTCTCGAAGCGCGCGTAAGCGATCTGCAGTTGCGCGGCGTCCCAGTAGAAGCCGTCGTACGAGCCGGTCAACTGCTCGGTGGCACGCGGGTTGAGGAGATTCGCGTACAACAGATAGCCGATCGCGCCGACCGGCGCCGCGAGCGCGGTCAGCCAGATCAGCACGTAGAGCGCACGGCGCCACGGACGGCGCATTATTTGACGATGAGGGCCTTGATCTGCCATACGAATTTTGAATCGCCCGAGGCGCCCGTGAGTTCATCCGGGAACGCATCGCGCGGGTAGATAAGGAACAGCGGCCCGAAGTCTCTGATCTTCAGACGCCGGCCGTTCATGCTGTATGCAACGACCACGCCATAACGATTGGAGTCCGATACCGGAATGGTGTAGGTATAGTCGTCGAGCGTATGGATCTCGACCTGGCTGCCATTCGCGCCGACTGTCTTCAGAATATCCGCCAGCAACGGTCCTGTGAAGGTGGAACGCGGCGTCCACGTGGTCGAGGTGGTGATCGAATGGACCGGCAGCGCGAGCAGTTGGGCTTCGGTGAAGTGGTACGTCTTGTGCGCGGCGTCGGTCGTCTTGCCGATCTTGCCTTGCACGTCGAGCGATAAAAGTGACGGCTCCGGCTGAGCCTGCGCGTTCCAGGCGGCCAGCGCGAGCACGAGGCTCGCAGCCCAGCGCGCGCCCGTGACGGCGCGTTGTCGGTCATTCACCCCGGTGGTCGACTTGGTCATGTGTTTTTTTATTCCGTTATCTATTTTTCTTGCGGGCGGCCCGATAGTCGCCGGCTCGGTCTGTGCCGGCCCGCCGCCCCTCATCCCTCATCCCTCGTCCCTTGCGCCGGCCGCGGTCGCGCGTCGGGTTACCGCGTGTCACCTCGACGCGCGATCTTTGAACCGCATGCATAATATCGCCAAAATTCTCTGTCTCAAAAACGAGGTCCCGCGGCCGCGCGCGCTCCGCAAGCCGCTCCCGCGCCAGGGACGCTCGCCCCACACGCGCCACGCGACGCCCTACGAGTCATGAACAAGCCGGTTTTGCCACTGACGTACGAACAACTCGATCACTGGATCGAATCGCTGCAGCCAGCCTTGCTGGCGGAGCGCTTCACGATGGCGATCGGCATTCTGCGCGGCGGCGCGCCGCTCGCGCTGATGGTCTCGCACGCCGTCGGCACGCCGGTCGCCTTTCTGCGCTACGACCGCCTGGCGCGCACGGTGGCCTGGGATTCAACGCTGCCGATCCCGGCCGCAGGCTCGACCGTGCTGCTGTGCGAGGACATCGCGGGGCGTGGTTTTACGCTGACCGATTGCATCGCGTTTCTTCAGCAGCAAGGCCTCGTGGTGAGGACGCTGACTGGCGCCGTCGACGAGTTGAGCCGCGCGCAACCCGACTATGCGATCGACGCGCGCGGCTACTTCGCGTTGTTTCCGTGGGAGCGCCAGGCGTACACCGAGCGTTATCGCGACGACTGGGCGCGGGTCGAATCAGGCGCCGCACCCGCGATGGCCGACGATCACGAATACGCCACCTACGCGATCGACCTCGACGGCATTCTGCTGCCCGACGTGCCGCTCGCGCGTTACGACGAAGATCTCGCCGCCGCGCTTGCCGAACGCGATGCGCTGCTGCCATTCGAGATGCTGCCCGACATCGACCTGCAGCGGGTTCGCACGATCATCACCGGACGGCCCGAACTGGATCGCGCGCGCACCGAAACGTGGCTCGCGCGGCACGGCTTCGGCCATCTGCAACTGGTGATGCGCACGCCCGACACGCACGATGAAAGTCCCGCCGGCAGCGCCGCGCACAAAGCCGCGGCCGCATTGCGCGGCGGCGTCACGCATTTCATCGAGAGCGATCCGGTGCAGGCGCTGCTGATCGCGCAGCAAGCGCCGCTCTTGCGGGTGATCTGGTGGGACGCGCACACGCAAACCGGCATGCTGGTCGGCGCGCGTGCGTGGATCTGAGCCGAGCGTCCGGGCGCTAGACCTCTTTCGCTTCTTTCACTTCGCGGCTCTCCTTGCCGTCGCGCAAATGCAGATGCCGCGCGGCGCGCTGCGACGCAACCACGATCAGCTTCATCGTGGCGCGCGTGGCGCCGACGAACAGCTTGCGCGCGATGCGTTCGTCGAAAGTCTCGAAGTCGACCTCGGTGAAAATCACGCACGGCGCCGCCTGCCCCTTGAAGCGGTAGATCGACTCGAACAGCACGTCCCCTTCGCGGTACTCGGGGTTGCCGAACAGATCGTACTTGCCCGTGAAACTACGCAGCCGATGCGGCCCGAGGTGATCCAGCGCGCTCATCGCCGAGCCTTCGCGGCCGCGAAACGACAGCACCACGATGTCCTGCTTGCGAAAGCCGAGCGAGAGCGCCTGCGTGATCGCGCGCTTGGTGGCCTCGATGCTGCCTTCGGCGGCGTTCGCTTCGTCGTAGACCGAGAGCGAAATATCGGAGCCATCGAACGGACTGCCCGACGCGAGCGCCGCGGCGAGCGGTACCGAAGCGCCGACCACGTCGCGCACATAATCGAGAATGTCGCGCGGGCTGCGATAGTTGGTGGTTTCCTTCAGCGTGGTCCAGCCCGGTAGCGCGACGGGTTCACGCATATACAGATTCTGCAGCGGGTCTTCGAGCCACCACCACGCGGCGCCGGGGCGCAACAGACGCTCGAGTGCGGCCACCCACGGCTGCTGGAAGTCCTGCCCTTCGTCGACGATCAGCACGTCGAATTGCCAGCGCGGATCGATCGGCGTTTTGGCGAACGTGGTTTCGAGCTGAGCGAATACATCGCCCGCCTGGAAATCCGGTTCGCGGCCCGCGTCGCGCGCGATCCAGTCGCAGAGCTGGTGATAGTTCGCCACCTTCGCTTCGGACGGCGCGACTCGCGCGATGTGATCCGCCAGCGGCCGGTTGAAGCACACGTACAACGGACGCTGGCCACGTGCCACTGCGTCCTTCATCACCTGCACCGCGAGTTGCGTCTTACCCGAGCCGGCGGTGCCGATCACGCGCAGCCGGAACGGCGCGAATTCGAGCCGCCGCGCCCACGTTGCCAAACCGCCCGCGAGACGCGTGACGAGCGTGCCCGCCTGTCCGACCAGCGCGCTGGCGTCGGGCGTGAGCGCCAATTCGTCGGCGAGAAAGTGATGGATTTTCGGCGCGCAGGCAAGACGCGGCTCGTCGGCCGGCAACGCTTCGCGGATGATCGCCGCGAGCCGGTCTTTACGCGTCGCATCGACGATCCGCGCGGGGTTCACGCCGGCGATCGCCGCGTCCTTGACGATGTGGTCCGGACAGTACAGCAATTCCTCGACGAAATACGTGCCCGCGCCAAACGCCGCCGTAAAGCGCCGATGCAGACTTTCGATGGTGTGCGCGAGCGCGATCGCCACATTGCGCTCGGTTTGCAGATAGACCTTGACGAGCCCTTTCGGCGTTTCGCGCAGAAAACCGGTTTTCTGTTCGACGATCATCACGCGTCCTGCCGGGCTGACGATCACGAAGTCGGCTTCGCCGAACACCGAGAAGTTCTGGTTCAGGCGCGTCCAGTGCACGCCGTGATAGACGGTGTAGTCATCGGGCAGCGCTTCTTCCAGTAACGCCAGCGTTTCGCGTTCGCGGGCCGCCGCGCCAGTCGCGGCGAGGCTCTTCCAGTCGTCGGGAACAATGCGGGCCATGCGTGCCTCGTCGTATTCGGGTGGGCTCATTGTACGCAACGCGCGCGCATTGCCGAATGCCTGGCGGGGCGCCGCTTTCAGACGTGCTTCACGTCATGTTCGGTCCGCCTGGCTGGCGCGCGGCGGCACGCAAAATCATGCGCATCGTGTATCGTTACTGGCTGAACGCCGCGCGACGGGCGCGGCTTACCAACGAAAAAAAAGGATTTACCGGATGATTACGATCTGGGGACGCGCCAATTCGGTCAACGTCCAGAAAGTGTTGTGGTGCTGCGATGAGCTGGTGCTGCCGTATGACCGTGTCGACGCCGGCCTGCAATTCGGCCGTAACAACGAAGCCGACTATCTCGCGATGAACCCGACCGGGAAGATCCCGACGCTGGTCGACGACGACTTCGTGCTGTGGGAATCGAACGCGATCCTGCGCTATCTGGTGATGCAATACGGCGAAGGCAGCCTGCTGTATCCGTCCGAGCCGGCATCGCGCGCCAGCATCGACCGCTGGCTGGACTGGTCGCTGTCCACGCTGCAACCCGCCGAACGTCCGGTGTTCTGGGCGCTGGTGCGCACGCCCGCCGCCGAGCGCGACGCCGCAACTCGCCACCGACTTCGACGCCGTCACCGCGCTGTGGCGCATGCTGGACACGCATCTGCAAGGGCGTTTCTTCCTCGAAGGCGAGAAGTTCACGCTGGCCGACATCGTGATCGGCGCCTACGCCAAACGCTGGTTCGGGCTCGACGGCGTGGCGCGTCCGCCGCTGCCGAATCTGGAACGCTGGTATTCGCGTATTGCGACGCGCACGGGTTTCAAGAAGTACGTTGATTTCCCGCTGACTTGACCCGGCAGGCTGCGCGTGGTCCGTGCTCGGGCCACGCGCCCAACTGTCTGATCATGCCGCGCATGGCCAAGGCGGCGGCCAGACGCATCGCGCGCCGGCACAGCGAGACGCGATGGCCTTTATAATCGACGCATGAAGACCGCCAAGCCCGCCGCGACCGCCGACAAAGCCACCTCCGCCGCCTCCGTTCACTCAGATGAGCCGGGGCACACGCACGGTGTTTCGCAGGAAGCCGCACTGACACTCGCGGAAGAATATTGCCGCGAACGCGGCGAAAAACTCACGCCGATCCGCCGCAAAGTGCTCGAATTGCTGCTGAATTCCGGGCGCGCCACCAAAGCGTATTCGCTGCTCGACGAGATGCGCCAGATCCATCCCGGCTCGGCGCCGCCCACGGTGTACCGGGCGTTGGACTTTCTGCTCTCGGCGGGACTCGTGCATCGGATCGAATCGATCAATGCCTTCACCGTCTGCCACGATCTGACGCAATGCCAGCACGGCATCCTGGTGGTGTGCCAGCAATGTGGCAACGTCACCGAATTGCATCAGCCGAAACTGCGCCAGGCGCTAGTCGCCCAAATCGAAGACTCGGGCTACCGTCTCGCGAGCGATGAAATCGAATTGAAGGGATTGTGCGCGGCCTGTCAGGCGTTGGAAGCCGCCGCGTCGAGTAAGGATACGGGGACACCCGTCGCCGTCAAGTAACGTCAACGTTCGGCAACGTTCGCGAACCGCACTCCACCCTGCTTTGCCATCAAGCCAGGCATCTGAAGGTGTGGCGCCTCGCGGCACGGCTGTCACGCCGCGCCGAGAATTCGTCGGCTAAATCGAAGTCCTGATTCAGCCCGCTGCGCGAGCGTGAAGCGCATCGTGCAGCAGCGTCACGAGATCTTCAGGCAAAGCCGGCTTGGTCATGAAATGCTGGAAGCCTTCGCCGATGCTGCGTAAGCGGTAAGCGTCGTCAGTGTGGCCGGTGAGCGCCACGGCAACCGACGGTGGGTGGTCGCCGCGAATCTCGTGGTCGCGCAAGCGCTGGATCAGGTAGAAACCGTCCATGGCGGGCAGTTCAAGATCGCACACCACGGCGTCGGGCAACAATCGCAGCGCCGCCTCCACGCCCTCTTCCGCATCCGCCACAGCGACGACATGCGCACCTTCTGCTTCGAGTAATAAGGTCAACGATTCCCGGCTGTCCGGGTCGTCTTCTACGAGCACGATCGTGGCCTGATCGAGTCTCAATGCTCCGTTCATTTTCCGTTGTTGCTCTAAAAAACCGGTTAGGCCGTCCGAATTGGCCAACGTTTCGCCCTGCTGCTTGCCGCCGATTTGCGCGGCTGCGCTATTGCTGTTCATGGTTCCGACTCGATTTCATGCGCGGAGTTGCAACCAGGCCCAAGATTGTAAAGCATGGCCCGAGCGCCAACGCGCGCGCACAGTAACGCGCCAAAATTGCACGCCGATGAAAAACCGGCCCTCGGCGCCACAGTCGTGGCTTTCCGATGCCGACCCGATTCGCCGCGGCGGCTCGTGCAAACCCCATTGGCACGGCCTTTCCCGCCTGGCTTCTCTTTTCCCATTCCTGTTCTTGTGCGATGCCGGCGACCTGATTGATGCCGCCTGCATTCACCTCACCCCACCAGCAGCACGTTGTGTGCCTCGCCGGTTCCGGCATCGTACGAATGTGTCGCGGCGCGGAGATCGGCTGCACTGGCTGCGTGGGGCGCTATCATCATGTGCGCGAGACCGCATCGGACTTTGCGCCGCTGCGGCACCGCGCGGCATGCGGTTGCCATGACCCGTTTCCGCTTCCAACCTTGAGGCCGCCCGACACCATGTCCGATCTCGACTCCGCCACGCTCGAAGCACTCCGCCGAGTCAGCACCGCCACGCTGACTACTCAATTATTCAAGCGCGGCCTGCGCAATACGTTCATGCAAGGCGTCGCGCCGCTCGCCGCGCACAGCGGCGCGAATCTGGTCGGGCCGGCGTTCACGCTGCGCAACATTCCATCGCGTGAAGACATTGACGTGCTCGAACTGTTTGCCGATCCGGAATACGCGCAGCGCAAGTGTGTCGAAACGATTCCGGCCGGCCATGTGCTCGTGCAGGATTGCCGCGGCGAGCGCGGCAGCGCGTCGTTCGGGTCGATCCTGACGCAACGTTTGCAGGTTCGCGGCGTGGCGGGCATGGTATCCGACGGCCCGGTGCGGGACAGCACGACGATCGCCGCGCTCGGCATTCCCGTGTTCTGCGCGGGGGCGAGCGCGCCGCCCAATCTGATTCGCCATCACGCAGTGGATATCAATGTGCCGATCGGCTGCGGCGGCGTCGCGGTGTTTCCAGGCGACGTGATCGTCGGCGATGCGGACGGTGTGGTGGTGATTCCGCTAAAGATGGCGGTAGAGGTCGCGCAAGCCGCTGCCGAACAGGAGCAACTCGAAGCGTTTCTGACCGAGCGGATTCGTGATGGCGCCGCCCTGCCCGGCACTTACCCGCCGAACGAAACGACGAAAGCCGCTTATGAGGCGTGGAAGGAAAAACGGAAAGCGTGAGACGGTGTGGCGCGGCGATGGGCGATGGGCGATGGTTGATCGCGCCCGCGCGACGCCGGTGCGGTTCAGCGAGCGCCGGCCGTCAATCGGCCTTCTTCGGACCGATACCCTGCACCAGCAAAGCCACGGCATGCCGCGCGATTTCCGCTCCGCCGATGTTGCGGCGCAAGGGATCGTTGCACCACAGCTTCGACGTAGCCAGCGGCAAAATCGTCAGCCCAAGCAACGTGACGAAGACGAGCGCGGGTTCCAGTCCGGCGTTCAGCCGCCCTTCCTTCTGCCAGCGAGCAATGGCCGACAGCGACGCCTTCTGATGCGCGTTGCCGAAGCGCTCGTGCATGCGCTGGCGCAACAGGCCGCCGTCGCTGATCACTTCGCGCACCCATAGCGACGGAAACCACGGATGGTCGGCTGCCACCTGCACCAGCCGCTGCGTCAGTTGCGTGATGGCCGCGACCGGATCGTCGGGATTCTCCTGGAACGGCACGCCGAGCCCCGCGCGCAGCGGCGCGAAACGTTCGTCGATCAGCACGTCGAGCAGTTGATCGCGCGTCTTGAAGTAGTAATGCATCATCGCCGGCGTGAAACCGGCCTCGCGGGCGATCTCCCCGAGCGTGGTATCGACGATGCCCTGCCGCGCGAACAGCACGAGCGCGGCGTCGAGCAGGCGGTTGCGCTGCTCCGGTCCGCGCGCGGCGCCGGAAGGCCTGCCCGGACGCCGTGCGGGCGCGGCCGCCGCCTCCGGTTGCACCGACCAAACGCCCGCGGCGGCTTCAACACCCCTGCTGGGCGCGGAACGCGTCTTGCGAACCTTCACGGCAGCCGTATCAGGCAGCGTGCTTTTCACCTTTCGATCGTCGGACGGAATCCTTGCCATTGCATTCAATTTGACTGGTGACACGATGTCGCATATATTAATCTCCGAGTTAATTAATTTCAACCCGCGATGCCATGGACCAATTGACCACGACACAACCCGCCGAACTGACGCAGCCGCACGCGCAGGCGACCGCGCCCGCCCACGCAGCCGATCATCCGCCGATCCGTCTGCTATTTCCGGCGCTGCTGCTGGTCATGCTGCTCGCCGCGCTCGATCAGACAATCGTCTCGACGGCGCTGCCGACCATCGTCGGCGAACTGGGCGGCCTCAATAATCTGTCATGGGTGGTGACTGCCTACCTGCTCAGTTCGACCATCGTCGTGCCGCTGTACGGCAAATTCGGCGACCTGTTCGGCCGCAAGATCGTCTTGCAGACGGCGATCATCGTGTTTCTGGTCGGCTCCGCGTTGTGCGGCGTCGCGCAGGACATGACGCAGCTCATCGTGCTGCGCGCGCTGCAAGGTCTCGGCGGCGGCGGCTTGCTGGTGGTGACGATGGCCGCCATCGCCGACGTGATTCCGCCGGCTGAACGCGGCCGTTATCAGGGCGTGTTCGGCGGCGTGTTCGGTCTTGCGACCGTGATCGGCCCGCTGCTCGGCGGCTTTCTCGTCGAGCACCTGACGTGGCGCTGGATTTTCTACATCAATTTGCCGCTTGGCATCATCTCGCTCGTCGTGATCGGCGCGGTCTTCAGGCCGCACGTTCGACACGTGAAGCACACCATCGACTACATGGGCGCCGCGTTTCTCGCCGGCGCCCTCACCTGCATCATCCTGTTCACAAGCCAGGGCGGCACGATCCTGCCGTGGTCGTCGCCGCAACTCTGGTTTACGCTGGGTATGGGGCTCGTGGCGATCTGGGGTTTCATCCACGAAGAACGCACCGCGGTCGAGCCGATCATGCCGCTCGAACTCTTCAAACAGCGCACGTTTTTGCTGAGCAGTCTGATCGGCTTCATCATCGGCGTATCGCTGTTCGGCTCGGTGACGTTCCTGCCGTTGTATTTGCAGGTGGTCAAAGGCTCGACGCCAACGGAAGCCGGCATGCAGATGCTGCCGATGATGGGCGGTTTGTTCCTGATGTCGATGGTGACCGGCCGGGTGATCAGCAAGATCGGCAAGTACCGCATGTTCCCGATCGCGGGCACGTTTCTCGTGGCGGTTGCGATGCTGCTGCTCGCACGCCTGCAGATCAGCACGCCGATTCATGTGATGTATATCGACATGGGTATTCTCGGCTGCGGACTCGGCATGGTGATGCAGGTGCTGATTCTCGCGGTGCAGAACACCGTCGAGTTCAAGCATATGGGCGTGGCGACTTCGGGCGCGACACTGTTCCGCTCGATCGGTGGATCGATCGGCGTGGCCAGCTTCGGCGCCGTGTTTTCCAACGGGCTCGCCGCGCGCCTCGAAAAGCTGATCCCGCCCGACACCGAATTGCCGCATGCGCTCGGACCTGCCGCGATCCACGCGTTGCCGCAAGCGTTGCGCGACGATTATCTGCAAGCATTCGCGGGCGCGTTGCACACGGTGTACCTTTCGGCTGCGTGTGTGGTGGTGCTGGCGTTCGCGCTCGCGTGGCTGCTGAAGGATCATCCGCTGCGCAAGCATTGATTTTTTCCCGCTTCCTTCAGACGCCTGATGCAGACGCTTGATACAAGCGTTTAATGACGAGGTCGGACGCCATGCGCGCCGACCTCGTTCTGTTTTCACCTTCGCTCAATTCGTGTGAAAAAACCTCGACGCCCGTTCGTCCTGCCGATGTAGGGCTATTTCGTCGTACCTACAAATGTTCGCTAGCGCACATAAGATAGGTAGCAACGGCGATTGACGTTCTGATTGAAACGCCACATATTGCACTCAGCGGCAGCGCAAGCGTGGGCTGGCCGCCCAAGACTCTCCGGCGCATGTGGATCGTGATTTTCGCGGACATTGCTCCCGCTTCAACATGATCCGGAACATGCCGTAATGGCATCGTTTTCCAAAGGTGGGTCCACAGCATGTCCACCCAGACACTACTCGGCCACAGTTTTCCGACGCCTTGCAAGCGGTGTGGCGGCGCACTGTACCGGCAAGTCGACTATTGCCCCTATTGCGGCGCGGTGCATCCACTCGACGCGGGTCCGCATAAGCGCACCGTGATTCCCGGCAGCCGCGCCAGCGCCATGAATAAAGTAGCGCAGAAAAACAGCCTCGACCCGGCGACAGCCGATGAAACCGACCCCACGACGCGTGCCACGTTCATGGGCGAACCTGCTCGTGCCGAGGCAGTCATGCCTGGATCTGCACTCGTTTCACCGGACAGGCCGATTCCGCCTCTTCCCGCGCTGCCCAATGCGGCGGGTCGCGGCGCAATCTCGCTTCGTAAAATGCTCTATGCCATCGGGGCAGTTGTCGTAATCGGCCTGGCGTATGTCGGATATGCGCTATTCAGCGATCACGATTCGTCGAACGGCAATAGCGACCAGTCCGCCGAAAGCGAAACTACTCAGGATGCCAGAACGACGACCGGCACGATCGCACTGTATGCACCGACCAGGTCGGCCAACCAGGCTGCCGCTGTGGGCAGACCCGCCACGTCAGTCAATCCCGCCAGGCCGGTACAGGCGGTGCCAGCGACGCCTGTCGCGCCGCCGGTGGCCGCTGTACCCGCCAGACCCGCGCCCCAGTTCCGCGATGCCGCGCAAGCTGTGCAGGCGGCGCGCCTCGCCTTCCGCGCCAACGATCTCTCTTCGGCACAAGCCGCGCTCGGCGTCGCGCAAACGATGCAACCTGGCAATTCCGACGCACAAGACCTCGCGTCAGAATTAACGCCGCTGACGGCCCGCCGCGACGCCGCGTTGCAAGCCGCGCAAACTTGCGCCGCGCAGCAGTCGTGGCCCTGCGCACGCCAGCACGCCAACGAAGCGCTCACGATCGATACCGGCAACGACACGGCGAAGTCCATACTTGAACGTGTGATTCGCGAGACCGGCTGGGCGCCGCTCAGCCCGCGTGGAGCGGCAGGCACGCCGCCACAAGGCAAACCGTCGGCGCAAGCGCAAGCCGCTCCGTCGTCACAGCAGGTGGTTCAACTGCAGACTCCATTGCCCAAAGGCATGCCGCCGAACAGCGAAGTCGCGGTGGCCACCCCGCGTTCCGCCGCCGCGACGCCCGACGGCAATAGCGTCGAGGCGCGGGAACGCGCCATCAAGGACTCCGGCTGGAAGCGTCCGGCGGCGAATGCCGCGAAGCCCTCCGCAGGTGGCTCACCGAGCCAGTGACAGATAGTTTGGATACCGAATCGTATAACGAATCTGCCCGAGAATCGCACGTATCAGCGCGTTTGGTTTGAGAGGTTTTGGTTTGAGAGGTAACAGACGGACGTAGCAGGCGCGGCACATAGAACATGACATGGCAATCCGGCTCACTGGTGCTTCGCGCGCTTCGACGCGCGAAGTCATACGAACCTGACCGATAGGTAGAGAGACCATGCTGAAGAGACTTCTCGCGGGATGGCTGGGGCTGGCGCTGATGGTTGTGTCTTCACTGGCCTGCGCGGAGCCGGCGCATTACAAGATCGTTACCGGTCCGGAACGGGGCACGTATATCCAGATCGGCCAGGATCTGTCGAAATGGGTTGCGCAACCAGCGGGCATCGATCTGGAAGTGATGGCGTCGAAGGGCTCGGCTGAAAACGTGCAACGCATGCGCTTCGAGCCTGGGGTGAAACTGGCGCTCGTGCAATCCGACGTGTACCAGGCTTACATCGACATGGCCAACGCCGGCAATGCCGACGCCGGCACGGCGATCCGACCGCTGCGGCTCATCATGCCGCTCTACGACGAGGAAATTAACGTCGTGGTGCGCGCGGACTCGCCGCTGAAAACCCTTGCCGATATCAAGGACAAAAGCATTAGCGTCGGCCTGATCGGCAGCGGCACCGCGCAAACGGCCACGACGCTTTATCACCTGATGTTCGGTCAGGCAATTCCGGAGCAGAACATCCAGCATCTCAGCAACGAAGATGCGCTGGCCGCGTTGATCGTGAAGAAGGTGGACGTCGCGATCATCGTGGTCGGACAGCCGGCCAAACTGTTCAACGACATGAACCCCGACCTGTTGCAGCAAATCCGCATTCTAAAAGCCGATCCGGCCGCACCCGAAACCACCCGCGCCAAACAAACCTATTTCCCCACGACGATTCGCGCGACCAGCTACCCCACCTGGCTCAAGGAAGATGTGCCCGCGCTGACCGTCAAGGCGTTTCTCGTCACCTACGATTATGGCCTGCGCGATACCGTCGGCAATCTGAATCACTTTGCCGACTCGCTATGCGCCAACTTCGACAATCTTCAGGAGCACGGGCATCCGAAATGGAAGCAGGTGAAGCTGGAGTTGCCGCCCCTCGTGCGCGGGTGGAAATACTACTCGCCGGTCGAGAAACATCTGCGCGCGTGCCTCGCGAACAAGGGCGCCGCGATGAGCGCCACGGCGGCCCAGCAGGCCGCGCCGAAACCGCGTCCGACGTGTACGGATCAGGAGCGCCTGCTTCTGCTGTGCAAGTAAAGTTCGGCGCATTGACGAGCGAATGTTCAGGCGCGCCATGGGCAACGGCTGAACTAGCCGCCAGCCTGACCCACCGGCTTTGGCGGCATTGGACCGAAGAACATCGCCATGAACCTGTCACGGCCGATCACGCGGACCAGTCCGGCGACTACGCAGTAAATGACGATCAGGGTCACCAGCAAGATCTGGATGGCCCAGAAATGCGGCCAGTTCAGATCGGCGAGCAGCTTCTGGTTGGCGGCGGCGAGACTCGGCGCCTCCTTCCAGTATTCATAGAGATGCTCCAGGTAGTGCACGACCAAAGCCACCAGCGTGTAGATCGCCGTCTTCCAGCCGATATTCCAGATCAACGGCTTCTGGGGGAAACGGTTGATGAACGGCAGCATGTTGGCGATCAACACCGACTTGCCGAGAATCAGTGCGGCGATGGTCACGGAGACCGACGTCGGCAGCGTGACGTCGTAGCCTCGGCTGATCAGCGCGCGCACGATCGCGACAATGTGCAGGATGACGAAGAAGTAGATCGTCGGCGGAAGCATCTCCATGAATTCGTGCTTGATCTTGGCGGTCAGTTTGCTCATGTTCGTCTCCTGTGTCGATGGGAGTTAGCGCTTTAGCGCTTACTCCCATCCCATGCACCACATCGATAAGAGTTAGCGCTTTAGCGCTTACTCCCATCCCATGCACCGCATCGATCAGAGTTGGCGCTTTAGCGCCTTACTCTGGTCCCATTGCACAGCGGTCGACCAGATTGGGCGCTTTAGCGCTTACTCCGGTCCCCATGCAAGATGGTTGCTGACGCGGTCGGCCGGTTGCTGTGGACCCGCAAGTTCATGATAGACGCCTATCCGAATGGCGTGATTCAACGTAGGGCCGCGGACTACATTACGCCCAACGAGGCTGCATGCGTTGATCGCGGGATGCCCGACGTCGACATTCGGCGTGGCGTCAGCCAGACCGCTGTACCGCCCCATTCCTCGGTACAGTTTGGACGATTTGCGCCGATCCGTACCTTACCGTCCATGGCCGGATAGCGGATGCTATCAATCTCTTTCCTGCGCACGGACCCTCCCGATGGACAAAACAACAAACGGCTGGCTGAGCGGTTTCATAGGGGTGTTGATCTTCAGCGGCTCGTTGCCGGCCACGCGCGTCGCCGTGCAAGGCCTCGACCCGCTATTCCTGACGGTCGCCCGCGCGACGATCGCCGGCACACTCGGTCTGCTGCTCCTGCTCGTATTCCGGCAGGCGCGGCCGTCCCGACGTGATCTGATTCCGCTGGTGATCGTCGCACTCGGCGTGGTAATCGGCTTTCCGTTACTGACGGCACTCGCGCTGCGCCACGTGAGCGCGGCGCATGCCGTGGTGTTCGTCGGCCTCCTGCCGCTCGCCACGGCGATCTTCGGCGTGCTGCGCGGCGGCGAGCATCCGCAACCGGCGTTCTGGCTGTTCTCGGCGCTCGGCAGCGGCGCGGTGGTGGCGTTTGCCCTGCGTCACGGGCTCGACGCATCGCCGATCGGCGACGCGCTGATGCTGGCCGCCATCGTCGCATGCGGGCTGGGCTATGCCGAAGGCGCGCGCCTGTCGCGCCACCTCGGCGGCTGGCAAGTGATTTCGTGGGCGCTCGTGCTGTCGCTGCCGCTCATGCTGCCGCTCGCGGTATGGACACGGCCCGTGTCGTTCGACGGCGTCAGTCAGGCGTCGCTCTGGGGTCTCGCCTATGTGTCGCTCTTCAGCATGCTGATCGGCTTCGTGTTCTGGTATCGCGGCCTCGCGCTCGGCGGCATCGCGGGCGTCGGGCAGTTGCAGTTGCTGCAGCCGTTCTTCGGCCTGCTGCTCGCGGGACTGCTGCTGCACGAGCAGGTGCCGCCCGCGATGATTCTGGTTACCGTCGTCGTGGTGGGCTGCGTGGCGGGCGCGCGGCACTTCTCGCGGGCGACGCCGGCGCGGCCGGCTGTCTGATGCGTGTATTGCGGGCGTTTTGCAAGCTTATCGCCAGCGTATCGTCAGCGTCTTTGCTTGTGAATCGTCCGCATATCGTCGCCGTCTTTGCCGGCGGCTCGCATGCGCAGGCAAGTGGCTAGCGTGCCGCCGGCATGCGCCGCATCGATTTTCGAGCCCGCGCGGCGCGGGCGGCCGGTCGAATATGTCATCATTCCCACGATCGACTAACCACAACCCAGCGCCGCGACTACGATGCCGACCGCTTTCGCTCAAACCGTCGAAGCCCGCTTTGCCGAACTCACGCCCACTTCCAAGCGCGTCGCCAGCTACATGCTCGCCAATCTCGACCGGCTCGGCCTCGAAACCGCCGATCAGATCGCCCAGCAAGCCGGCACGAGCGGCATTTCGGTCGGCCGGTTCCTGCGCAGCATCGGCTATCAGAATCTCGACGATCTGAAACGCGAACTGCGCGGCGCTCAAGAACGTCCGTGGCTGATCACGGACCGGCTCGACGCGTTCCGCCGCGCCGCCGGTCAACACGATGAAACGACGCCGGACGCAGATTCACCTGCCGAGCCCAACCTCGCGCTCGCCCATTCGCTCGAACTCGAAATCGGTGCGATCCAGCATGTCTACCAGCTCGCGCAATCGCCGGTGTTCGCGCGCGTGGCCGAACGCATCGCGAACGCGGATGCCGTCTACATTCTCGGCATTCAGTCCACGCGCGGCATCAGCAACGCGTTCTATAGCTACCTCGAATACATCCGTCCGCGCGTGTTCTATTCCGACGGCATGTCGGGCTCGTACGTCGATTCGCTGAACTCCGGCTTCGAATCGCCTTATCTGATCGTCACCGACACGCGCGCTTACTCGAAGGTCGCGCGCCGCTATTGCGAAGCCGCCACGCGCCGCGGCCTGCCCTTCGCGCTCATCACCGACATTTACTGTCCGTGGGCACGCGAATTCGACGGCGATCTGCTGCAGGTGAAAACCGACGTCGGCCAGTTCTGGGATTCACTCGCGCCGCTCACCTGCCTCTTCAATCTGCTGATCTCGGCGATCGTCGAAAGACTCGGGCCGCGTATCGACGAACGTGTCGCGCGCAACCGGGAACTGCAAAGCGAATTCGATCAGTTCGACGACCTCTGATGCACGCCACTTCCTTCGTCTCATGACCGATCATCGACTTATCGAAATCACGCCTGCCACGCATGGCGTGGATATCGACCTCGTTTACGCCACCTCACGCAACCTCACCGGCAAACCAATCTACAAGGCCGCGCATTGTCTTCTGCTTGAACCGGCGGAAGCGGCGCTGCGCTGCGCGGTTGAACTCGCACGCCAGATCGGCGCGACGTTGCGCATTTTCGATGCGTACCGGCCGCCGCAAGCGCAGCAGGTGCTGTGGAATTTTCTGCCCGACCCGACTTACGTGGCGGACCTGACGCGCGGCTCGAACCATAGCCGCGGGACAGCACTCGACCTGACATTGCTCGACGGGCACGGCGAGGAACTCGACATGGGCGCCGGCTTCGACGCCATGACGATCGAATCGGAGCACTTTCATCCCGGCTTGCCGGTAGAGGTGCAGCGCAATCGCATGCTGTTGCTGGGCGTGATGCATGGCGCAGGCTTTACGCACATCAAGAGCGAATGGTGGCACTACGAGTTGCCTGGTTCGCGCGCGTTGCCGCTGATCGACAACAGCGCGAGCGGGCCGCTGCGCCTGATGTGACCGATCGACTGTCAGGAAAACGGGTATCCTCACCGGCTCGTTCAGCAGGAGGATCCATGAAGTTTTCAATTTGCCTGGCGGTTGCCGCCCTGACGCTCTCTGTCGGCGCGTACGCCCAAACCACGCAAACCTTCCGCTTCGGCGAGGGCCAAAGCTCGCTGCCGTCCGGTCATGCGCAGGCCCAACCGGCGCCGGCTCCGCAGCAATCCGCCGAACAGCATGCGCCGACAACCGAGGCCAAGCCGAAACATCAGGCCAAGCATCACCGGCATCATCGTGGGCATGTGACGCAGCCGGATACGTACTCGCATAGCTGAGTGGTGACAGACGGGTGAGCGTGGGAGCGCGTCGTCTTCGCTAGAGATTGCTGAGGCACGCTGCTCCGCGCGCATGGGCCAAAGCTAAATACCCGCCATACGTCGGGGCGATTTTTGACTCACTTCAAATTCGCGCGCGCGGCGGGCATAGTAAAACGTATCCGCCGATTGATTGCCACGACAGGAACACGTATGAGCACCACCCACACCACGCCCGCCACTTCAGGATCAGCGTCCGCAGCCGCCCCGCTGATCCGCGACGCCACCGAAGCCGATCTTCCCGCGATCCAGGCAATCTACGCGCACCACGTGCTGACCGGCGTCGCCTCGTTCGAAGAAATCCCGCCTTCCGTCGACGACCTGCGCACGCGGCTCGCGTCGGTACGCAGCCACGGGCTGCCGTACATGGTGGCGGAGATCGACGGCGAAGTCGCCGGCTATTGCTACGCGACGCCTTACCGGCCACGCGCCGCGTATCGCAACACCGTCGAAGATTCGATCTATGTGAACGACGCCTATCGCGGCCGAGGTCTGGGACGCGTGCTGCTCCAGGCGCTGATCGAGCGCTGCGAAACCGGACCGTGGCGTCAGATGGTCGCCGTGATCGCGGACGGCGGCAGCGGCGGTTCGCTGTCGCTGCATGCGCAGTTGGGTTTCGAATTGACAGGCACGTTGAAGGCGGTGGGCTTCAAACATGGCCGCTGGCTCGACACGACGTTGATGCAGCGCACGCTCGGCAAAGGAGACTCGAGCGTGCCGGACGACGTATCGGCAGGACGCGCCTGAAGCGCCGCGCCCTTATATTCGGCTCAGCGCTGGTTGCGCAGCACCGCGGTATAGGTGACCGGCCAGTCGTCCGAGGGCACACCCCGGCACTCCGGCATTGCACTTTGCTTCAATGCCTCGAACGACTTGCCGTCCCACGCCCAGTCCGCGCGCGCCGCCGCGTTAAAATCCCTCCCAGGCCCGACACGCCGCCTCCTGTCCCGCCCTTGTCCGCCGACTCGCACGACGCGGCCGGTGCCACGCCGCGCAACGAATACACCGTCGACGAACTTGCGCGCGTCACCGACACGACCGTGCGCAACGTGCGCGCGTATCAGGACCGGGCCTGCTCGCGCCGCCGGAAAAACGCGGCCGCGTCGGCGTGTACGACGACACGCACGCTTCGCGTCTCAAGCTGATCAACCATCTGCTCGCGCGCGGCTACACGCTCGCGAACATCCAGGACCTGATCATGGCCGTCGACGAAGGCCACGATCTGCGTTCCATCCTCGGCCTGGAAACGGCGATCGGCGGCCGCTGGTCGCGCGAGCGGCCGAAAAAATACTCGCTGATCGAACTGCTGCACATGTTCGGCGACAAGGCCACGCCGAGCGCGCTCGGCAAGGCGGTCGACCTCGGTCTGCTGGAGCGCGACGGTCTCTCGTTCGTGTCGGGCAGCCCGACGGCGCTGGCCGCCGGCGCGACCATGGCGAAGGAAGGCATTCCGCTTGCCGACCTGCTCGACGCCGTAGGCATCGCGAGGCCGCATTTCAACGCGGTCGCCAAAGCGCTGGTCGATCTGGTGGTCCGCCAACTGGACCGCTACGACGCCGACGCGCTGCCGCCGCCCGCCGACGTGCCGGCTCTCGTCGACGCCATCTGGCGCGTGCGGCCGCTGGCCATGGTGCTGGTGGAGAGCGAAATGAACCGGGCGCTCGAAGAAGCTTCGGGCGATTATCTCGGCGAACGTGTCGCGGCCATCATGGCAAAGAAACTGGGACATCCAGCTGAAGGCGCTGCGGGCGCGGCGAAGAAAGACAAAACGAAGAAGTAGTCTGCGCGCGTAGTCTCGTTCTCGCCTTCGCGTCCACCTTCGCCCGCGTCTTAGCCTTCGGCCTCACTCATGCTTCTGCGCACGCCCGCTTGCGCGGCTAGACGAAACACCGAGACCGCGCCATGTTCCGCCGCGCGTCATATTCAAATCTGCATTGCTTCGTTTGAACAGCGTGACGTCCATGCGACGATTCCCGAACGTCGCCGCAACGCGTTTTCTGCCGCATCCGCGAGCCCGCGCCATGTTTTTCGCGGACCCGACCGAAGTCCGCAGACAACCCACGGCGGCCACACCAATCGAACGCAATGGAGATTCGCAGGATGGTCCGTCACGCCCGTTATTCGCTTCAACTCGCCGCCGCCTTGCTCGCGGCATTCACCAGCTTGAGCGCCACCGCGCAGACCGGCGGCAACGGCAGCGAGCCGGCCAAGGTACTGCGCATCGGCTATCAGAATCGGGCCTGCTTGCGATCCTCAAGGCCCAAGGCTCGCTCGACGAAAAACTCAAACCGCTCGGCTACAACATCAAGTGGTTCGAATTCCCGGCGGGACCGCAACTGCTCGAAGCGTTGAACGCGAACAGCATCGACTTCGGCTACACGGGCGCCCCGCCGCCGGTATTCGCTCAAGCGAGCGGCGTGCGCTTCGTGTACGTCGGCGCCGAGCCTTCGGGAAGTCATGCCGAAGCGATCCTCGTCAAAAGCGATTCGCCACTGCATAGCGTGGCCGATCTGAAGGGCAAACGCGTCGCGCTGCAAAAAGGCTCTAGCTCGAACTATCTGATACTCGAAGCGCTCAAGAAAGCGGGCCTGCGTTACGAGGATATTCGTCCGGTGTATCTGCCGCCCGCCGACGCGCGCGCCGCTTTCGAAAGCGGCAGCGTCGATGCATGGGTGATCTGGGATCCGTACTACGCGTCCGCGCAACAGGCGCTGAAGGCGCGCACGTTGGCCGACTACACCGAACTCAACGCCCCATACAACTTCTATGAAGCAACGCGCGACTTCGCGCAGCAGCATCCCGACGTGATCGGCGCGATTCTCGGACAGTTGCGCACCGCCGGGCTGTGGGTCAACGCGCACCCGGTGGAAACCGCTGCGCTGATCGCGCCGAAGGTCGGGCTCGATCAGAAGCTGGTCGAAACGTGGGTGCGCCGATATCCGTACGGCACGACCGCCGTCACGGACGAGATCGTGCGTTCGCAGCAGATCGTCGCCGATGCGTTCTACGGCGCCAATCTCATCCCGGCGAAGATCACCGTCAAAGACAGCGTCTGGCAAAACCGCGACGTCACCTCGGCTCTGGCCGCGAAGTAGTTAGCGGCGGGCCTCCGAGCCTGGAGGCGGGCGTCTAACCGCCCTCAACGCTGGCGAGGCAGGCGTGTGAACAGCGTCGGATAGTCGATCACGAGACCGTCGTCGTCCACTTTCATGTCCGCCGTGAAGTTGCGGAAGATGCCCTCGTAGCGATACTCGCGATGCAGTTCGATGCACGAATACGCCTGCTCGACGCGCGTGACCTGCAAATCAGGCGTCGAAATATACGCCACCGAAATGGGTTGACGCTCGCCTTCGGCCAGTTGCAGGCGACGGATCGGCAGCGTATTGGTGAACGGCGTAGCGGCGATATCGATGTCGATGCAGCCTTCGATCGCGCTCAGCGCGAGGCCGTGTCCGTCGTGCCAATGGCCGGCGCCATCGCCATGCAACTCCAGCCCACCGCCGCCGACGATCTTCAGCCACGCGTAGTGTGTGCGCCATTGCGCGTCGCAGCGCACCTTGTAATGCAGCCCGTACGGCTTGCCGTAGCGCTGGCCGACCACGACGCTTTCCACCGCGAAGCCGTCCTCGTGCGCGTCGAACGCCAGATGTTCGATGCCGTCGCCCTCTTCCGATGCCCACCGTAATTCACGCATCTGCCTGTCTCCTCGTGAAGCGGCGCAGCCGGGTCCTGCCAGGTTCCGCCGGGTTTCATATCGTAGCGCGAAAGCTTTCGTTTCGGCGACGCACGGTATGGCGGATAGGTGTCGCAAATAGCCACTATCAATGCACGCGATGCCCAGCGCGGCGTAGCTGGCCTATGCTCGCGGTTCGCAGTCATCCGACCCGGCGCGCGCCCGACGCTCGCGCAGCGGAATTGCGCATCATTGAAATCACGCCGCCTTCCCATCATGCACGCCGCCGCGACCGAAGCTCGATCCGCCGCCCTGCGCACGCTGCTGCGCAGCCTCGGCCAGATCGTGCTGCAACCGAACGCCTTCACAGGGGCGTGCCTGCTCGCCGCCTGGCTGCTCTACGACCCGCGCCTCGCCTGCGCGGCGCTGATGGGCGCGGTCGCGGCCAACGTGAGCGCAGTATTGGCCGGCTATCGCGAAGACGATACACGTGCCGGCTTGCACGGTTTCAACGGCGCGCTGGCTGGGCTGGCCGCCTTCAACTTCATCGCCGACAATGCGACAGCGGGCGCGGTGGCGATTCTCGCCGCCACGTGCACGGCGTGGTTCTTAGAGCCGTGGTCGCGCTGGCTGCGTGCGCGCGGACTTGGCTTTTTTTCGAGCCCGTGCCTGATCGTCACGTGGCTTTGGCTGCCGATGGTTACGGTCAACGCGCCGTCAGCAAGCATAGCTCCGGCGCATGTACTGAGCGCGACGCAATTGGGCAGCGGCCTGCTCGCCGGCTTCGCGCAAACGGGTTTTGCGTCGGACGCGTTGCCCGGTTTGCTGGTGTTGATCGGGATTGCCGCGGCGTCGCGCAGGCATGCGCTGCGGGCGCTGATCGGGGCAGCGGTCGCAAGCGCTGCGCATCTGCTGCTCGGCGCAACGATAGCGTCGTTCGACGCGGGCCTGTTAGGATTCAACGGCGCGCTGACCGCGCTCGCGCTAGCCGACTGCGGCCTCGTCACGATGCTCGGCGGGGTGGCCTTGTCGAGCGTGCTGCAAGCGGCGGCGGCATACTTCGGCTGGCCGGTCATGACTGCGCCCTTCGTCCTCGCGACGTGGAGCGTGCAGTGGCTCAAGCAGCGCCTGGCGCATGGCGTGGCCGCCGTCGAACCGGCGCAACCTATGGACACTGCACGCCGCGCGACGACGCCGGTTCCGGCCAGACGCGCGAGCTAATCAGGCCACCAGGTTCGCCACGCGCCCGCGCCACACGCGCACACACGCACGCGTTTCGGCGATCAAGCAATTTCAGGATTCAGGAGACAGACATGCCGTTCACTCACACCCCTGCGGGCCGCGTCGCCGAGACGGGGCCATTGTCCGACGCGGAGCGGCAGACCCGTGTCGACCTGGCCGCGACCTACCGGCTCGCGGCGCTCAACGGCTGGGACGATCTGATCTACACACATATCTCGGCGAGCGTTCCGGGCGAGCCCGGCCACTTCCTGATCAACCCATTCGGCCTCGCCTTCGATGAAGTGTGCGCCTCGAATCTCGTGAAGATCGATATCGCGGGCAACGTCGTCGGGGCGAGCGACTATGCGGTGAATGCGACCGGCTTCGCGCTGCACGCGGCAGTCCACGCGGCGCGCACCGATGCCTTCTGCGTGATGCATCTGCACAATACGGCGGGCGTGGCGGTCTCCGCGCAACCAGCCGGCTTGTTGCCCGCCTCGCAACACGCGCTGCGCTTTTACGGCCAACTCGCGTACCACGATTACGAAGGCCTCGCGTTTTCGCCGGCGGAAGGCGAGCGCCTCGTCGCGCATCTCGCCGACAAGCCCGCCATGCTGTTGCGCAATCACGGCACGCTGACCACCGGCCGCACGGTCGCCGAAGCCTATGTGCTGATGGCAACGCTGCTCAAGGCATGCGAGATCCAGTTACAGGCGCAAGCATGCGGCGCGGAACTCGTGGTGCCGAGCGATGCGGTCGCCGCACGCACGGCGGAACAACTGTACGATGGCGGCGCCATTGAAGGCGCGCTCGAATGGCCGGCCTTGCTGCGCAAACTCGACCGCCTCGATCCCAGCTATCGCGATTGAATTCGCGCCGCGCTCATTGCAACCCCAATCTCATCCTTAACGGAGTCACACCATGCCCACGTTTCATATCGAACTCTTCGAAGGCCGCTCGGTGGAACAGAAACGCCAGTTCGTGGAAGCCATCACCAAGGCGACCTGCGAATCGCTCGGCGTTGAAGCGAACTCAGTGGATATTATTCTGACCGACGTGAAACGCGAAAACTGGGCAACGGCTGGGCGTTTGTGGTCCGACGCCTGAGCGTGACGTGTGCGGCAGGATTTACGACGCTTGCCGCGCGCTGGCGCTTCAAACTCGCGTTACCAGGAGTTTTCGCCGTGAGCACTGAAGAACCCGCCGGTGGTGACGATCTGGCTGAACGCACTGGTCGGGCCGACACGCGCAATCCCCGAGGACCGGGCGCCGCCGAAGACGCTGCGCGCGTTGCGCGCGCAGCTAGTGATGCTCAGCGAAGCGTAATTAAACGCGTCGCCGTGGCGGCATAGCAACACACCGCCACGAAGTTACGTCATCAGAACTTGTGGATGATGCCCACGCCGGCAGCAAACTGGCTGCGTGACGAGGACGGCGCGGGGTTCTGGCCGTCGCCGACACTGGCCGTCGCGTTGATGATGCTCACGCCGTTCGTACCCAGGGTCTGACCACCTGCGCGCTGGTATGCCTCGAGCGCATACAGCCCGGTGCGTTTGGAAAGGCTGTAGTACTGCGAGAGGTTGAACTGCTGGTAGCTAGCCGAGCTCGTGATGCCGTTCGCCTTGGTTGCACGCGTATAGCTGTAACCCGCAGCCAGGTCCAGCGCCGTCAAAGGCTTGAAGTGCAGCACGGCGCCGCCCGTGTTGAAGATCGCGGTGGTGTGGAACGGCGAGTTGATACCCGGAATGTATTGCACGTTCGAGTACGAGAACGACACGTCCCACGCCGGGCTGAACGCATAGCCGCCCGTGACCGCCACGCGCTGCTGAGCCTGCGCGCGCTGATAGCCGTTGTTGATGGCCGACACGCCAGCCTGAGCGCCGTTGTTCGACGTCGTGGAGTCAGCACCCCATGCGCCGCCGCCAGACGTCGAGTTGTTAATGCGCTGGAAGCCCGCCGCGATGCCGAACGGACCGTTCAGGTACTGCAAAGCCGCGCTCCACGTCGAACCGGCGTTGAAGCTGCCCGGCACGCCGCCCAGCGCATACGAGCCGCTAGCCGTCAGGCCGTACAGGTTCGGCGACGTGTACACCAGCGAGTTGTTGACGCGGTACAGGGTATCGAGAGAGTCGATATCGCCCGGGTGCGCGCCGTACGCGCCCGTCAGCCACGTGGTCGGGCTGTACGGCGAGAGCAGCGTGTAGTACGACGTATATTGACGGCCTGCCGTGAACGAACCATAGTTCGCATTCGTCACGCCGACATAAGCCTGGCGGTTGAACGCGAGACCGGAAACAGACTGCGCGCCGGTTGCGCTGTTAAAGCCCTCTTCCAACTGGAAGATCGCCTTGGTACCGCCGCCCAGATCCTCGGCGCCCTTCAGGCCGAAGCGGCTGCCGGCCCAGATGCCGTTGACCATCTTCACGGCCGAACGGCCGCCGCTGGTCGAACCGAGCGACGTCTGGCTGCTCTGATAGCCGATCCCCGTATCGACGATCCCGTACAGCGTCACGCTGCTCTGAGCGTGTGCGCCGAGGGCGACCAGACCAAGCGCCGAAGTTGCCAATACCTTTTTCATTTCTGCTCCTCTTTAAAAGATTTTTCTTTGATCGCGGCCGTGTTCGAGCGCCGCTGAGTGTGGATATTGTTCGAACGCCAAAGCGTTAATGAAGGACTTCAAAATACCGGATGACCATTGATCAGGCTAGGCAACCATGTCGAGAACATCGGTACGTAAGTGACGATGTTGATCGCGCTGAAGATAGCCAGGTAATACGGCCACGCCACCTTGGTAGTTTCACCAATCGACACATTGCCAATCGCGCACCCGATAAACTGCACCGAGCCGATTGGCGGATGCACCAGACCCAATGCGCAATTCAGCAGGATCATGATCCCGAACTGGACGGGACCCACACCGGCGTGCATCGCCATCGGCAGGAACAGCGGCGTGGTGATCAGGATGTGCGCCGCCATGTCGACGAACGTGCCGAGGAAAATCTGGATCAGGTTGATGTACAGCAGCATCAGCCACGGGAAGCGGGTCGCGCCATCGAGCATGTGTTCGATCGCATCCGGAATCTCCAGATAGGCCATCTGGTAACGCAGCATGTTCGACACGCCGATCAGCAGCAGCACCACGCCGGTAGTTTTTGCCGCCTTCGACAGCGCGTGGAACAGCTTCTTCATCGTCATCGAGCGATACACGACGATTGTCAGTACGAGCGAATAAAACACGGCAATAGCGGCAGCTTCCGTTGCTGTAGCAATACCCTTTGCCACGCAAACCAGAATGATCGCAATCACCATCAAGCCGGGCAATGCGCCGAGGAATGTACGGGCAACGGCGTACCAGCCCGGAAATTTCTGCAGTTCCGTCGAACCATCAGGACGACGCGGATAACCGTACTTGACCGCTTGCCAGTATGCGGCGATCAGCACGAAACCCATCACCCACAACACCGGCAGCAGACCAGAAAACAACAGATCGCCGATCGAAACGCCGCTCATCGGGTGTCCATTCAACGTGCCGGTGATGCCCTGGGCCGCGAATGCATAGATGATCATGTTGGTCGACGTCGGCATCAGCGCGCCCGCCAGCGACGAGTGCGTCGTCACGTTGACCGCGTAGGCCGCGCTGTAACCTTCGCGCTTCATCAACGGAATCACCACGCCGCCCATGGCCGACGTATCCGCCGAGGGCGAACCGGAGACCCCGCCGAACAGCGTGCAGGCGACCACGTTGGCCATGCCAAGGCCGCCGCGGAAATGCCCGACCGTGGCTTGTGCGAAACGCAGGATGCGGTCCGCGATGCCACCGTGCAGCATCAGTTCACCGGACAGAATGAAGAACGGCACCGCGAGAAACGAAAAGCCGTTGATGCCCGAAATCATCGACTGCATGGCGGTGGCCGCCGGCAAGCCTTCGTACAGGTAAGTCAGGACACACGAGAGCCCGAGCCCGAAGGAAACAGGAACGCCGAGAAGGAGAAAAACGAGAAAACTAATGGCGAGGATGGCAAGTTCCATGATTGCTCTATTTTTGTTTCTGTGCGAAAAGCGCCAGCAGGTTCTCAATCGAGAACGTTGCAATGCAGACGCTGGCAATGACCGGAATGCAATAACGCAAGGATTCAGGCAAGCCGATAATTGGAATCCGGTCGTCGGCGGTGGCGTCCACCATCTGAAGACAGCCGAAGAAAACCGCCGCCGCAAACACGATCAGGCAACTATGCTGAAACGCCGTGGCGACGAGTTGCCCTTTCGGCGGCAATTTCTTCACGAGCGAATCGAGACCGATATGGCCGCCCTCGCGCACCTTGAGCGCGGCGCCGAACATGGCGATCACGATCACCAGGAGGAGCGCGATGGGCTCGACGAAATCCGGTGCATCGCTGAAGACGTAGCGCATCACGACGCTGTAGATCACCAGCAGGCTCAGCACAGCGAGACTCACCGACGCCAGGACAACCAGCGAGCGGAACAGAAAATCATTTGGGCGCTTCATGAATCTCATTGACCCCATCCTTGCATACGGCCGACCTGTCTTTAATATTCAGCGATCCTGCTCGACTCATCCGATTCAGGAAGCGCACAGCGGCAGAGCCCGTGAAGCTTCTCGCAGGCTCTTCCCGTCACCGCGGCACCTCCGTTCGGGCGAGCCTTATTTGACTGACTGGATCTCGTCGACGAGTTGCTTCATTTGCGGGGTCTTTTCGTATTTCGCCCAGACCGGCTGCATGGCCTTGACGAACGCGGCGCGATCGATCTGCGACGAGGCGACGATGGTCGCGCCGCCCTTCGTGACCGTCTTGCTCGCGTCGGCTTCGCGCGCGGTCCACAGCTTCTGGTAGTACGGCACCGAGTCCGCCGCAGCCTTCTTGATGATGTCCTGCTCTTGCGGCGTCAGCGTGTCCCACACTTTCTTCGAGAACACCAGCACTTCCGGCGTCATCGAATGCTGGGTTTCGGAGTAGACCGGCGCGACTTCGAAGTGCTTGGTTTCTTCGTACGACGGCAGGTTGTTTTCAGCGGCATCCACCAGACCCGTCTTCAGGCCCGTATAGACTTCGGCGAACGGCATCGGCGTGGGCGTGCCGCCCATTGCGCGGATTTCGTCGACCATCAGGTCGGACGGCTGCACGCGAACCTTGAGGCCCTTCATGTCAGCCGGCGTGTGAATCGGCTTCTTGGTGTAGATGGAACGCGCGCCGCTCTCGTAGAACGTCAGCGCGATCATGCCCTTCGCCTTGAAGGCGTCGAGAATCTTCTGGCCTTCCGGGCCGTACATCACTTTGCGGAAATGGTCGATGTCGCGGAACAGGAACGGCAGCGACGGGATCATCGATTCGGGGACGATCTCGTTGAACGCGGCACCATTGGCGCGCGCCATGTCCAGTGCGCCGATGCGCACCTGATCGATCGTGTCGTTTTCGGAGCCCAGCGCGCTATTGCCGAAGACCTTCACGGAGTCTTTGCCGCCGGTTGCCTTGTTGATCTGTTCCCCCATATATTTCACGGCCATGTTGGTCGGGTACGTGTCGCCATGCACATCGGACACGCGGAACACACGCGCTTGTGCCGACACGCTGCTGAAGGCCAGCACCGAAGCTGCGACGATCAGCGAAACACGGGAAGAGGCAAACTTCTTATTCATCGTGAAATTCCTTGAAAAATTGACCATCCAATCGATTGCGGAGGGCCCGCTTGCGGGGGCTACCCGCGGATGCGACATGGTTTGCTGCGTCTCCCGGCTCGACGCTCGCCACCATTTGCGGTCACGAGCGCTTTGCCATGCTGGTCTGTGCAACGTCCCCGGCGCAGATGCTCAGCACTCCTGTCAGACAACTCGACTCTTTTACTTTTGCTTCAACTGCATCGGCTTGCGTCTCGTGTGCGAGTAGTCGCGCACGTCGACGCCGCCTCGTTCATACCGAAAACTCGAAATTTAAAGAAAGCAATTTGTTTGGGCTTATATGTTGTACGACGACATATGAAGTCTATAAAACGCAGTTTGAGTTGTACAGACGGTATTTACCCGCACCAGGACGGCATCCGGCACGGATGACCGATGTATCACGCGGCGAGTCCCCACGCCAGCTGGCACGGCGCTGCCGGGGTAAACCGGTATCTCCTGGGCACGCTGTTTTTCGTAGCAGAATTGTGACGAGACCGTAGTCTTTACACCACAATGTTGTACGACGACCTATGAATATCGAGCAGACAAACAAAGGGCGCCGGACATGTCGACATGCCCGGCGCCCTTTTCGCGCAAGCTCCGCTTACAGTTTGCCCGCGAACTCCGGCTCGGGTAACCCGGTTACACCAGGACGCACGGCGAACAGATGGCCGTCGTGCTCGCTCGCGTTCGCAGCGGGACGAATCGACGTAACGAACAGCGTATCCAGATCGCGCCCACCGAATGCGCACATGGCCGGCTTGATGGCCGGCACGGCAATCTGCCGGTCCAGCTTGCCTTCGGGTGTGAAGCGCAGCAGCAGGCCCGCGTCGTTCGCGCAAATCCAGTAGCAGCCGTCGGCGTCCACCGCGGCGCCGTCGGGACGGCCCGCATGGTGATTCAGATCGGCGAACACGCGACGGTTGCGCGGCTCGCCGGTTTCGACGTCGTAATCGAATGCCCAGATCTGCCTGCGCAACGGATGCGAGTCCGACAGATACATGATCGTGCCGTCCGGCGACCACGCGAGGCCGTTCTGCGTGATGAGCGCGTCGACGACCGGCGCGGACAGCACGCCGCGCTCGTCGAAACGATAAAGCGCGCCGGCCGGCTTGGCCGCCGCCATGTCCTGCACCATCGTGCCGGCCCAAAAGCGCCCTTGCCGGTCGCAACGGCCGTCGTTGAATCGCATGTCGTCGCAAGCGAAATCCGGTGTGGCGAGTTTGCGCCCTGTCACCTGCACGGGTTCGCCGTTGGCCGTGGACTCAGTCAACGTGACCGCAAAAAGCCCCGTCTCGCAGCCGGCCAGCACCGTGCCGCGATGATCGAACGCGATGCACGCGACTTTCTCCGGCAACAGCCATTCAGAGCGTTCGCCCGAATCGATCCGCAAGCGCACGATTTTCTGCGCCGGAATATCCACCCAATACAGCGCTTGTTCCGCAACGCGCCAAACCGGACTCTCGCCGACCGAAGCCGGCGCCTGCCCCGCTGCCTCGACTCGCTCCACTCGCGGGTTCGCTGCGGCGCTCACCGCTTCGGTTCCATCGGACCGGCGAGCACGAACGGGCCGCCCTGAAAACGCTGCGTCGGATCGTCGAGATCGGCAGTGGGCGCAGTGACTGGAAAGAGATGCTCGAATTCGACCGAACTGTCCTGCGGACGAAAACCGAGGAACGCGGCCTTGGTGTTATCCACCCACTTGGTCCGGTTATCCGACACGCCGTAGACGATCGCGTGACCCACGCGGTTGGTGAACAGCGAGCAGCGCACCAGTTCGATGAGGTCGCGAAAGCTCAGATAGGTCACGAGCATGCGCGGATTTTTCGGTTGCTCGAACGACGAACCGATGCGCAGGCACACCGTCTCCAGACCGAAGCGATCGAAGTAGTAACGCGACAACGATTCGCCGAAGCACTTCGTCACGCCGTACAGGCTATCGGGACGCAGCGGCGCGTCGGTATCGACCACCTCCGTCACCGGATGAAAACCCACCGCGTGATTCGAGCTTGCATACACGATGCGCTTCACGCCCTGCTTCTGCGCCGCCGAATAAAGGTTGTACAGGCCGCGGATATTCGCTTCGAGCAGATCTTCGAACGGCGCCTCGACGGAAATGCCGCCGAGGTGAATCACCGCGTCCACGCCTTCGAGCAGCGCGTGAACCGCGGCTTCGTCCGCGAGGTCGACGGTCGAGGCTTCCTCGTGCGCCGCCACGTCGCCGAGCGGTGCGATATCCGTGATGCGCACGATATCGGCCCACGCGGCGAGCGCGCCGCGCAGTTGCTTGCCGAGGTTGCCCGCCGCGCCGGTGAGCAGCAGACGGCGAAAGGGTTTCTGTGCCGCGCTGCGGTCAAGGTTCGAGTCAGTCATGTTTCTATATTGGTATGAGTGCGATCAGAATCAGCCAGCCGGGCCGGCCGGATCAAGCGGACCAATCAGGTCACCGGCGCCGGATTGAACAGCGTCAACGCATTGTGGAGCTTGAGTTTTTCCGCGCAAGTCTCCTTGCGGCCGCTGGCGACGTCGAGCATCAGACGGAACAGTTCCCAGCCCACCTCTTCGATGGTCGCCGCGCCGGTCGCGATCGTGCCGGCGTTGATGTCCATCAGATCATGCCAGCGGCGCGCCAGATCCGAGCGCGTCGCGACCTTGATGACGGGCACTTCGGCGAGGCTGTACGGCGTGCCGCGGCCCGTGGTGAAAACGTGCAGGTTGATACCCGCCGCGACTTGCAGCGTGCCGCAGATGAAGTCGCTAGCCGGCGTGGCCGCGTAGATCAGGCCTTTCTGGCGAACCTTCTCGCCGGGCGACAGCACGCCGGAAATCGCCGAGTTGCCCGACTTGATGATCGAGCCCATGGCCTTTTCGACGATGTTCGACAAGCCGCCCTTCTTGTTGCCCGGCGTGGTGTTGGCGCTGCGATCCGCGCCGCCGCGCTTCAGATAATCGTCGTACCACTGCATCTCGCGGATGATCGCCGCGGCGACCTCCGGGTTGGCCGCGCGCGCCGTCAGTTGATCGACGCCGTCGCGCACTTCGGTGACTTCGGAGAACATGACCGTGGCGCCGGCCCGTACCAGCAAGTCGGTCGCGTAGCCCACCGCCGGATTCGCGGTGAGACCGGAGAACGCATCGCTGCCGCCGCATTGCACGCCGATCACGAGATCAGCGGCAGGACAGGTTTCGCGGCGGCGATTATTCAAGCGCTTCAGATGACCGTCGGCCATTTTCATGATCGACTCGATCATCGACTGGAAGCCGACGTGCGCTTCGTCCTGAAGCACGACGACGTCGCCGTTCAGATCACCCTCGATATCGCCGATGTCCGCGACTTCCGCCACATTCGCGGCCGCGGCGATCGGAATCGTACCCGGCGGCATCAGGCGCTCGGGCTGCAACTTCTCGCAGCCGAGGCTGACCATCATCACCTCGCCGCCGAAGTTCGGATTCAGGCTGATGTTGCGCACGGTGCGGATCGGCACCATCGCGTCGGGCGCGTCGATCGCGACGCCGCAACCATAGGTGTGGCCGAGGCTCACCACGTCGTCGACATTCGGGTAGTTCGGCAGCAGTTCGGCCTTGATGCGGGTGACCGCATGCTGGACCACGTCGGCCACGCATTGCACCGTGGTCGTGATGGCGAGAATGTTGCGCGAGCCGACCGAACCGTCCGCGTTGCGGTAGCCCTCGAACGTGTAGCCCTCGAGCGGCGGCATCTCCGGCGCCTTGATCGTGGCGATCGGCAGATCTTCGAGTCCCGGCGGGCTCGGCATGCGAATCACGTGTTCGTTGATCCAGCTGCCCTTCGGCAACGTCTTCAGCGCATAGCCGATCACCACGTTATAGCGGATGACCTCGTCGCCCTCGGCCAGGTCGGCCAGCGCGACCTTGTGCCCTTGCGGTACGCGCTCACGCAGCGCCAGACCATCGGGAAATACCGCGCCCTCACCCAGCCCGCCGTCGTTGACGACGATCGCGACATTGTCATTGGGGTGAACGCGAATGTAGAGCGGAGATTGTTCCATTGCATCGATCCTTATGGCGTTGTACGCCTGCTGCGCCAGCTATTCATACGTCATCCTACAACATGAAATATCGCGCAGACGTTCCGTATTTACCCTAGGGCAAGCATTATGCCGTGAAATGACCGTTGAGTTAGCCGATTTGTTGTTGTACGATGACGTATAAGAAATCTCAATTTCTACCGATCAAACCAACCGCGAACCATTCGACGCTCTGGATACTCATCATGACGACACCGCAGGAACTCAAGCAGATCGTTTCCGAAGGCCTCCTGTCCTTCCCCGTTACCGACTTCGACGAACAAGGCGATTTCCGCGCCGACACCTATGCTGAGCGCCTCGAATGGCTCGCTCCTTACGGCGCGTCGGCGCTGTTCGTCGCCGGCGGCACGGGCGAATTCTTCTCGCTCACGCACAACGACTATTCGAACGTCGTGAAAACGGCTGCCGAAGTCTGCAAAGGCAAGGTGCCGATTCTCGCCGGCGCTGGCGGCCCGACGCGCGTCGCGATCGCCTATGCGCAGGAAGCCGAGCGTCATGGCGCGAACGGCATTCTGCTGATGCCGCATTACCTGACGGAAGCCTGCCAGGAAGGTATCGCCGCGCACGCGGAAGAAGTCTGCAAGTCCGTGCCGAACATGGGCGTGATCATCTACAACCGCGCGAACTCCAAGCTTAACGCCGATATGCTCGAAGGGCTGGCCGAGCGCTGCCCGAACCTGATCGGCTTCAAGGACGGCGTGGGCGAGATCGAAAACATGGTGACGATCCGCCGCCGCCTCGGCGACCGCTTCTCCTATCTCGGCGGCCTGCCGACCGCGGAAGTCTATGCCGCGGCCTACAAGGCGCTGGGCGTGCCGGTGTATTCGTCGGCGGTGTTCAACTTCATCCCGAAGACCGCGATGGACTTCTACCGCGCCATCGCCGCGGACGACCACGCGACCGTCGGCAAGCTGATCGACGAATTCTTCCTGCCGTATCTGGCGATCCGCAACCGTCGCGCAGGCTACGCGGTCAGCATCGTCAAGGCGGGCGCGAAGCTGGTCGGCCACAGCGCCGGTCCGGTCCGCGCACCGCTGACCGATCTGACGGAAGAAGAAATGGGCAAGCTGGACGCGCTCATCAAGACGCTCGGCCCGCAGTAATCCGGCTGGCGTAACCGCAGCAATCAACACCCGGCGGCCGTGCGAACGATGGCCGCGTAGACGGCACCGCAAAGAGCGCCCGGGACGGTAACGTCGCCGGGCGTTTTTTGTACCGCCGCACGAGCACGTATCGAAAGGCCCGTGGCCGCTCATTGCGCCACGACGCCTGGGAGTCCGCTCCCGCGCATAAGAAATTCAGGAGATGACCATGGAAATGAGCCGCACGGCGAGTGCCGCCCACGTCGCAAAGCGCACCCGAGTCCGCTATGGAATCCTGCTGCTGATCTTTCTGATCACGACCTTCAACTACGCGGACCGCGCCACGTTGTCGGTGACCGGCTCGGCCATGCGCGCCGAGTTTGGCTTCGACGCGATCCGCATGGGCTACATTTTCTCCGCGTTCAGTTGGGCCTACGTGTTGTCGCAACTGCCGGCTGGCTGGCTGCTGGACCGCTTCGGCGCGCGGCGCGTCTACGCAGCGAGCATTTTCTTCTGGTCACTCTTTACGCTGCTGCAAAGCTCCATCGGCTTGCTGGGCAGCGCGGCGGCCGCCGTCACCGCGCTGTTCGTGCTGCGCTTCGCGATGGGCGCGGCCGAATCGCCGGCGTTTCCGGCCAATGCCAAGGTGGTGGCGAGCTGGTTCCCGACCAACGAACGCGGCACGGCGTCGGCCATTTTCAATTCGGCGCAATACTTCGCCGCGGTCATCTTCACGCCGCTGATGGCGTGGCTTACCCACGCATTCGGCTGGCACATGGTCTATGTCGTGATGGGCGTGATGGGGCTTCTGCTCGCGCTCACCTGGCTGAAGGTCATGAAGAATCCCGCGGACCATCCGCGTGTTTCGCGCGCTGAACTGGAGTACATCGAACAGGGCGGCGGCGTGGTCGACGGGCAGAAGAAAACCCGCTCCACCGACAAGATCGAAAATACCGGCGGCTGGTCTCTGGTTCGCCAACTGCTCAGCAACCGCATGCTGCTCGGCGTCTATCTCGCGCAGTACTGCATCAACGTGTTGACCTACTTCTTCCTGACCTGGTTTCCGATCTACCTCGTGCAGGCGCGCGGCATGACCATCCTGCAAGCGGGTCTGGTCGCCTCGCTGCCGGCGATTTGCGGATTCTCCGGCGGCGTGCTCGGCGGCATTCTCTCCGACGGGCTGATCCGCCGTGGTCATTCGCTGACGATCGCGCGCAAGGTGCCGATCGTCGGCGGCATGCTGCTGTCGGTGTGCATCATCGGCTGCAATTATGTTTCCACCGATTGGGTCGTCGTCGCACTCATGTCGCTCGCGTTCTTCGGCAAAGGCATCGGCGCGCTCGGCTGGGCTGTCGTCGCCGATACATCGCCGAAGGAAGCGCTCGGCCTGTCCGGTGCGATCTTCAATATGTTCGGCAACGTCGCCGGCATCGTGACGCCGATCGTGATCGGCTATCTCGTGGCGAAGACCGGGTCGTTCAACGGCGCGCTGGTGTTCGTGGGCATCAACGCCCTGCTCACGGTGTTCAGCTATCTCGTGATCGTGAAAGACATCAAGCGGGTCGAACTGCGGCCGAGCTGATCACGCAGCGGTTATCGTACTTCCCTGCGGACGGCGAAATGAGTGTCGCCGCAGCGTGAAACGCAGGCTAGAAAGGGACTCCGGCGTGGTATCGGACGCCGGCCCGCAAAATGATATGGCGTGGTTATAATCAGTCGTCAGACGACGGTATAATGAAACGCATGAAGTGTCTGCAACTATCTGATTCAAGGGGCGTTTTCGATGGCTACACCACTGGCATCCGCGGCACCGCCACGACGCGCGCGTAATCTTGCCGAGTTCGTCGTCAGCTACGTGACCGAGCAAATTGCGTCCAACGCCTTGAAGCCCGGCGACAAACTGCCGACCGAATCGCAACTCATGGTCACGCTGAGCGTGAGCCGCACCGTCATCCGCGAGGCGATTTCGCGTTTGCAGGCGGGCAAGATCATCGAGACGCGGCACGGCATCGGCAGCTTCGTGCTGGAACCGCAGCGCGAAAAGCTGGGCATCGACATGGTGCCCGCCACCACCCTGCGCGACGTGTTGTCGATTTTGGAACTGCGCATCAGCCTGGAAACGGAATGCGCGGGTCTCGCCGCCCAGCGCGCCAAGCCGGACGACCTCGCGCGCATGCGCGCCGCGCTCGACGCGATCGAAGCCACGCGCCATAACGGGCTGGACAGTGTCGACGCCGATCTGCAGTTTCATATCTCAGTGGCGCGCGCCACCGGCAACCGCTATTTCGTCGACATCCTCACGCAAATGGGCAGCGCGCTGATTCCGCGTAACCGGCTCGACTCGGCGGGCATTGCGCGCGCGGAACCGGACGCGTATCTGTCGCTCGTCAATCTCGAGCATGAAAGCATTCTCGAAGCGATCACGCGCCACGACGCGGAAGGCGCGCGCGCGGCCATGCGCATGCATCTGTCCAATAGCCGCGAGCGTCTGCGGCGCGCCAACGAAGCCGCTGAGGCGAATAGCTGATTCGGTTCGCCTTCGAATCGGGTTCGCCTCGGCGGACCCAATAAAAAAATATGGCCGGGATATCCCGGCCATATTTTTCATCTCACTCGATCATTCGCCACTTAGCTGCGCTTGATCTCGCCATCGCGACGACGCCACAGGTCCAGCGGGTTGCTGTCAGTCAGCGCTTCCGGCAGCAGATCGGCCGGGAAATCCTGGTAGCACACCGGACGCAGGAACCGCTCGATCGACGTCGTGCCAACCGACGTCGCGCGGCTATCAGATGTAGCCGGGAACGGGCCGCCGTGCACCATCGCGTGCGACACCTCGACGCCCGTCGGGAAACCGTTCACCAGAATCCGGCCGGCCTTGCGTTCGAGAATCGGCACCAGCTTTTTCGCCGCCGGCAGATCGGCGCTGTCCATCTGCACCGTGGCGGTCAACTGGCCGTCAAAGTACTCAGCGACCGCGAGCAGTTCCTGCTCGTCCTTGCAACGCACGATGGTCGACGCCGGGCCGAACACCTCGTCTTCCAGCGCGGGCGTGGCGAGGAACGTCTGCGCATCGGTCACGAACAACGCGGCGCGCGCCTGGGTCGGGCCGCTTGTCTCGACACCGCGAGCCGCGGCCTCGACGCCCTTCGTCGTCGCCAGCTTGCCCTCGCCTTCTGCGTAAGCGGCGCAGATGCCGGACGTCAGCATGGTTTGCGCGGGCTTGCCACTCAGCGCGTCGGAGGCGGTGGCGATGAAACGCTCGAGCGTGTCGCTGTCGACGGCAATCGCGAGACCCGGATTGGTACAGAACTGACCGGCGCCGAGCACCAGCGAATCGACGAAGCCGCGCGCGATGCTCTCGCCACGCTCAGCCAGCGCATTCGACAGCAGGAACACCGGATTGATGCTGCTCATTTCCGCGTAGACCGGAATCGGCTCGGCACGCGCCGCCGCGACGCGCATCAGCGACGTGCCGCCCGCGCGCGAACCGGTGAAGCCAACGGCCTTGATCGCCGGATGCGCGACCAACGCCTCGCCGACGGAATTACCCGCGCCGACGATCATCGAGAACACACCTTCAGGCAAGTCCATTTCCTGCGCGACACGCTGGATCACGCGGCCGACCATCTCCGAGGTGCCGAGGTGAGCGCGATGCGCCTTCACCACCACCGGGCAGCCGGCTGCGAGCGCCGCCGCCGTGTCGCCACCCGCCACCGAAAACGCGAGCGGGAAATTGCTGGCGCCGAACACCGCGACCGGGCCGAGCGGAATCTTCTGCATGCGCAGGTCGGAGCGCGGCAGCGGCTTGCGCTCCGGCAGCGGCGAATCGAGCGTGGCGGCGAGCCACTGGCCGGCGCGCACGACTTGCGCGAACAGCTTGAGCTGGCCGGTGGTACGGCCGCGCTCGCCTTCGAGACGCGCCTTCGGCAGACCCGATTCCTGGTGCGCCCGTTCGATCAGCGCATCGCCCAACGCCGTGATGCCGTCGGCGATACGCTCGAGAAACTCGGCGCGCACCGTGAGCGGCAGTTGGCGGTACGGATCGAACGCCTGCTGCGCCAACTCACACGCCCGTCCGACGACGGCCACCGAGCCGCTGCCAAAAACCGGCTCCGCGATATCGGATCCCGTGGCAGGATTGAACGCATGCAATGGTTTTTCCTCGCCGCGCACCGCTTGGCGGCCGATCAGCATTTCGCCGGTAATCAACATTTGCTTTCCTTGAGTGAAGGCCTAAGATATAAGTCATCCTACAACATTGTGAGGCATGCGCGCAACCTCAAACGCTTGCCTGGCGAGGAATTCGGGTTTACGTGGCCGTTACAACCGGCGAGGCCGGTGCTAATCTGCAACCAAGACATACGACGACCTATAACTCATGTTGAGCCGTCGTCGGAGCTTGCCCGATCCATTGTCGTTCGAGGAAACCAGCCCATGCCAGCCGTTACACCTTACCAGCCCTTACCCAATAGTTTCCGCCGGGCAGTCTGCGGCGGTGAAACCCTGATCGGCTGCTGGGCGTCGCTCGCCAGCCCGATCGTCACCGAGCTGCTCGGCATTGTCGGTTTCGACTGGATGCTGCTGGATGCCGAGCACGCGCCGAACGACGTCCTCACGCTGATCCCCCAGTTGATGGCGCTCAAGGACAGCGCCAGCGCACCGGTCGTGCGGCCGCCCGCCAACGACAGCGTGTTCATCAAGCGGCTCCTCGACAGCGGCTTCTCGAATTTTCTGGTGCCGTTCGTGGAAAGCGCCGACGACGCAGCCCGCGCTGTCGCCGCTACGCGCTACCCGCCGCAGGGCATTCGCGGCGTGTCGGTAAGTCATCGCGGCAACCATTATGCGACCGTGGCCGATTACTTTAGCGTCGCCAACGACAACGTCTGCGTGATCGTGCAAATAGAAAGCCGTAAAGCCGTCGACGCGATCGACGAGATTCTCGCCGTCGACGGCGTGGACGCCGTGTTCGTCGGCCCCTCCGACCTTGCTGCCGCTTACGGCCAACTCGGCAACCCGAATCATCCCGACGTGCAACAGGCGATCGCGCGCGTGTTCGAACGCGCGCAGGCCGCGGGCAAGCCCAGCGGCATCCTCGCCCCGGTGCAGGCCGATGCGGAGCGCTATATCTCCATGGGCTGCCGCGTCGTCGCGGTGTGCGCGGATATGGGGCTGCTGAAAGGCGCCGCGCAGACGGTTCAAAAACACTTCATGCAGAAACAGGCGGGCCAGCAGTAACCCGGCCGCCATGACATCTTCGGAGCATTCCATGCAAAAAGCAGGCTTTATCGGACTCGGCATCATGGGCAAGCCCATGGCCGCCAACCTACTCAAGAACGGCGTCGCGCTGGCAGCGTTCACGCGCAGCGGCGTGCCCGACGATCTCGTCCAGGCGGGCGCCGTCGCGTGCGACAGCCCCGCCGCCGTGGCCGCGCAGGCCGACGTGATTTTCATCATGGTGCCGGATACGCCCGACGTCGAGCGCGTGCTGTTCGGCGAACAGGGTCTTGCGAGCGTATTGCGCGCGGGACAAACCGTGGTCGACATGAGCTCGATTTCGCCGATGGCCACGCGCGAGTTCGCGGCCCGCGTGCGCGAGAGCGGCGCGGAGTATCTGGATGCGCCGGTGTCGGGCGGCGAAGTCGGCGCCAAGGCGGGCTCGCTGACCATCATGGTGGGCGGCGAAACGGCGACCTTCGAGAGCGTCAAGCCGCTCTTCGACATGATGGGCAAGAACGTCACGTTGATTGGAGGCGTCGGCGCCGGCCAGGTGTGCAAGGTGGCCAACCAGGTGATCGTCGCAGCGACCATCGAGGCAGTCGGCGAGGCGCTGTTGCTCGCCTCCAAGGCCGGTGTCGATCCGGCGCGCGTGCGTGAGGCGCTGATGGGCGGCTTCGCGTCGTCGCGCATTCTCGAAGTGCACGGCGAACGCATGACCAAACGCACCTTCGATCCGGGCTTCCGCATTGAACTGCACCAGAAGGATCTGAACCTCGCGCTCTCGACCGCGCAATCGCTCGGCGTGTCCCTGCCGAATACCGCCACCTGCCAGGCGCTGTTCAACGCCTGCGTCGCGCACGGCGGCAAGGCGTGGGATCACTCGGCGATGGTGCGCGCGCTCGAATTCCTCGCCGATCACGAAATCGGCCAGAAAACCGCTTAAGCCGCTCGCCGCTTTTTGATGCGCCGCTCCGCTTGCCCTAAAAGATAGGCAAGCAGCGGCGCATTCGTGCGTTCGCCTCCTTCGCCGCGAGTTGACAAAAGTTGCGTCGTTTTCATCGGCAAAGTCTTTTTACAAATATTAAGGATACCTTACGTAAACAAAACAGTTTCGACGAGCTGCATCTCGAAAGTAGCAACGATTATTGACAACGCCCGCAAAGGGCAAGGAGACATCCGTGGCAACCATAGATAGAACCAACGGCAAGCGGGCAACATCGAAAACGCCCGGCCAGGCTGAACCGAATTCTCCCGCTCGCCGCGCGTTTATCGTGCTGGCGGGTACGTCAGCGGGGGCAACCCTGCTCGGTGGTTTGTCTGCATGCGGCGGTTCCGTCAACGGCGGCACATCCGCGCCGCCTGTCGTACAGGATCCGATCTGGGGAACCTCCGGCGCCGCGACGCAGATCATCGCGTCCTTGCAAGGCATCACCCAATCGATGTTCGCGGCACGCGATTTCGTGGTCACGCAGTACGGCGCCGCGCCGTGCGCCGTGGTCGCCGCAACCAATCCGTACACGGGCTCGGCATCGGTCGCGAGTCCCGGTTCGAACCTGACCAACGCAGCCGCTTCGTTCGACTCGCGCCCCGCGTTTCTCGCCGCCATCCAGGCCTGCAACGCGGCCGGCGGCGGACGCGTGGTCGTGCCGGCCGGCACATGGTATTGCGCCGGACCGATCGTGCTGCTGAGCAACGTGAACTTCCACCTCAGCGCGAACTGCACGATCTATTTCAGCCCGAACCCGGCGGACTACGCAAAGGACGGCCCGGTCGCCTGCGGCGCCAACGGCAATCTGTTCTATAGCCGCTGGCAGGCGAACGATTGCCTGAACTACGGCTCGCCGGTCTACGCACGCAACCAGACCAACATCGCCCTGACCGGCGAAGACGCGACCTCGGTGCTCAACGGGCAAGCCATGACGCCGTTCGCCGGCAGCGGCAACACCGCCACGTGTTGGTGGACCTTCAAGGGATCGAATGGCGCGTACGGTTGCGTGAGTTCGTCGACGCCGTCGCAGGCGTATCTCAATCCGAAGAACGTCGACCTGAAGACCGCCGCGCCCGGCATTTCCGACACGCTCTATGCGCAACTGACCAGTCCCACGACACCCTGGCAGGAGGACCAGAACTACCTGCCCGCACTCTCCGAAGCCGGCGTGCCGGTTGCGCAGCGAGTCTTCGGCGTCGGCCACTATCTGCGCCCGTGCATGGTCGAGTTCATCGGCTGCACGAATGTGTTGATGGAGAACTACAGCACGAACAACACGCCGTTCTGGCAGCATCATCCGACCGATTGCAAGAACGTCGTGATTCGCGGCGTGACGACCAACAGCATCGGCCCGAATAACGACGGCTTCGATCCCGACGCCTGCAACAACGTGTTGTGCGACAGCGTCACGTTCAACACCGGCGACGACTGCATTGCGATCAAGTCGGGCAAGGATCTGGATACGCAATACGGCCCCGCGCAGAATCACGTGATCCAGAACTGCGTCATGAACAGCGGCCACGGCGGCATCACGCTCGGCAGTGAAATGGGTGGCGGCGTGCAGAATATCTACGCCCGCAATCTGCAGATGCTGAATCAGAACTGGGCGACCAATCCGCTGAACATCGCGATTCGGATCAAGACGAATATGAATCGCGGCGGCTTCGTGAAGAACTTCTATGTCGATACCGTTACGCTACCGAACGGCGTCAGTCTGAAAGGCGCGGGCTACGGCAGCGCGTTGCTGAGCGGCAGCCCGATCAACGCCACGGTGCCGCTCGGCGTCGTGACGGCGAGCGCGGCCAATCCGTCGGCGGCACAGGGCGGCCTGATCACGTTCGACTGCGATTATCAACCGGCGAACGACGCCATTCGAATCCGGCCGGCGGTCGTGCAGAACGTGAACATTTCGAACGTGACGGCGAGCAACGTGACGCTCAACGGCGTGACCGGCTCGTGCTTTCAGGCGATCGTCGCTCAAGGCCCCGTCGCGTTCGACTACAACGGCGCGGCCCCGACGCCGACCATTCCGCCGATCAGCGGCGTGATGATCTCTAACTGCAATCTCGGCACGGCGGTCTCGGCCGGACCCGCGAGCGCGACCACGCCTGGGCCGATCTACGCGTACAACGTCAATGGCATTACGTTGAGTAACGTGGTGATTGGCGCGACGGTCTATAACACGACAGTCGTTGATAAGCGTTAAGCAGCAAGCGGTTGAACGGCTGGGCGAAGCGCGAGCTTCGTCCAGCCGTGAAGATTCAGGACATGCAGTGAACAAGGCAAAAAAATGGCGGCGCCCGAAAGCGCCGCCATTTCCATTTTCCCGGCTCGACTGATCAGCGTCCGGAATTCATCGTGACCCGGCCAGACTCACTTGACCACCGCGCCAGTCGGCGTCCAGTGCGGCTCCGGCGTCTTGTCGGCGCTCTTCGCCAGCAGGCACACCACAGCGGCCGCGATGATGTCGAACACCGCCAGCACCACGAACAGCGGACTGTAGCCGATCTGCGTAACCAGCACGCCGAACAGCGCCGTGAACGCAGCAGCGCCCAGATAGCCCGCCATGCCGCCCATGCCGGTCGCGGTAGCGACTTCGTTCTTGCCGAACATATCGGACGTGATCGCGTACAGCGCACCCGATAAGGTTTGATGCGCAAAACCGCCGACGCACAGCAGCGCCACCGCCACATAAGGACTCGCCACGAGGCCCACGCAAGCCGGTCCGATCATGAACAACGCGCCGACCACGAACACCATCTTGCGCGACGTGAACAGCGACACCTTCGCGTACTTGTGAAACAGCGGGCTAAGATAGCCGCCCAGCACGCAGCCAATGTCGGCCGCCAGAAACGGCATCCATGCATACAGCGCGACTTCCTTCAGGTTCATGTGACGCTCGGTCATCATGTACAGCGGAATCCACGCGTTGAAGGTCTGCCAGGCCGGTTCGGAGAGCATGCGCGGAATCCCGATCGCCCAGAAGTCGCGGCTACCGAGCATCGCGATCCAACTGCGCTTGGCGGCGCCGGCGTCGCTGTGCTTCGTTTCCTGGCCGCTGAGAATGTAGTCGCGTTCAGCGTCGCCCAACAGTTTCTGGTTGCGCGGATGCTTGTAGAGCACCATCCACAGCACGCTCCACACAATCCCGGCCACGCCGACGATCACGAAGGCCAACTGCCACTCGCCGCGCAGCAACGCCCACACCACCAGCGGCGGCGCTAGCAACGCACCGATCGACGAGCCGATGTTGAACCAGCCGATCGCCACCGAGCGCTCCTTGGCGGGGAACCACTCGCTCGTCGCCTTGACGCCGGCCGGAATGCCGGCCGCCTCGGCGATGCCGAGCAGGCCGCGGAAGAACGCGAGGCTGCGCCAGCCCGTCGACCACGCCGCCGCCGCGCAAGCCAGCGACCATGCCAGCGCGAACGCCGCAAAGCCGATCTTGGTGCCGACCGTGTCGAGCAGGAAGCCCGCGACCGGCTGCATGAATGCATAGCAAAGCTGCCACGCCACGACCACGTGCGCATACTGCTCGGTGGTGATGTGGAGGTCTTTCATCAGCGTCGGCGCCGCGACTGACAGCGTATTGCGCGCGAGGTAATTGATAATGAGCCCGGCCGCGACCAGACTGACCATCCACCAGCGGATGCCCTTGATTTTCATTGCTGCGTCTCCTCGTGATCCTGAACGGCTCAAACAGGCCGCGTAGCGGAAGCGGCCGAGCCGTCCGGAGCGGCATCATCGCGCGAATAATCGATACCCACGAAGCTGCCGCCCTGGAAGCGCTGGCCCAGCGCGTCGAGCGGATTCGGTCGCGCGAGAATTTCTTCCGCGTAGACCTCGGCATCCTGCGTCGGCTGATAGCCCAGACGTTCGGCGCCGCTGTTGTCCCACCAGCTGCGGGTGTTGGCCGACACGCCCCAGATGGTCAGGAAGCCTACGTTCTCCGCTTCGACGCAGCGATCGAGGAAATGCAGCAGATCGCGATGACCGAACCAGGTGCTCAGGTGCCGGGGCTCGGTCGGCCGTTCGAGACAACTGCCGATGCGCACGCAAACACTTTCGATGCCGTGCTTGTCCCAGTACATTCTGGCGAGCGCTTCGCCCCACACCTTGCTCAATCCGTAGAAACCGTCCGGACGCAGTTCGCAGTCGAGGCTGAGATGCTCGGTGACCGGATACATGCCGATCGCGTGATTGGAGCTCGCGAACACGATGCGCTTCACGCCCTGCCGGCGCGCGCCTTCGTACACTTCGACGAGCCCGCGCAGATTGTTTTCGATAATCTCGGGCAGCGGACGCTCCACGCTCGTGCCCGCGAAATGGATCAGGACGTCGACGCCTTCCAGCAGACGATCCACGACCGCCGGATCGCGCAGGTCGCCGTGCATCACGTCCTCGCCTTCCACGAGCGGCACGAGGGCCTTCGAGCCCGCCGCCGAACGCAACGGCGTGCCGCGTGCGATCAACGCCGCGCGCACCACCGAGCCTAGCTGGCCACCGGCTCCACTCAGAGCAATCTTCTTCATAAGGTTCCTTTCCTGCGCCGCGCGCGATCGAACTGGGGTACAGCAGTCGCTTCTGTCATGACGACGGTATTGACCTGTTCAGCGATAGTTGTACGATAACGTACTATCAGCGATGCTAGGCCGGATTTCAATTAGGCACTTACCCTTATTCATGCTTGCTTACAGCTAGATTTCCCCTATTAAACAAGCAAATACGCGGCGCCTATTCATGTGACATCGTATAACTAGAAACGTGTTTTTAGGCGGAATCCGCGACGTGCAGAACCGCGTCGGCCGGCTGCGCGCAGGCGCACGCAAGCGCGTAGACTTGATGCGCTCACGCGTAAGCCGAGCTGCCGCCATGACCCGGCGCAGCGCCCCTCGTCGATTCATTGTTTAGCGCCGCACGTCACCATGCTCACTGCCCACTGTCCCGTGCAATCCGTCGCCCTACCGGCTGAATCAGGCGTCGCGCGTTTGTACGACGCGCCGGACCTGGCCGACGCGTATGCCGTCCGCCTGCCCGAGAACGCCATCGACGATCCGGAATTGCTCGCGCGCTTCGTGTTCGCGCATCAGGCGGGATGGGTCGCGAGGTTGATGAGCGTGCGCGATGCGATCGTCGCGCGTGTTGGCTTGAAGACTGCCAGGCAGTTACGCAGCATCAAGGATCCCGCCGCCGCAAGGGAGCGCCTCGACATCTTCAGGATCTATACGCGTAGCGCGCACGAGATCATTCTCGGCGAGAACGACCGTCATCTCGACTTCCGGGTGTCAGTGCTGCAGCAGACCCGTGGCACACGCGAAGGCCGCTCGCGCTATCTGATCCTGTCCACCGTCGTGCATTGCCACAATCGACTCGGCCGTTTCTATATTCTCGCGATCGCGCCGTTCCACCGGCTGGTGGTGCGCTCGTCATTGCGACGAGCGGCGCGCATCGGCTGGCCGACCGCCTGAAACGGCTCGAACCGCGGGCGCGAGTACGGCCCGCGGTTCAGGTTCGAGTTCGACCGGTCGCGCGTGCCTGCCCGCGACCCGCCGCACTCGCGGCATCAACACATATCACCGCACCACCGCGTCACTGCATTACGACCCGATGAACTCCAGCAGATCGCCGTTCACCTTGGCGGCCTCGACGGTGCACATGCCGTGCTGGCCGCCCGGATAGACCTTCAGCGTGGCGTTCTTCACGATCTTCGCGGTCAAACGGCCCGCCGCATCGATCGGCACGATCTGGTCGTCGTCGCCGTGCAGCACCAGGGTCGGCACGTCGATCTTCTTCAGGTCTTCCGTGTAGTCGACTTCGGAGAACTGTTTGATACAGTCGTACAGCCCCTTGATCGAGCCGGCCATGCCCTGGACCCAGAAAGAATCGATCACGCCTTGCGACACCTTCGCGCCCGGACGGTTGTAGCCGTAAAACGGCAGCGCGAGATCCCTGAAAAACTGCGAGCGGTCGTCTTCGACACCTTTGCGGATGCCATCGAACACGTCGATCGGCGTGCCGTTCGGATTGCTCTCGGTCTTCAGCATCAACGGCGGCACCGCGCCGATCAGCACGGCCTTCGCGACGCGTTGCGTGCCATGGCGGCCGATGTAATGCGCGACTTCGCCGCCGCCCGTCGAATGGCCGACGAGCGTGGCGTCCTGCAGATCGAGGTGTTCGATCAGCGCCGCGAGATCGTCGGCGTAGGTATCCATGTCGTTGCCGTCCCACGTCTGCTCCGAGCGGCCATGCCCGCGCCGGTCATGCGCGATCACGCGAAAACCTTTGCTACCGAGAAACAGCATCTGCGCGTCCCAGGCGTCCGCGCTCAACGGCCAGCCGTGCGAAAAGACGACCGGGCGGCCCTTGCCCCAGTCCTTGTAGAAAATCTGCGTACCGTCTTTCGTCTTGATCGTGCTCATCTGCTACTCCTTTTAGTTGAAGTCTGCCGTTGCCGGCAGGTGGATGAAGCGTGCCTTCTCGAACCATTCGCGCGGCACGCGACACGACGCCCGTTCAGGCACGGCATGCCTAGGACCACACGTTGATGACGGATTCGCGACGCGCCGGGCCGTTCGGCCGGTACGTCGGCTATGACTAATCGAAGCGAATAACGGGAAAAAATACTGGAATGGCTACACGGCGTGCACGCGTAAGTAGCATGCGCTCTTTCGAAAAACGCTGCCGTCTGGCTGCCTGCATGGTATGAGCAAACGGGCTTATTGGCTAGCCGCCGCGCGCATGGAAAGTCGGTTCGGACGGAGTGATTGTCGGTTGCTGACGAGCCGATCCCAATTGCCGAACATCGCCTTGCCGATCGACTCGCCTTGCAGCTGCCGTAGCTGCCGCAGGAAAACGCCGGACTCGGATCAGAAGCGTGCTCGAATCCGCCCATGCGACAATGCTGCAGCGCGGTCGATTGCCGCAGTTGCACAGCCAAAGCGTGGAAAACGTTCGCATCGCGCGCAGCAAGGCAATCAGAGAAACTTGATACCCATCAACGATTTGCCGTCCCAAAAAAGAAAATCGCCACAAAACGAGGTGGTTTTTTGACGCACGTCGCGTCGCAGCAAAAAAATCGACCATCCCCTACTCTTGCGCCATCTGCCCAGCGCAGTGCGCACCGACAACGGTCGACGCGCGTAGTCCGCTCCTGCGGACCCCACGCACTTCAAGCACGTCACGCTCATGAACTCCGCTCTATCGGCATTCGATCTCGCCCGCATCCAGTTTGCGTTCACCGTCTCGTTCCACATCGTTTTTCCGGCGCTCAGCATCGGCCTCGCCAGCTTCATCGCCGTTCTCGAATGGCGCTGGCTGAAAACCCGCAAGGCGTACTACAAAGACCTTTGCCTGTTCTGGTCGAAGATCTTCGCAGTGGCCTTCGGCATGGGCGTGGTTTCCGGCGTGGTGATGAGCTATCAGTTCGGCACCAACTGGTCGGGCTTCTCCAGTTTCGCCGGCCCCGTCACCGGTCCGCTGTTGATGTACGAAGTGATGACCGCGTTCTTCCTCGAAGCGGGCTTCCTCGGCATCATGCTGTTCGGCTGGCAGCGCGTCAGTCCGCGCGCACACTTCGGCGCCACGCTGATGGTGGCGATCGGCACGCTGATTTCGACCTTCTGGATTCTCGCCTCCAATAGCTGGATGCAAACGCCGCAAGGCTTCGAAGTCGTCAACGGCCGTGTCGTGCCGCTGGACTGGTTCAAGATCGTGTTCAATCCGTCGTTTCCGTACCGGCTCGCGCATATGGCGCTCGCGGCGTTCATCGTCGCGGCGCTGGTGGTGTCGGCGGTAGGCGCGTGGCATCTGCTGCGCGGACGGCGCGATCCGGCCGTCAAGAAGATGTTCTCGATGGCGCTCTGGCTCCTGCTGATCCTCACGCCGATCCAGGCGTTCGTCGGCGATCAGCATGGTTTGAACACGCGCGAATATCAGCCCGCCAAGATTGCGGCGATCGAAGGTCTGTGGAACACCGAGAAAGGCGGCACCGCGCTGAACCTGTTCGGCATTCCCGACATGCAGGCGGAAACCACGCGCTACGCCGTGTCGATTCCGCACCTCGGCAGCCTGATCCTCACGCATAGCTGGGACGGCGAAATTCGCGGCCTCAAGGAATTCCCGCCGCAAGACCGGCCGAACTCGACGGTGGTGTTCTGGAGCTTCCGCATCATGGCCGGCCTCGGCGTGCTGATGATCCTGATGTCGGTGGCCGCCTGGGTGCTGCGCCGCCGTGGACGCCTGTTCGAATCGAAGTGGTTCCAGCGCGTCGCCGTGGCGATGGGACCGACCGGCTTCATCACGCTGCTGGCCGGCTGGGTCACCACCGAAGCGGGCCGTCAGCCGTGGGTCGTGTACGGCGTGATGCGCACCTCGCAGGCCGTGTCGCCGCTCACCACGCAGCAGGTCGGCATCTCGCTGATGACCTTCGTGGTCGTGTACTTCCTCGTGTTCGGCACCGGCGTCTACTACATGCTCAAGCTGATGCGCGCGGGTCCCGCGCTGCCCGGACACACGCCGCATGAAGCGCCGGCGCGCTTGCCGAATCAGACCGCGCGCCGTCCCCTCTCCGCCGCCGATCACATGATCGACGCCGCCTGAACCACCCTGCTTCACCCGCTACTTGCGATAGAGAAAGAACATGGACGTAACCGTAGTATGGGCCGCGATCATCGCGCTGGGCCTTTTCATGTATGTGGTGCTGGACGGCTTCGATCTGGGCATCGGCATCGTCTTCCCGTTCTTCCCCGATGAGAAGGAACGCGACCTGATGATGAACACCGTCGCGCCGGTGTGGGACGGCAACGAAACCTGGCTGGTGCTCGGCGGCGCGGGTCTGTTCGCCGTGTTTCCCGCGGTCTACTCGACCGTGCTGTCCGCGCTGTATCTGCCGCTGATCTTCATGCTCGTCTGTCTGATCTTTCGCGGCGTGTCGTTCGAGATTCGCGCCAAGGCCAATCGTACGAAGCATTTGTGGGACCTCGCGTTCATCGGCGGCTCGGCGGGCGCGACGTTCTTTCAGGGCATTGCGCTGGGCGCGTTCCTGCAAGGCATTCCGGTGGTCGACGGCGCGTATGCCGGCGACGCTTTCGGCTGGCTCACACCGTTCAGCCTGCTCACGGGCCTTGGGCTCGTGGTGACCTACGCGCTGCTCGGCTGCTGCTGGCTGGTGGCGAAGACCGAAGGCGATCTGCAACGCCGCCTGCATCGCGTGGTCTGGCCGTTGACGATCGTGCTGCTCGGCTTCGTCGCGATGGTCAGCCTGTGGACGCCGCTGCAGGATCCGAATATCGCGCAACGCTGGTTCCACGACGGCCTCTTCTATCGTCTGCTGCCGGTGCCGTTCCTCGTGGCGGTCGCTGCATTCCTCATGCATCGCGCGGTGCGTGAGCGGCATCACAACACGCCGTTCGCGCTCGCGCTGCTGCTGGTGCTGCTCGGCTACGCGGGGTTGCTGGTGAGCTTGTGGCCGTATGCGATTCCGTCGAGCATGACGCTGTGGGAAGCGGCCGCGCCGCGCTCGAGCCAGATGTTCACGCTGGCCGGCGCAGCCGTGATTCTGCCGATCATCATCGGTTACACGACGATGGGTTATTGGGTATTTCGCGGCAAGGTGCGTCATGGCGACCAACATCACTATCACTAAGCAGACGAACTCCGGCGCGACTCACGGCGCATTGACGGCAACCGCGGCGCCGGCGCGCAAACTGCCGGGCTGGCTCTGGTTCATCGCGCTGTGGTGCTTCGGCGTGGGCTCGGCGATGTCGCTCGGATTCGCATTCAAGATTCTGATGAATGCGACGTTATTTGCAGTCAAATAGAGACTGCTTCAGCGCGCTTCGATCCGGCGCGCATAACCTTCGGAATCCTGCATGGACGCCTTCAAAAAAGGGCGATTCGGCTCGTCTACCAAGCAAGCCGAAAACCTATGTGCGAGAGACCTGCCTTGGACATCATGCGGTGCATCGGACCCGACGGCGATTTAACAAATAAACTGGCATTTGGCGGCGTCCCGGCGGAAGTCCCCTTGGGGAAGTCGCCGGAAGATGCGCCGCGCCACCGATCAGGCATATGATCGCGGGGTGGGCGGCAATGATGCGATTCACGAGGCTAGAAGTAAAACGAGACCCTATAACGGCGGTAGCCCACATCGGGCAGGCCCGACTCGCGGAGACATCATGAAGTTTCTTGTAGCCGACGACCATGAATTGATCCGGCAAGGCGTCAAAGGCATGCTACGCGGCCTCGATCCCGACGCCCAGTTCGACGAAGCCGACAACTGGGAGACGCTCGCCATGCTCGCGCGTCCCGACGCCGATCACGATCTTGCCATCGTCGATCTGCATATGCCGGGGATGAGCGGCGCTTCATCGCTCGAAGTGCTGTTGAAGGCGAACCCCGCGCTGCCGCTCGTCGTTCTCTCCGCCGAAGAATCGCCCGACGAAATGCGCGCGGTGCTGGCCGCCGGCGCGCTCGGCTTCGTACCGAAGCGCCAGCCCGCCAGCGTCATGCTCAAGGCGATCGAACTGGTGCTGTCAGGCGGCGCTTATGTGCCGATGGAAGCCCTCAGCCTGCTGGGCTCGCGCGATACACAGGCCGCGCCCGCGCGCGCCGAAGCGGTCGCCGATCCGGCGCTACAACATGCGGCTCCGGTCGGCGCGCACGCCACCAGCCAGAGCGGCGGCGCCACGCTGACGGAGCCCCTCACGCAAATCCCGGCACTGCAGCCGCACCAGCAGCATCTGCTGGAGAACCTGTCGCCGCGTCAGCAAGACATCATGCGGCTCGTGCATCGCGGTTGGACCAACAAGATGATCGCGCGCGACCTGGGTGTCGCGGAAGGCACGGTGAAGGTGCATCTGTCGGTGATCTTCCGGGCGCTCGGCGTGCATAACCGGTCGACGGCGATCGCCGTCATCAACGGCTGGCTGGAAGCCGGGAAAACCCTGTAGCACGAGATCGACGAAGGGCGGCGTGCGCGCCGCCTGTTTGCACTGTCCGCTCTACGTCTACTTCTGCGGTTCGCTCTGTGACTGGTTGGCCTGTGACTGAGCAGTCTGCGACTGGCTGCCTTGCGACTGACTCTGCGCTCTCAACCTCGTTTCACCTTGCGCCACATTCTCGGCGGCCCGCATCCCGCCACCCGCGAGCCGCCCGCCCACTTCATTTCCCGTTTGATCCACGCGTAATGCCAACGCGGCGGCCGCCCGCCCCTTGTCCAGTTCGGCCTGCTGCCACAGCATCTCGAGCGTGCGCCGCAAGCGCGCCGGCGTGACCGGTTTATGAAGCACCGGAATGCCCTGCAAGGCGAGTGCCGCCAGTTCGGCCGACGCCATGTCGCCCGTGATCAGCAGCGTCACCACGTTGTCGTGTCCCGCGCGCGCGAGCACGTTGCGCACGGCCGTGAGCGCCTGTGCGCCGGTACGGTGATTTGCCAACTGGTAGTCGCACAGCACGGCATCGGGCACGAAGCCGCCTTCGAGCGCCGCGAGCGCATCGATCTCGTCGCGCGCGCCGAGCACGCTGCAACCCCAGCGACCCAGCAGACTCGCGAGGCCTTCGAGAATCGATGGATCGTCGTCGATACACAGCACGCGCCGCCCTTGCGCCGACGGACCGCCGGCCACCGCTTCGTTCAGGCTCGCGACGATGCCGCCGGGGTCGCCCGCCTGCACCGGAAAGCGGAACACCGACCCGCGGCCCGGCGCCGAGCGCAGTTGCAACTCGCCGCCCAGCATGCTGACCAGCCGCTTCACCGTCGGCAAGCCGAGGCCGTGCCCCTGGCGCGCGTCGCGTTGCGGATTGGCGACCTGATAGAACTCCTCGAAGATACGCGCGTGCTCCTCGGCGGGAATACCGATGCCCGAGTCGCGCACTTCGATATAGCCGCCCGTCTGCCGCCCGGCGCGGCGCAAGCCCAGCCAGATCGCGCCGTCTTCGGTATAACGCACCGCATTCGACAGCAGATTGCTCAGCACGCGTTCGAGCAGCACCGGATCGTCGTGCACGACCATCGCGGTCGGCGCGATGCGCAGCGCCAGCCCCTTGGCGGCCGCCTGCGGACGATACTGGCTGCCGACCCGCTCGAACAGTTCGGACAGCCGGAAATGCAGCCGGATCACCTGGGTCACGCCGCTTTCGAGCCGCGCCAGATCGAGCACCTGGTTGAACAACTGGTTCAGCGCCTCGACGTTGTAGACGATGTGTTCGGCGGTCTTCGCGTGCTGCACCGGCGTTGCCGCCGCGTCGTTCAGCGAAGCCGCGAGCAGGCCGATCGCATGCAACGGCTGGCGCAAGTCGTGACTGGCGGCCGCAAAAAAGCGCGTCTTGGCGAGGCTCGCTTCTTCGGCCACGCGTTTTTGCGCGGCCAGCGACTCCGCCAGATATTGCTGATCGACGCGCGCCTGCACGACCTGCTGGAACAGCTTGCGATAACTCAGCGCGTAGACGTTGATCGCGCAGAAGAAAAACGCGAGGACGATGGCGAGAATCGTGCGGTCGAACGTATGCACGCCGAAATGCATGACGATCGACGGAAACAGCAGAAACGGAATCGAGGTCGAGAAATTCAGCAGGTCGAAGCCATTCGCCATGAACACGCCGGCGGCCAGCGTGACGAGCATGACCGTGTGCAGCAGCGGCAAATCGGTCTGCGGACTCTGGAACGCGAACCAAACGGCGATGCCCGGCCCGCTGTAAAGCAGCATGCCGCGCACCGCGTGAAGAATGATCCAGCCGCGCGGCGAGACGAGCTTCGGGTAACGGCGATTGCAGACCCAGAGCGCGAGGCCGGCGCAATTGGCCGCGGCATAGAAACCAAAGCACGCGACGAACAGCGGCGGCGACGGTATTTTCGGCCAGTAAATCGCCACCAGCACCGCGATCGAAAACCAGTGCGAAAAGAAAGCGATCGGATCTTGCGCGTACAGCACGCGCACCAGGTCTTCGTCGATAGCACGCTGGATCGGGTCGGCCCGCATCACGCGGTCTCCTGGGACTCGGCAAATTCGGTTGTGTGGATCGGAGGCGCGCGACGCAAGCGGCGCGAACCGCATCGGACACTTCGGATACGGCGTGGCTCTGCGTCTGCGATGCAACTGCGTAGCCGCAGTGCGATGCAATATTCCAGTGCAGCCCGTTTCTCTTCAGACGAATAAGATGCACTTTGCCGGATGGTTTACCCGGCAGTTTACCCATCAGCTACCACTTAATCCATATAGGCGAAGCCGCCGCTGGAAACCATACTGGCTTCACATTCCAGCGCGGCCTTAAAGCTTCAACATCCACACCCCGCCTGCAGTTCAGGCTCACCGCGCTCCTTGCCTTTCCCCTTATGGAGGTTTTCATGGGCGCAGTTCCGAGCCACGAGTTCGTCCGCAATCTCGACGATGCAATCCTGCCGGATTTGTGGCGCCGGCGTACCCGGTTGTCCGGCGACGAAATGGTGTCGATGGTCGAACTGGTCAAGCGGGCTTTGCGGACCTATCACCCGCTCGAACTGCAGGCGCTCGGCGAGGACAAGGAAGAACTGGTCGCCCAGTTCATCTACGCCAAGGTGCTGCGCCTCGCGCCGGGCCACACCGAAACCAACGCCTGCGCCGACAGCGCGCCGTCCAACGGCTACGCATTGTGCGCGTATTTCCGCCGCTACCTGATCGACTGCCTGCGCAGCGCCGGCCATCAGCGCAACGTATCGATGGAAAACGACGGCATGGCGCAGGAAATCGATCTGCACGCGCAGGCGCTGGAAGATCCGGTGGAAAGCGTGCTGCTGCAATACGGCCTCGACGAGCAGCGCGTGCGGCTCTCGGCGCGCGCCTTTATCGAAAGCCTGGACGAACCGGAGCGGATCGTGCTGGCCGGCAGCCTCGGCTGGTGCTCGGAAGGTAAAGGCGGTCTGTCGGCAGTCGCAGCGCAGCATCGTGTGCCCTCGTATCACTATCGCGCCGTCAAGCTCGGCGTCACCATGAAGAAGACGGCTGGCGCCGAGGATTTTTCGAATACCAAGATCGGCCGCTGGCTCACGGACGTGCTCGGCATCGAGATCGAGGTCGACAATCGCCCGGCGATTCTGCTCGCGCTGAACCTGCTCGCCGCCGAATCGAGCGACAGCGAAATGAATGAAGCGGCCGCCTAATTGACGCGGCCGGGCGCCCGCCGGCCCGTGTCACCTTCTCACGACGCCCCGGACGCGGCACAGCAGGCCCGCGCGCCACATACGATGCGCCTTTTTTTGTGAGCGCGCACCGCCTAGGATAAAAAAGCTGTCGCCGCACGCCGTCTTGCTTCCGAAGTCCCGGTTGTCTTTCCCCGCATTCCATTCCAGACGAGGTGGTCGTGATGAACCGCTTATCGAGCGTCGTGACTGCAATCCAATCGCATTACGACGTGGTTGTGGTGGGTTCCGGCTATGGCGGCGGGATAGCCGCAAGCCGTATGGCGCGCGCCGGGCGCCGCGTGTGCCTGCTCGAACGCGGGCGCGAATTCATGGCCGGTGAATTTCCCCGCACGCCGTTTCAGGGCACCGAGGAGGTGCAATACAACACGGCGCTGGCGCATATCGGCTCACCGCTGGCGTTGCTCGAAGTGCATGTGAACGACGATGTGAACGCGGTAGTCGGCTGCGGTCTCGGCGGCACCTCGCTGATCAACGCGAACGTCGCGCTCGAAGCCGATCCGCGTCTGTGGGACGATCCGCGCTGGCCGGCCGCGTTGCGCGCCGACAAGGATGGACGCGACAAAGGGTACGTGGCCGCGCGAGCGATGCTGCAACCGTCGCGGGTGCCGCAGAGCTATCCGACGTTGCCGAAATTGCAGGCACTCGAAAGGTCGGCGCAGGCGCTCGGCATGGAAGACCAGTTCTCGCGTCCGGAGATCACCGTCACCTTCGAGGACCGCACGAATGCCGCGGGCGTCGAGCAGAAGGCTTGCGTCGGCTGCGGCGACTGCAATTCCGGCTGCAATTACGACGCAAAGAATTCGACCCACATGAACTATCTGCCCGACGCCGTCGCGCACGGCGCGCAGATTTTCACGGGTACCGCCGTCCATTCGGTGCTGCGCGACGCGGCCACGGGCAAATGGATCGTGGGTTACCAGCTGGTGAGCCTCGGCCGCGAAAGCTTTGGCGCGCCCGATCTGTTCGTGAGCGCCGATATCGTCATCGTGTCGGCCGGCACGATCGGCTCGACCGCATTGCTGTTGCGCTCGCGCAAGCAGGGCTTGAGCGTCTCCGGCATGCTCGGCAAACACTTCACCGGCAATGGCGACGTGCTCGCCTTCGCCTACAACACCGAGCCGGTGATCAACGGCGTCGGCTGGGGCGCGCATGAAAAAGGCGAAATTCCTCCAGTCGGGCCGACGATTACCGGCCTCATCGATCATCGCGGGACTCCCAACGTCAAAGACGGCTACGTGATCGAAGAAGGCTCGCTCGCCGGTCCGGTGGGCGCGGCGCTGGTCGGCCTGCTCGGCGTCGCCGCGCCGCTCGAAGGCGTGGATGTCGCGCCGCGCTCCGTCGCGGAACAGCTCGCTTACGACGCCCGCGTGGCCACGAGCTTTCTGCGCGGCCCGTATCACGGCGCGCTCCATCACACGCAAAGCTACCTCGTCATGGCGCATGACGACGAAAACGGCGAGATCGACGTGGACGACAAAGGCCAGCCGCGCATCGTGTGGAAGAACGCCGGCAAGCAGCCGATCTTCCAGGCGATCGAAGAGGTGCTTAAGCAGGCAACCGTGCCGATCGGCGGCAAATACATGCGCAATCCGATTTCCACCGACATTCTAAAAAACCGCACCGTCACCGTGCATCCGCTCGGCGGCTGCGGCATGGGCGAGGACGCCGAGCGCGGCGTGGTCGACCACATGGGCCGCGTATTCAGCGGCGCCGCGGGCAATGCGGTGCACGACGGCCTGTATGTGATGGACGGTTCCGTCATGCCGATGTCGCTCGGCGTCAATCCGCTCCTGTCGATTTCCGCGCTGGCCGAACGCAATTGCGAGTTGCTGCTGGCCACGCATCCGCTAAACGCCGCGCCAGCAGAAGGCGCGGCGGTCACGCCGACCTTGCCGCCTCCGCCGACGCCCAAGGCCGCGTCCTCGTCGTTGACGCCCTCCTCGCCGCAGAAGATCGGCCTGCATTTCACCGAAACGATGATCGGCACCTACACGCCGATCGTGGCGGGCGAAGTGGCCACGAGCCCGATAGAGTTCACGCTGACCGTTGAATCGGAAGATCTCGCCGACATGCTCAGCAATCCGCAGCATCTGGCGCAAACGGCCGGCACGCTGACCTGCCCCGCGCTCTCCGCGCAGCCGATGACGATCTCCAACGGCACCTTCAATCTGTTCGTGGTCAATGAGTCGGACGTGGACGAGCGCAACATGAATTACCGCATGACGCTCAACGCCACCGAAGGCAAGACGTACTTCCTGAGCGGCAAGAAGATCATCACGCGCACTTCGCCGATCAATTTGTGGGAGCAGACCAACACGCTCTATGCGGAGGTCCGCGAGTCGGAGCAAGCCGATGCGAAGTTGCTCGGCAAAGCGACTCTGATCATCACGCCGGAAAATTTCCTCAAGCAGCAGCGCACGCTCGAAGTCACCCACGCGCCCGATCTGAAGACGCGTCTCGAATGGACCCTGAAGTTCGGCAAGTTTTTCGCGGGCGTGCTGTTCACCGAATACGGCGGCGTCGCCGCACCCTTGCAGTATTTCGACCCGAAAGCGGAGCCGCGTCTGAAGCGTGCGTTGCGCGCGCCGGCGCCGCAAATCGTCTTCTTCGATACGCCCGACGGCACGAAGCTCAGGCTCACGCGCTATCACGACCCCGCGCGCAAAGCGGCGCGTCCGGTGCTGCTGATTCACGGCTCGGGCGTATCGAGCCGCATCTACTCCACTGACCTGATCGCGACCAACATGGTCGAGTATCTTTTCGCCGCCGGCTACGACGTGTGGCTCGTGGATCTGCGCGTCAGCATCGAAATGCCGAGCGTGTTCGTGCCGACCAACGTCGACAAGGTGGCGCGCGAGGACATTCCGTCGGCGGTCGCCAAGATCCGCGAGTTGACCGGCGTGCCGGAGATTCAGGCGCTCGGGCACTGCATGGGCGGCGTGGCGCTGACCATGTCGCTGCTGTATGGGCTCGAGGGCGTGCGCTCGGTGTTCATTTCGCAGGTGTCGGCGCATCCGGTGCCGGGCACGCTGGAGAAGATCAAGGCCGGCCTGCATATTCCCGACTTCATGGAACATCTCGGCCTGCTCGACGTGACCGCCTATACGGAACACAAGTCGTGGCCGCAGAACCTGCTCGATGAAGCGCTGAAGTTCTACCCGCTCAATCACAAGGAAGGTTGCGGCAATCCGATCTGCCATCGCGCGACCTTCCTGTATGGCCTGCTGTATGAACACGAGCAGTTGAACCAGACGCTTCACTCGAACCTGCAGGAAATTCTCGGTGTGCACGATGTCGGCGTATTCAAGCACCTGGCCGCGATGGTGAGAGCACACAAGGTGGTCGATGCCGAAGGCAAGGATGTCTATCTCACCGGCACCGATGGCATGAAAGGCCTGGAGGGTATGCGCCGGCCGATCGGGTTCATCCACGGCGATAAAAACGAAACCTATCTGCCGATCAGCACGCAACTCACCTATGAAATGCTGATCAAGCATTTCCCCGAGCAGCCGTACGAGCGGACCATCATTCCCGGCTATGGGCACATCGACTGCATCTTCGGCAAGAACGCCGCCGTGGATGTCTATCCGGTGATCGTGAAGTATCTGGACGCGCATTGACGACGCGCGTTGGCCGTACCTGACAGGCGCGCGCGAGCCTCGCGCGCCTGTCTTCCATTCGCTCGCTCACACGCCGGGCTTCGACAGCATTCGGCGGGTTCTCGTTTGCCTCGCGTTCATGTATGGTCTGTAACCTGCAACACGTTCATGCACGTTAGACCTTCATGCTTACGCCAATGAAAACATTCCTTCTGTCCGTGTTGACTGCCGGCTTGCTGGGCAGCACGGTTGCCGCCTCGCAGGTGCAGGCGACGGAGCTTCACGTCATGAGTTCGGGTGGCTTCACCACCGCCTATAAACTGCTCGGCCCCAAGTTCACGGCATCGACGGGCAATACGCTCGACACGATCCTCGGCCCTTCGATGGGCCAATCGCCGGAAGCCATTCCGAACCGGCTCGAACGCGGCGAACACGCGGACGTGGTCATCATGGTCGGCTACGCGCTCGACGAGCTGATCAAGCAAGGCAAGGTGATGCCCGGCTCGCGCGTCGAGCTGGCGGACTCGCGCATCGGCATGGCCGTGCGCGGCGGTGCGCCGAAACCGGACATCAGTTCGGTCGATGCGCTGAAAGAGACCTTGCTGCACACGAAATCCATCGCTTACTCGGACAGCGCCAGCGGCGTCTATATCGAGCGCGAGCTGTTCAAGCGGCTCGGCATCGAAGATCAGGTGAAGGCCAAGGCGAAGATGGTGCCGAAGATCCCGGTCGCGTCGGTCGTTGCCAACGGCGATTACGAAGTGGGATTCCAGCAGGTCAGTGAATTGCTGACGGTCGCGGGCGCCAGCTTCGTCGGCAAGATCCCGGAGTCGGTGCAGTCGGTGACGCGCTATGCCGCGGGGATTCCGGTCGGCGCGCAGCATCCGAAAGAAGCGAAGGCACTGCTCGACTACCTCGCCTCTCCCGACGCGCAAGCCGCGGTCAGATCGACCGGGCTGGATTCCGTCGCCACGCATTGAAGCTCGTGGCGGCGTAGCGTGATCAAAACAGCTTGCCCGGATTCAGAATGCCATGCGGGTCCAGCGCATGTTTGATCGCGGCCATTGCCGCCAACTCCGCCGGCGAGCGCGAGATCGGCAAGAACTCGCGCTTGAGCAAACCAATGCCGTGTTCCGCCGACACCGAACCGTGTAACGGCCCGAGCATGTCGTAGACGAACGCGTACACCGCGTGATGATCGACGCCGGGGATCGAATGGCCGTCGACGGTGACATGCAGGTTCGAGTCGCCGATATGCCCGAAGAAATACGATGCGTTGCCCGGCCAGCGCTGATCGAGCGCCGCGCGGCAGCGGTCCACGAAGACGCCGATCTCGCCGATCGGCAGACTCACGTCGAAGTTGATCGCATCGAGCCGCACCGGAAACTCGGCGGTGCATTCGCGAATCGCCCATAGCGTGCGCACGTCGGCCACCGACTGTGCGATCACCGCGTCGCGGATCGCGCCCGCGTCGAGCGCTTCGGTCAGCGCGGCTGAGAAACGCGCGCCGTCGTCGGCCGCATCGAAGCTCGCGTGTTCGATCAGCGCATAGAGCGGATGTGCATCGGCGAACGGCGAACGCGTGCCGGTCAGCTTCACGCCGAAGTCGTAGAAATCCGGCCACATGATTTCGAACGCGCCGATATCGTTGCCGAAGCGCGTCGTCAAACGGCGCAGCAGATTCACGGCGGCGTCGTAGCCGTCGAGCGCCACCAGCGCCGTGTGACGAGCGGCGCGTTGCGGATGCAGCCGCAGCACCGCGCGAGTAATCACGCCGAGCGTGCCCTCCGAGCCGATGAACCAGTGTTTCAGGTCATAACCGGTGTTGTTCTTGACCATCTTGCCTAGGGACGTCAGCACATCGCCATCGGCCAGCACGACTTCGAGACCGAGCACCTGATCGCGCGCGGTGCCCGACTGGATCACCCGGTTGCCGCCCGCGTTGGTCGCGAGATTGCCGCCGATCTGGCAGGAACCGCGCGCGCCGAGATCGAGCGCGAGTTCGAAGCCGGCTTCGGCGGCGGCTTCCTGCGCGGCTTGCAACGTGGTGCCGGCGCGCACGGTCAGCGTGGCCGACGCGCTATCCACTTCTTCGACACCGACTAGCCGTTCCAGCGACAACGCAATATCCGTGGCGCGCGCAATCGCGCCGCCCGCGAGGCCGGTCATGCCGCCTTGCGGCACCACCGGCTGATGAGCCGCGTGGCAAATAGCGAGCGCGCGCGAGACCTGCTCCGTGGTGCGCGGCAGCAGCAACGCGGCGGGTCGCGTCGGTTCGTGGCGCGTCCAGTCGGTCATGGCGCGTTCGCCGATCTGCTCGCCCACGCGTACGCTGTCTTCACCGAGCGCGGCGCGCAGCGCGTCGAGTGTCGCCGAAAGCGGCGCTGTGTGATTCGCCGTCCTGTTCTCTGTCATGCAGTGGTTCCTTGCGCGCCCTCAACAGCGTGTTTCTTCCGATAGCCCATCGAGTCGTTGATACGCCCGAGGATATAGTCGCCCGCGGCGACCGGCTGATACTTGAGATCGGCGTCGCTCGTGCCGAGTTCGCGTGGATCGACCAGCGCGCCGTAAGTCGGATCATAAAACGTCGCGATCGAATAGCGCTCGCGCCCCGACGCATTGATCACACGATGCAAGGTGGAGCGGAAGCGGTCGTTAGTCCAGCGCGCGAGCAGATCGCCGACGTTGACCACGAAGCTGCCGTCGACCGGCGGCGCCTCCACCCACGTATCGTTGGCGATTTCGCGCACCTGCAGGCCGCCCACCTGATCCTGCCACAACAGCGTGATGCAGCCGTAGTCGGTATGCGGCGCGACGCCGAACTGATCGTCGTCCGACTGGGACGGCTGCGGCGGATAGTAGACCATCTGCGTGCGCTGCATCCGTTTGGTGTACCGCGGCGCGAAGAAGTGTTCATCGACGCCGAGGCTCACCGCGACCGCGCGCAGCAGATCGGCGCCACATGCGGCCACCGCCTCGTAATAGCCATACAGCGCGGGACGCAACTCCGGCATGAAGTCCGGCCAGTTGTTCGGGCCGCGCAGCGCCTGGCCGGCCAGCACGTCGGGGTCGTCCTCCGGCAATTCGAGGCCGATGCTGAAGAACTCCTTGTAGTCGGGACGTTTGGCCTGATACATGGTCGCGTCGCCGAGCGCATTGAAGCCGCGATGCCGCTGATTGACCGCCGCGCGCCGCTTGGTCTCCACCGGAAACGCGAAGAAGCGTCGCGCGGCTTGCGCGGCGGCATCGATCGAGGCTTGCGGCACGCCATGATTGACGATGTAAAAGAAGCCGATCGTCGTGCACGCTTCACGGATTTCCCGCGCCACGCGCTGCAAAGCTTGCGGGTCGCCCGCGCGAACGCCGGCGAGATCGATGATCGGAATGCGGGTCACGGGCATCGCGCTGCTCCTGAAGGTGCGGCCGAATCGGCTGATGAAGGTGGCGGTTCAATCGTCTGCGGGAAGACGCATTTTCGCCTCGTGCATTGCAGTTGTATATACCGCCAAAAGCGCACCCGCAAGTTGCTTCGCAGCGCTTCGCATAAGGGCTTTTCTCTACTCGCGTGTTTATTTATTTCGCGCGAAAACTGCGGTATATACTGCCTCGCATGACTCGCGCCGAGTTCGCACCGGACTCGTTTCATGCACCACTTTCGCGCGACACCGCTTTGCCAACCGGAGAATCTCATGAGCATCCTTGCAGGCTGGAAGTGTCGTTTGGTCATGCTGGCGTTGTGCGCGGCAAGCGTCACCGCCCACGCGGAAGACCAGCTCGCCAAAGTGAAGAAAGCCGGCGAACTGGTGGTCGGCACCGAGATGCAGTTCGCGCCCTTCGACTTCCTCGAAAACGGTCAGCAAGCCGGCTTCAACAAGGACCTGTTCGCCGAAGTCGGCAAGGAAATGGGCGTGAAGGTGCGCTTTATCGACTTGCCGTGGCCGAGCGTGCTGCCGGGTCTCGAAGCCGGCAAGTTCGACATGGTGGGCGGGCCGCTCACCGTCACCAAGGCGCGCATGGAGCGCTATACGTACACGCTCCCCGTCGCGGACGCCACCGACGCGCTGCTCAAACGCGCGAACGATTCGTCCGTCAAGCAATCGTCGGATATCGTCGGCAAGACGGTCGGCGCGGGCAAGGGCTCGGCGCAACTCGACCAGTTGAAGGCCTACGTCGCCACCCTGCCGAAGCCGCCTGAAATCCGCGAATACGTCGACAACAATCAGGCTTATGCCGATCTCGCCGCCGGCCGGATCGCGGCCGTCGCGAACTCCATGACCAATATCGCGTATGTGGCCAAGCAGCGCCCGGAAACGTTCGCCGTGGTGCAGCCGCCGTTCGGCGCGAAGGTGTACTTCGCTTACTGTCTACGCAAAGACGCGGACAGCAAGCCGCTCGCCGATGCCTTCAACGCCGCGCTCGTGAAAATGCATAACGACGGACGTCTCGCAACCTTGCAGAAGAAATGGTTCGGTGTCGCGATGGATGCGCCGACGACCATGCCCACGCCGAACTATTGATCGACGTTCTGATGTCGATGCACATGGCTTGATGCACGCGATGCGGCCTTTGCAACGGTCCGCATCGCCCTCCCCGTTCCAGCGAGTGCGACGCTTATGTTCAGCACGACCGTCTTCCTCCAGGGCTTGCCGCTGCTGCTGCACGCGGCGCTCGCCACCATCGGCATTTCGCTGACGGGTCTTGTGATCGGCTTCTTCGTCGCGATCGGCGTGTGCGCCGCGCGACTCTCGCCGAACCGCGCGGCGCGCATGTTCGGCGGCGCTTATGTGTTCTTCTTTCGCGGCGTGCCGATGCTGGTGCAGTTGCTGCTCGTGTACTACTTGTTGCCGTTCGCGGGCATCAACGTGTCGCCGATCGTGGCGGCGCTCAGCGCTGTGTCGCTGTGTTCAGCCTCGTATATCGCCGAGATTCTGCGCGGCGGTTTTCTCAGCGTTCCGCCGGGCCATCTCGAAGCCGCACGCATGCTTGGACTTTCACCGTTCGACATGCTGCGGCGCATTCTCGTGCCGCAAGCGTTCCGTTTGACGCTGCCTTCGCTCGTCAATGAAATGGTGCTGCTCATCAAGGCTTCGTCGCTGATCTCGGTGGTGGGCGTGGCCGAGTTGACGCGCACCGCGCAGAACATTGCGGCCAGCACCTATCGGCCGCTCGAAGCGTACGTCGCTGCCGGGTTGATCTACTTGGTGATCTGCGGCGCGCTCGCGCTCGTCGCGCACGCCGCCGAATACCGCTTGCAGCACGCCTGAGCTCGACATCGACACCACGCCATGCAAAAGCTCGATCCCACCGTCATCACCCACAACCTGCAGCCGATCGCCGCGGGGCTCGCCACGACGCTCGGCACCTGGGCCGCAGGCGTGGCGATCGGCATTCTGATCGGCTTTCTGATTGCCGTGCTGCAACTCTTTTGCGGACGCTGGGTGCGCGGCGTGTTGCGCTTCTATATCGAACTGTTTCGCGGCACGCCGTTTCTCGTGCAACTCTTTTTGCTGTACTACGGCGGCCCGTCCTTTGGGCTCACGCTCGAACCGATGACCGCCGGCGTGCTCGGCTTGGGTCTCTACGGCAGTGCGTATTTCGCCGAAGCCTTTCGCTCCGGCTTTCAATCCGTGCCGCCGGGTCATCTTGAAGCGGCATCGTGTCTCGGCCTCACGCGCTGGCAAGCGGTAGTGCGGATTCAGGTGCCGCAAATGCTGGTACTGATCGTACCCGCGCTGACCAATCTGATCATTGTGTTGAGCAAGGAAACGGCCGTGTTGTCCATCGTCACCGTGCCCGAACTCACGTTCGTGCTGACCGGCATCGGCTCGGCTACTTTTGCTTTCGTCGAAACGCTGCTGGTGCTGTGCGTCTGCTATCTCGCGCTGGTCGAACTGACTTCGCGCGCGGGCATGTGGGCCGAAACCCGCATCGCGCGCTTCATGGCATGAACGGAAACGGGACCCTCTTATGAACGCCATCGCCGACATGCCCTCCTCCGCGCCCACTGCCAACCTCGGACCCTCGCCCGGCGCACCGCTGATCGAAGTGCGCGATCTTCGCAAACGATTCGGCGAAGTCGAGGTGCTGCGCGGTGTCGATCTCCAGATCGCACGCTCGGAAGTGGTGTGCATCATCGGCCCGTCGGGCTCGGGCAAGAGCACGCTGCTGCGTTGCCTCGCCGCGCTCGAAACCTACGATCAGGGCGATGTGCGTATCGAAGGCGAACTGCTCGGCTACAGCGAGCGCAACGGCAAACGCGTGCGCGCCTCGCAAAGCGAGATCAACCGCGTGCGGCGCAACGTCGGCATGGTGTTTCAGCAGTTCAATCTGTGGCCGCATATGACGGCGCTCGGCAACGTGATGGAATCGCTGCTGCGTGTGCGGCATCTGTCGCGCGACGAAGCGCGCCGCCGCGCCAACGCGATGCTCGAAACGGTCGGCCTCGCGCACAAGGGCGACGCGTATCCGGCCAAGCTTTCGGGCGGCCAGCAGCAGCGTGTGGCGATTGCGCGCGCGCTCGCCATGGAGCCGCATATCATGCTGTTCGACGAGCCGACCTCGGCGCTCGATCCGGAACTGGTCGGCGAAGTGCTGCAAGTAATGAAACAGCTCGCGCGCGACGGCATGACGATGGCGGTCGTCACACACGAAATGGGCTTCGCCGCGCAGGTCGCGGACAAAGTCATGTTCATCGATCAAGGCCGGATCGCCGTGCAAGGCAAACCGCGCGATGTCTTTCACGATGCCGGACAACCGCGCTTGCGGCAGTTCCTGCAAAACTACTTCGATCGCAACGCCTTCTGGACGCGTGGCCCCGACGACGCGCAGCCGCTATGAGCGCGCGCCGGTTTCTGCCTGCCTCACGCGGACACTGACGTAAGGGCCGCCGATGTCCTCCACCGTTCGCAGCCGCACTCACGACAAGCCGCCTTCCGCGTCGGCGCTGAAGGCCGCGCGCGCCGTGGCCGACGCGCCGGCCGCGCGCTACGAACAGGTCAAGAGCCATATCCGGCAGATCATCGAATCGGGCAAACGCCGGGCCGGCGACCGTCTGCCGTCGGAACTCGATCTGGTCGGGACGCTTGGCGTATCGCGCATGACGGTCAATCGCGCGCTGCGTGAACTCGCCGAAGAAGGACTCGTGACGCGCGTCTCAGGCGTCGGCACCTTCGTCGCGCAAAGCAAGCCGCAATCGACGCTGCTGATGATCGCCCATATCGGCGACGAGATCCGCTCGCGGGGCCATGAATATCGCTGCGACACAGTTCTGTCGCAACGCGAAACGGCGTCGGTTATGGTGTCGAATGCGTTAGGGCTTGCGCCGGGCGCTTCGGTGTTTCATGTGATCTGCGTGCATCGCGAGAACGGCTTGCCGGTGCAACTGGAGGATCGCTACGTGAATCCGGCCATCGCGCCGGATTTTCTGCTGCAGGATTTTTCGGCGATGCGGCCGTCGGAATATCTGTTCGAGATCGTGCCGGCGCACGACGTCGAGCATATAGTCGACGCCGGCCTGCCTACGCGCACAGAAGCGGAACTGCTTGAAATTCGCGCGGAGGAACCCTGCCTCACGCTGATGCGCCGCACGTGGACGAGCGGCGTGGCGGTCACGTTCGCGCGATTCGTGCACCCTGGGTCGCGCTACCGGCTAGGCTGCCGCTTCTCGCCGGAACTGTCGCAACGCCAGGGTTGAAAACGCGCTGGCGTTAAACCGCGTTACACGTTCCCCGCAAGATGGAAACGCGACGCAGGGTGCCACAACTGCACCGACGTCGCCACGTCGTCGCCCACCCACGTGCGGCGCCAAAGTTGCAGACACGGTTCGCCGATATCCATCAACAGATGCCGGCGCACATAGGCGTCGGGCTTCTGCGCATAGATGCGAAACTCGGCGCGCTGAATCGGCGCGAGCCGAACCATGTAGTGATTCGGCGTCTCGATCGTGAAATCCTGGTTCAGATAATCGGGGAACACCTTCGGGTTGACGTAGCGGTCCTCGTACTGGATCGGCTCGCCCTCCTCGCTGTGCACGATGCACGAGTGAAAGGCCGGACCGCTGGCGAGACCGAGTGCTTCTAGCGCCTGCGGGTCGTCGCTCGGTTCGAGCGTCAGCACACGTGCCGAATGGCGATGGCCGCGCGCGGCGATTTCGTCGGCGATATTGCGGATTTCCAGCACCGTCGATTCGTAGCGCTGCGGCGCGACGAACGTGCCGGAACCTTGTACGCGCGTGAGCACGCGTTCGGTGGTCAATTCGCGCAACGCGCGCGACACGGTCATGCGCGCGACGCCGAATTCCTTGACCAGTTCCGTTTCGGACGGGATCAACCCGCCGGGCTTCCAGTCCCCCTCGCTGATGCGCCTGATCACGTAGCGTTTGATCTGCTCATAGGCGGGCATAGCTTTCGCCGGTGTCTCCTGACTGCGATCAGGGCGGTCCTGCATCTCCGCGGTTCGCGTGCTTGTAGTTGTGTTCACTCCGACCTCGTGGGTGGTACGCCGGTTGTACCTGGTTGGTACAACTTGGCCGGCTTGCCGGCGGATAGCCCGCTCACCGGCATTGTCTGCGTCATGCCATGTGCGCGGCAACCTGGCCATCGTTGACGGCGATACTCGCCGCCGCGCGGACGTGACCCGCGGCCGCCAGATTCGTGACCGTTGCCGGTGCCATCAGGTCCGCGCCGTCGGCCGACGTGACCGGCCGAGGGCCAATCTTACCAGGGTTCGGCAACGGCGGCGGCGCCTCGTCGGCGATCATGCGAAACGCGATACTCATGTCGTCCGCGAGTGGACGGTCGTCGCGGTAGACCGGCACGACGCGGCGCACGCGCTGCCAGAGCGCTCCGGTGTGCGGCGCGCGCGGCGCGTCGATACTTTGCAGGTCGTAGGCTTGCGCCGCCGCGAGCAGTTCGATCGCCACGATGCGCCCGGCGTTGTCGATTATCTCCAGTGCTTTCAGCGCGGCGGGCGTGGCGTGGCACAGGTGGTCTTCCTGCAAGCCCGAGGTGATGCCGCCGTCGAGGCTCGCGGGCAGCGCGAGCCGCCGGTTCTGCGCGACCAGCGACGCCGCCGTGTACTGCGCGATCATGAAGCCGGAACAGGTGCCGCCCGGCTCGGCGAGAAACGCCGGCAGGCCGCTCACCAGCGGATTGACGAGACGATCCAGACGCCGCTCGGCCATCGCGGCGACTTGCGCGATCGCGGTGGCGAGGCTGTCCATCGCCAGCGCGATCGAAGCGCCTACCGCGTGCGCCTGCGAGTAGACGCGCGGCTCTTCCGGCGTGCCGGCGACGATCGGGTTATCGGTCATCGACGCGAGTTCGCGATTGACCACGTCGGCGGTCGCGGTGAGCACGTCGCGCGCGGCGCCATGCACGTGCGGAATGGTCCGCATGCTCAGCGGGTCCTGCGTGCGATGGCCGACCACCGCCGCGAGAATGCCGCTGTCGGCCAGCGCGGTGCGCATCCGGTCGCCGACCCTGTTCAGTCCCGGCGAGATGCGCAAGGCGAGCGATGCTTCATCGAAAGCCGCGAGCTGGCCGCGCAGATTCTCGAAGCTCATCGAGGCGACCATGTCGGTCCAGTCGAGCAGGCGTTCGGCGCGCGCCAAGGCCAACGCCGCGAGGCCCGTGACGCACGGCGTGCCGTTGACGAGACTCAGCCCTTCCTTGGCTTCGAGCACGAGCGGTTCAAGCCCGAGGCGTTGCAGCGCGTCGCGTCCTTTGAGCCGCTCGCCGCGCAAGCGCGCGTAGCCCTCACCGATGCAGACGAGCGCGATATGCGCCATGTGACTCAGATAACCCACCGAGCCGAACGCGGGCACTTCCGGCAGGCAATCCGCGTTGAGCAGCGCCACCAGTTGGTCCGCGACTTCGAGGCGAATCCCCGAGTGTCCGTGCGCGAAGTTGTTGACGGCCGCGGCCATGACCGCACGCGTTTCGGCGGCACCGAGCGGCGCACCGACGCCGACCGCATGGCTCATCAGAATGTTGCGCGACAACGTGCGCTGTTCGCCCGGCGAGACGATGACGTCGCACAACGCGCCGACGCCGGTATTCACGCCATACGCGCGAATCCCGCGCTCGACGATCTGTTCGACTAGCACGCGCGCCGCGGCGATGCGTGCACGGGTGTCGGCGGAAAGCTCGAGCGGCTCACCGGCGGCAACCGCTGCCACCTGAGCCCAGTCGAGAGGACGATTGGAACGGATCACGGCCATATGAGTGCTCTGCCTGGTAGATTACCTGGTGATGCTGATTAGTTGGTGGTGCGGTCCTGATGGCTCGAAACGAATTGCCGGAAGCGATCCGACTTGCATTCGACGAACACTTCGTCGGGCGTGCCGTCGGCTTCCACTTGCCCCTGATGCAGGAACATCACGCGATTGGACACATGACGCGCAAAACCCATTTCGTGCGTGACGACCAGCATGGTGCGGCCCTCTTCGGCCAGCGAGCGCATCACGCGCAGCACTTCACCCACCAGTTCGGGATCGAGCGCCGAGGTCGGCTCGTCGAACAGCATGACTTTCGGATGCATCGCCAACGCACGCGCAATCGCCACGCGTTGTTGCTGGCCGCCGGACAGATGCGCGGGATAGTGGCCGCGCTTTTCCGCGAGACCGACTTTTGCCAGCAGCGCTTCCGCCTCTTCCACCGATTCGGCGCGGCTGCGCTTTTGCACGCGCATCGGCCCTTCGATCAAATTTTCCAGCACCGTCATATGCGACCAGAGATTGAAGTTCTGGAACACCATGCCGAGTTGCGAGCGCACCCGGTCCACCTGGCGGCGGTCGGTCGGTTGCAGTTTGCCATCGCCGCGGCGCTTCATTTTCAGCTCTTCGCCGGCAAGCGAGACCGAACCATCGTCGGGCGTTTCGAGTAGATTCAGGCAGCGCAGAAACGTGCTTTTGCCCGAGCCGCTCGCGCCGAGAATCGAGATCACGTCGCCTTGATGAGCGTCGAGCGAAATGCCTTTGAGCACGTGATGTTCGCCGAACGATTTGTGAATGTTCTTGACCGACAGTGCAACGGGTGCCGTAGCGTTCATGGGATTCTCCAGATTCATCCAGGATGGGCGGCCGTTCAAGGCGCGGCGCGGCGTGCTTCGGTGGTGGCGGAAACCGGGCGGCTCGCCGCAGCCGGGCGCGCCGCGCGCAGATGACGCGACAAACGCGTTTCGAGCATGCCGAGCAACCGCACGATGACGAAATTCAGGAACAGATAAATCAGCGCGGCGCAGATGAAGACTTCCGTCGTGCGATAGGTTTGCTGAATGATCTGTTGCGCGACGCCGGTCACTTCCCACACGGTGACGAGGCTCGCGAGCGCCGTCGATTTGACGAGCAGCACCGCTTCGGTCGAATACGCCGGCAAACACTGGCGCAAGGCGATCGGGCCGATCACGCGGCGCAGCAACGCGAAGCCCGACAGGCCGATTGAATAACCTGCTTCGATCTGACCGACCGGCACGGCCATCAAACCGCCGCGAATGATCTCGGCGGTATAGCCGGCCGTGCATAGCGCGAGCGACAACACCGCGCACATATAGGGCTCGCGCAGCACCGGCCACAGGAAACTCTCGCGGATCACGCCGAACTGCCCCATGCCGTAGTACACGAGGAACATCTGGATCAAGAGCGGCGAGCCGCGGAACACGAGGATATAAGCGCGTGCGAAGCGATTCGGCAGCCGGTGCGGCGACACGCGCATCGTGACGATCACGAGCGAAAGCAGGCCGCCGAGAATCAGCGAGCAGAAGAACAGGCCGAGCGTGGTCGGCACGGCCGCGATCAGTTGCTTGATCGTGTCGAACAGAAAGTCGAAGTCGAAATGCATGATGGCCGCCCTCGTCAGTTACGCGCGAAGTTGCGCTTGAAGGACCGGCCCACGTGCGCTTCGGCACGGTTGAAGACCCGGTTCGAGATGCTGGTCATGAGCAGATAGAGCGCGCCGCCCACGACAAAGAACGTGAAGTATTGGTGCGTGGAACCCGCCGCCACCTGGCTCGTGCGCAGCAATTCGGCGAGCCCCGTCACGGAGATCAACGCCGAATCCTTCAGGCTCAATTGCCACACGTTGCCGATGCCGGGCAACGCGAAACGCAGCACTTGCGGAATCAGGATGCGCCGCGCCATGGTCAACGTCGGCATGCCGATCGAGCGCGCGGCTTCGAGTTCGCCGCGCGACACCGCCAGCACCGCCGAGCGGTACACCTCGGCCTGATAGGCGCCTGAAATCATGCCCACGGCTAGCGCGCCGACCACGAACGGCGGCACGCCGACGAAGCCCTCCGCGCCGAACAACTGGCCGACGGTCGTGACGAGCGTCGAGCCGCCGAAATAGAACAGATAGATGACGAGCAGTTCAGGCACGCCGCGAAACACGGTGGTGTAGATATCGCCGATCACGCGCAGCGTACGAAAACGCGACAGCTTGGCGGCCGCCACCAGCGCGCCGAATACGGCGCCGACCGCGAGCGCCGCGAGCGTGAGCGCCACCGTCATCAACGCCGCGAGCAGCAATACGCCGCCCCAGCCTTCCGGCCCGAAGCCGAGCATCTGTATCAGAGCCATTCCCTACCTCTCATCTTCATCCATTGCGGCGGATCGAACCAGCCGGCATGCGCGGCTCTTTCGCCACGCGCGCCTGCCGTTACCTCTCGACGTGTTGGCGAATCAAGGCGTGACGTCGGTCTTGAACCACTTGTCGGAGAGTTTCTTGACCGTGCCGTCGGCGAGCGCGGCGCTGATCGCGGTGTCGAACTTCGCTTTCAGGTCGGCGTCCTGCTTACGGAACGCGAGGCCTTCGCCCGGACCCCAGATCGGGCCACCGATCTTCGGGCCGGCCATCACGATCGACGCGGTTTCTTTCTTGTCGATGTTGGCGGCGTAGTACGTGACGTCGTCGAACGAGGCGTCGATGCGGCCGTTGGCCAGATCCAGATCGCGTTCGGGCGAGGTCTTGTAGACGCGGATCGTGGCAATGTCCTTGAAGCCTTCATTGATGAACTTGGTGTAGACCGTGCCCGACTGGATGCCGATGGTCTTGCCCTTCAACTGCTTGCGCAAGGCGTCGACGGTCGGCTGATCGGTCTTCGGATCACCCGATAGCTTGACGACGCCGGCGCCCGGCGCGGACTTGGGCAGCACTTTGGCATCGGCCACGGCGAACGTGGCGGGCGTGGCAGCGTACGGCTTCGAGAAGGCGATGATCTTTTCACGCTCCGGCGTGATCGAGATCGCATCCATCAGGACGTCGAACTTACCCGCTTGCAAACCGGGAATCATGCCGTCCCAGTCTTGCGCCACGAGATTGCATTGCAGTTTGATGCGCTCGCACAGGTTGGCGACCAGTTCGGGTTCGAAGCCGCCCAGCTTGCCGCCCGGCAAGGTCAGATTCCACGGCGCGTAGCCGCCTTCGAGCGCGATCGTCACCGTCTTCCAGTCTTTGGCCTGCACCGGTGCCGCGAAAATCGCCGCGGCGCCGAGAACGGCGCCGATCAATGCTTTTGCTGCCGTCGTGCGCTTCACTTTCACGTCGAAACTCCTTTGATTGAGGAAACCGTCGAGCTGGATGTTTAACCGTTGCTGAATTTGTATAGACAAGTCTGCATGAGTCAAAAAGCGGTCGCAAGAGAATTTGCGAGAAATTGACGGAATCGTCGGGTAAGCCCCTATAAGACACAGCGCAGCGCGGCTTTGCGGGGAGTTCTTAATGTGTGAAAGATGCATGGCGTGCGTCACGGCATGGGCGAGCACAATCCGTTTTGTCTAGACAGGTTGATGCAAGCTGAGCAAACGCGCGCGGAGGCGGCGGCTCGTTGCGCCCTACCAGATGAACGGCACGAAGCGATAACGCACGCGCGCCATGTAGTCCGTGTAACCGTCGAGTTGCGCGGCTAATACGCGCTCTTCACGCACCGCGCGCCAGCCGATACCGATCACCATCACCGGCACGAAGGCGAGACCCCACCACGAGCCGAGCAACAAGGGCGTGCCGACGAACAGCAGCAGCGCGGCGGAATACATGGGATGGCGGACATACGCGTAAAGACCGGTGTCGATCACCTTATGCCCACGGCTCGCCTGGATCTTCACGACCGGCGCGGCATAGCTATTGGCCTGGAACACGAAGCGGCACATGAAGAGGCAAAGGAACACGCAGAGCGAGCCGAGGCTGACCAGTGCGACCGGCAGCGGCGCGGTCCAGTGAAAGCGCATCGCGTCAAACGCCATCAGGACCAGCCAGCCGCACCACGCCACGGAGACGCTCACCATGAAAATGCGGTCCCAGCGGCTTTGCTGCGCCTGCACGAACGGTGACAGTCGCTCGGCGAGCAGGCCGGGATCATGACGCGCCAGCCACAAACCGATCCACAGGCTCAGCACGCCCAATTCGATCACATACCACCAGGCGGCCGGCCATGCAAAGGTGCCCGCCGCGCCGAACAGCAGCGCGCCCATGCCCATCAGCCAGACGACCGTTTGAAAGATGAGGCGCGCGACCATGGCAGTTCGTTGCTACGCGGCTTTCGCCGGCGTGCGTACGCGGTCGAATATCCCGGCGATGTCGAGGTCGCCGGTGTTGATGCCGAACTGATCGCGCAGGCATGCCGCGAGTTCGCCGGCGCTCTTGAGTTGCCGTTCACTGATGAGCCGGCCATCGGCCGCGCGTTCGCTCAGTTGATCGTTGAGCAGCGCGAGCCGCGCTTCAGACAACACGCGGCACACGATCAGCGTGCTCGCAAAAATCGCTTCCGGCGAGGTCGACGTGTACCAGTTCGAGGTTTCGTAATCGATCCACTCGACCGGATGCAGATCGAAGCGATACACCCGCGCCCAGCTTTCGTCGCGCGCCTGCACTTCGAGATAAAGCGCGTCGCGCGATGCGTCGGCGAGACGGAACGTGCCGAGTTCGGTGGGTTGCGCGAGACCCGCGCTCAGGCGCAGCGGCGCGGTCAGCGTCACGCTGCCGAAGCCGACGTCCGCGATCCAGGCTTCTTTGTCGATGTCGAGGCGCAACACCATATGCGTGCGCGGCGGCGGCGCGTCCGATTCCCGGCCCCACAGCACGCGCCCGAGCAACGGCGTGACCGTGAAGCCCAACTGCATCAGCACGTCGGCGAACAGCGCGTTCTGTTCGAAACAGTAGCCGCCGCGGTGTTCGGTGACGAGTTTGCGCTCGACCGATTCGAGGTCCAGTTTCACCGGACGCCGCGTAAGCGGGTTCAGGTTCTCGAACGGAATCGCGCGCGGGTGCAACCGGTGAAGCGCCTGAAGGACGTCCAGGGTTGCCGCGCGCGGCCCTTGGTAGCCAATGCGGGCGAAGTAGTTGTCCAGATTCACTGTGTGAGACATCGGCAGGGTTCCGGTATGGTTTTGGGCGCTGGACGCTTACTGGTCACGCGCGCCTGGGCGGTTTCGGAAATCGATCATAGCCGCTTTTGCGGTCAACTCGCAGCGGCGGCCTTGACCGGTTTTCGTAGTCGCCGTTCGGCGCCGCCAACACCCGCCGTTTTGTCATATCCCCTCTCCTGAATTTGCGTTTCGGTCAACTCGCACGAGTTCGATATGACCACCACCATTCGTTTTCATTACATTCACATTAACCGTAAATTACGTGCAAATGCCGTTTAGTAGCAGTCCGTAAAGAACAAAGTTATATGCCAGTAATATTGATGCGAATCGTTCTCATTTGTGTTGACTCACTAAATCCGCATGCGTACGATCTCGCCATCTGCTGTATCGGGCGTCGCGAACCGATACGGCAAATCGCGGGCAGGCGGCGACGCGCCGCGATGGTTCAAATCAGTCGATACAACACCAATAAGGATTTCGATGCAGTTCGCCCATTTCAACGGACCCGGCGCAGAAGCGCGTCCGTTTCGCGATTCCGCGCCGCGCGCCGATCTCACGCGCCGTTCGCGTTTGCCCTCGATGCGGCGTGCCGCACTCTGTACGGCGTTCGCCTGGGCGTCGCTGACAGCCGGCGTCGCGATGGCCGAAGCCAATCCCGACGCTACGCCCGAAGCGCCCGAGGCCGACCTGAACATCCAGGCGGCCCAGACGAACCAGTGGACCGGCGTCTGGAACCGGCAGCAGTTGCTCGGCGACATTGGCGGCCTGCGTCCCTGGCTCGGCAAATACGGTGTGACCTTCACGCTGACCGAGACCAGCGAAGTGCTCGCCAACCTGCGCGGCGGTCTCGCGCGTGGCGCCGACTACGACGGCTTGACGACCGGCACCGTGCAATTGGACACGCAAAAAGCGTTCGGCTTGCCGGGCGGCCTGTTCAACGTCAGCGCGTTGCAGATTCACGGCGCCAATCTCAGCGCCAACAAGCTCGGCACCCTGAATACGGCGAGCGGCATCGAAGCGGACGACGCAACCCGTCTGTGGGAATTGTGGTACCAGCAGTCGTTCCTGAACAAGCGCATTGACGTGAAGATCGGTCAGCAAAGTATCGACCAGGAATTCATCACCAGCACGTACTCGGCGCTGTTCGTCAACACGATGTTCGGCTGGCCGGCCCTGCCTTCGTATGACATGCCGTCCGGCGGCCCGGCGTATCCGCTGTCCGACCTCGGCGTGCGCGTGCGCGGCCAGATCACGCCTTCGTTGACGGCGTTGGCCGGCGTGTTCGACGGCGATCCGCTCGGCAACAATCCGGACAACAAGAGCGGCACCAACTTCAATCTGCACAACGGCACGCTGTTCATCGGCGAATTGCAATACGCGATCAACCAGCCGGCCGACGGCGAAATGGTCGGCGCGGGCGGCGGTGGTTTGCCGGGTACCTACAAGCTCGGCGTCTGGTACAACAACGGCGGCTTCGCGGATCAGCGCTTCGACAACACCGGTTTATCGCTCGCGGATCCGGCCACGAGCGGCGTCGCCCAGAATCATCACGGCGACTACAGCTTCTACGCCGTGGCCGACCAGATGATCTGGCGTCCGGATCCGGACGAGCCGCGCAGCATCGGCGTGTTCGCCCGCGTGATGGGTGCGCCCGGCGACCGTAACCTGGTGAGCCTCGCCGCCAACGTCGGCGTCGTGATGAAAGCGCCGTTCGCCGGCCGGGACAACGACAGCGTGGGCCTTGCGCTCACCTACATCAAGGTCGGCAATCATGTGAACGGCCTCGATGCGGATACCCGCGCATTCACCAACGGCCCGTACGGTGTGCGCACCAGCGAAACCGCGCTCGAGGCGACCTATCAGTACCAGGTCAATCCGTGGTGGCAAGTGCAAGCCGACGCGCAATACACGTTCAACGCCGGCGCCGGCCAGAATCCGAACGATCCGACGCAGCCGCTGCGCAACACGTTCGTCATCGGCGTGCGGACCAACATCAATTTCTGATGACGTTCGCGCCCAACTCACACGCTACCGACCCAATCGAATCCCATGCTTTCGATCATGACCGCAATCACCGCTTTGTGCGCAGGCACGGAGGCTCAATCGTGAACAATCCCTCGCGCAAGTTTTCGCCGCGCGCCGCGCGGGCCCTGATCGCCGCCGCTGTCGGCGCGACTGCATTCGTGACCGCCGGCAGCGCGCACGCCGAACCGCAAGGTTTCCTCGAAACCGTCAAGCATCACACCACGCTGATCAACACCGTGCCGGGCAACGGCGACCAGAATCCGTATGCGGTGGTGGTCGCGCCGGTCACGGCGGGCACGGTCAAGCAAGGCGACGTGCTGGTCGGCAACTTCAATAACTCGACCAATCTGCAGGGCACCGGCAGCACCATCATCAACTATCACCCGGATACCAGGGAGATGACGGTGTTCGCGACGGTGCCGCGCGATCTGAAGGAATGCCCCGGCGGCATCGGCCTGTCGACCGCGATGACGATGCTCAAGTCCGGCTACGTGATCGTCGGCAGCACGCCGAGCAACGACGGCACGACCGGCACCAAGGGCGCCGGCTGCCTGATCGTGATCGATCCGCAAGGCAAGGTCGCGTCGACCATCAGCAGCCCGAACATCAACGATCCGTGGGGCAACATGGCGGTCGTCGACAACGGCAGCAGCGCGACGCTGTTCGTCAGCAACGCCGGCTTCGGCGTGGGCGGCGCGGACGGCAATCCGCCGGTGTTCAAGCAGGCCACCGTGCTGCGTCTGGACCTCGACGTGCCGGCCGGCAAGCCGCCGGTCGTGAAGAAGGAAACGGTGGTGGGCAGCGGCTTCGGCGCGCAGGCGGACAAGGGCGTGTTCCTCGTCGGCCCGACCGGACTCGCGCTCTCGGCCGATCAGAAACTGCTGTTCGTGTCCGACGCGATCGGCAACCGCATCACCGAAATCGACGAACCGATGACGCGCGACACGAGCGCGGGCGTCGGCCGTCAATTGACCGCCGACGGCCTGCTGCACCGGCCGCTCGCGATGGTGACCGCGCCCAACGGCCACCTGCTCGTCACCAACGCGCTGAACGGCCAGATCGTCGAAATCGATCCGGCCAGCGGCAAGCAGATCTACGCGCGCTGGATCGACACCGACAAGGCGCAATCGCCCCCCGGCAACGGCGACCTGTTCGGCCTCGCGATGACGCCTGAAGGCGACGGTTTCTACTACGTGCAGGACGACGTGAACACGCTAGTGCTCGCGAAGTAAGCTCAATATTTCAAAGCCGAATGAAGGTGAAGTAATCATGGCAAACGATCACCCCCCGCGGCCCTCACGGCGCGGATTTCTCAAGGCCGGCGGCGCCGCAGTTGCGGCCGGCGCGAGCCTGGGCGCGGGTCTGGCGACGTCCCAGAACGCGCTCGGCAAGACGCAACCGCACGCCGCCGCCGATCCGCAAATGGCCGTCGAGCCGTTCTACGGCGTGCATCAGGGCGGCATCGTCACGCCGCAGCAAAGTCACACCTACGTCGCCGCCCTCGATCTCACCACGGAGAAGCGCGAAGACGTGATCGCGCTGCTGCGCGCATGGACCGATGCGGCCGCGCGTCTCACGCAAGGTGGCACGGCCGTGCCGCTGCCGACAGGCGACGCCGGCGAGAACAAAGCCGCGCCCGATTCCGGCGACGTGCTCGGTCTCGGCCCTTGCGGATTGACGATCACGTTCGGCTTCGGGCCGGGTCTGTTCACGCATGAAGGCAAGGATCGCTACGGCCTCGCCGCGCGCCGCCCCGCCGCGCTCGTCGATCTGCCGCGCTTTAACGGCGACCAGTTGATCAAGGAAAAGACCGGCGGCGACCTGTACATCCAGGCCTGCGCGAACGACCAGCAGGTCGCGTTTCACGCGGTCCGGCAGTTGTCGCGTCTCGCCTACGGCACGGCGGCGATGCGCTGGGGCCAGTCCGGTTTCCTGTCGGGTCCGCGCGGTCAGACGCCGCGCAATCTGATGGGCTTCAAGGACGGCACCAACAATCCGTCCACCGCCAAGCCGCCGTTGATGAACCAGATCGTGTGGGCGGGCGCCAGCGCCGACGCGCCGTGGATGGAAGGCGGCACCTACACCGTCGTGCGGCGCATCCGCATCACGCTCGAACACTGGGACAACAGCGAACTGGACTTCCAGGAACAGGTGTTCGGCCGCCACAAGTACAGCGGCGCGCCGATCGGCAAGAAGAACGAGTTCGACGCCGTGGACCTGAAGGAAGAGGACAAGGACGGCAATCCGGTGATTCCGGAGAACTCGCACGTGCGTCTGTCGAATCAGGCGAGCAACAACGGCGCGCAGATTTTGCGCCGTTCGTATTCGTACAACGACGGCACGAACTTCTACATCGAGCGCTGGCCGCCATGGCGTCAGGAAACGGAGTACGACGCGGGTCTCATCTTCATTGCGCACCAGAGCGACCCGCGCAGCGGCTTCATTCCGATCAACGACAGGCTCGCGAAGTTCGACATGATGAACCAGTTCACGACGCACGTCGGCAGCGCGATTTTCGCCGTGCCGCCGGGCGCGAAGCCGGGTTCGTATGTCGGCGCGGGGTTGTTCGAGACCTGAAGCACGCTGGACAGCTAACAAAACACAAATCAACTACAACATCACAACGGACTCTGGATCATGGCTTACAACTGGTTTGGCACTCGTCTGCGCGTTCTGAGCAGCGCGGCCGCGCTCACGCTGGCCGCTTTCGCGACGGTGCCGTCGGCGGCCGAGGCCGCGTCGATCACGCTGTATAACGCGCAGCACGAGCAGGTCGTCAATCTGCTCGCCAAGGACTTCGAAAAGCAATCGGGCATCTCGGTGAGGATCCGCAACGGCGAAGGCCCGGCGATGGCCGCGCAGATCGTCGCCGAAGGCGCCGCCACGCCCGCCGACGTGTACTTCACGGAAAACTCGCCGGAGTTGATGCTGCTCGAAGAGAAAGGCCTGCTGAACAAGGTGGACAGTTCGACGCTCGCCACCGTGCCGGCGCGCTTCAGCTCGCCGACCGGCGCATGGGTCGCGGTGACCGCGCGCGAAAACGTGCTCGCCTACAACACCACCAAGGTCCAGGCATCGCAACTGCCGCAATCGCTGTTCGATCTCGCCAAACCGGAATGGAAAGGCAAGATCGGCATCGCCCCGAGCGACGGCGACTTCCTGCCGCTCGTGAGCGCGGTGCTCGCGCTGAAGGGCGAAGCGCAAACGGTGCAATGGCTCAAGGGCCTGAAAGCCAACGCGCAGATTTTCGACGACGACGAAGGCGTGGTCGCCGCCGTGAACCGCGGCGGTGTCGCGACCGGTCTGATCAACAACTACTACTGGGCGCGTCTGCATGCCGAACTCGGCGACGGCAAAACCCGCAGCGCGATCTATCACTTCGGCAACGGCGACGCCGGCGCGGCCGTGAACGTGTCGGGCGCCGCGGTGCTGAAGTCCGCGCACAACACGGACGGCGCGCAGAAGTTTCTCGCCTATCTGGTCAGCGACCGCGCGCAACAGTTGATGGCCAATAGCCACGTGATGTTCGAGTACCCGCTGCACGCAGGCGTCGCACCGGATCCGATCCTCAAGCCGTTCGCCGAACTGAGCCCGCCGCCGCTGACGATCCAGCAACTCGGCGACGACAGCCAGGCCGGCAAGCTGCTGCGCCAGGCAGGCCTGCTGTAATGAGCGAAGCTTTGTCAGCCGGGCCACCGGCTGTCCCCACTGTCCCGGCGCGCGCCCGTTCGCGCGCGCCTCGCGGGCTGTTCGCGGCAGCGGCACTCAGCGCTTTGCTGGTGTTGCTGCCGATTGCGTTTACGTTCTGGCGCGCCGCCAGCTTCGGCGCGGCCGAGGCGATCGACCTGGTGTTCCGGCCGCTCGTCGGCGAACTGCTGGTCAACACGTTGATGATTACCGTCTCGACCACGCTGGTCTCGGCCGTGATCGGTACAGCCGCCGCGTGGTTCGTCGAACGCACGCATTTGCCGGGTCGTCGCGCGTGGGCCGTGTTGAGCGCCGCGCCGCTCGCCATGCCGGCTTTCATTTCGAGCTATGCGTGGGTGTCGCTGAGCCTGGATCTGCAGGACTTCGCGGGCGCGTTGCTCGTGCTGACCTGCGCGTATTTTCCGCTCGTCTATCTGCCGGTCGCCGCCGCGTTGCGCGGCATGGATCCGGCGCTCGAAGAAAGCGCGCGCGCACTCGGTTGCAACCGTTGGACCACGTTCATTCGCGTGGTGCTGCCGCAACTGCGCCCCGCATTGCTCGGCGGCATGCTGCTGGTGGCGCTCGGCGTGCTGTCGGAGTTCGGCGCATTCACGCTGCTGCGTTTTCACACGTTCACCACGCAAATCTACGCGGAATTCCGCACTAGTTTCGATGGCGGCGGCGCTTCGCTGCTCGCGTGCCTGCTGATCGTGATCTGCCTGATCGTGCTGGCATTCGAGTTTCGCGTGCGCGGCGCGGCGCGTTACGAGCGCGTCGATCGCGGCACGCGGCGCGCCGTCTTGCGCTACGACCTCGGCGTATGGCGCTGGATCGTCGTCGCCGGCTTTGCGCTGCTGTCGATCACCACGCTCGGCGTGCCGCTCGGCATGATCGGCTACTGGCTCACGCAACCGGGCGCGGCAGCGGTCACACCGGCTGATGTGTCGCCCGAGCTGCTGTTCAATGCCACGATCTCATCGCTTGGATTCGGGCTCGCCGCCGCATTGCTGACCACGCTGCTGGTCGTGCCGCTTGCATTTCTACTGGTGCGCTATCCGACCCGTTTCGCGACGCTCTTCGAGCGCACGGTGTTTCTCGCGCAAGGGGTGCCGGGTCTGGTGATCGCACTGGCGATCGTGTCGCTCGCGGTGCACGCGCTGCAACCGCTTTATCAGAGCGCGACGCTGCTGGTGATCGCCTACTCCATGCTGTTCATGCCGCTCGCGCTGGTCAGTGTGCGCGCCGCCTTCATGCAGGCGCAGCCGCGCCTCGAAGAGACCGCGCGCGCCCTCGGCCTGAACTGGTCGCAGACGCTGTTCCGCGTGGTCTTGCCGCTCGCCGGGCCAGGGCTCGGCGCGGCGGCGGCGATGGTCTTCATCTCGGTCGTCACCGAACTGAACGCCACGCTGCTGCTCTCCCCGCTCGACACGCAAACGCTCGCCACCCAGGTCTGGGCCGACACCTCGACGATGGCGTTCGCCGCGGCGGCGCCCTACGCGGCGTTGCTCACCGGCATATCGCTGTTCGCCTCGGGCCTCCTGTTCGCACTGCTCGGCAAATCGGCGCTACTCGGCGAACGCAGCTAACGCGCTGCGCTTTTACCATCGGATTTTCATGAGCGAACTTCGTATCCGCGGGCTGCAAAAATCCTTCGACGGCACGCCGGTGCTGCACGGCATCGATCTCTCCGTCGAGCGCGGCACGCTGCTGGCGCTGCTGGGTCCATCGGGCAGCGGCAAGACCACCTTGCTGCGCTTACTGTGCGGTTTCGAACGCGCGGACGGCGGCACTGTGGACATCGACGGCCGGCGCGTGGCCGGCGACGATCTGCATGTTCCGTCCGAACAGCGCCGCATCGGCTACGTGCCGCAGGAAGGCGCGCTGTTTCCGCATCTGTCGGTGGCGGACAACATCGTGTTCGGCTTGCCGCGTGCGCAGCGGCGAGCGCGGCACCGTGTGGCCGAGTTGCTGGAACTGGTCGGCTTGCCGGCGAACTTCGGCGACCGCGCCCCGCAGCAGTTGTCCGGCGGCCAGCAGCAACGCGTCGCGCTGGCGCGCGCGCTCGCGCCGTCGCCCACGCTGGTGATGCTCGACGAACCCTTCTCGTCGCTCGACGCCGCATTGCGGCTCGAAACCCGCCAGGCCGTGGCCAGCGCGCTAGCCGCCACGGGTGCGACGGCCGTGCTGGTCACGCACGATCAATCCGAGGCGTTGTCGCTCGGGCATGAAGTGGCGGTGTTGTGGAACGGCCGGCTGATCCAGACGGCGACGCCAGAGACGCTCTACCGCCGGCCCGTGACGCGCGAACTGGCATCGTTCGTCGGCGAGGCGGTGTTGTTGCCGGGCATAGCCACGCAGGATCGCGTGCGCTGCGAACTGGGCGAGTTGCCGTTATCCGGGCCGATGGGCCAGGGCGCTGTCGATGTGATGGTGCGGCCCGAGCAGATCCGCCTGTTGCGCGCCGAAGAAACGATGCCCAACGGCGCGGCGGCGTATGACGCGGTCGTCACGGAAGTGATCTTTCAGGGGCAGGACGCGGGCGTCGCGCTGCAATTGCGTTCCGACACGCGGACGATGGTGCGCGCGCGGGTGCCGGGTTATCTTTGCCCACGGCCGGGCGAGCACGTGCGGCTCGCGGTGGATGGCGAGGTGACGGCTTACGCTCGTGTTTGAGCCTGAGGCCGCTGCGACAGATCCTGCATCATTTGCGCGGCCAGATAATCGCAGGTCGGTCGATCCGATTTGGCGCTGCGCGCCACCACGATTTCCAGCGGCGCGATCTTCGGCAATCCTTGCGCTTCACCGAGAATCGTGAGTCGCGGCGGCACGCTGCAACGCGTGAGCGCGATCACCGACAACCCCGCATCCACGGTCGCCACCAGTCCCATCAGGCTCGCGCTGCTGAACGCGGCGCGATAACGAATCCGTGCGCCGTCGAGCGCGGCCAGCGTATGCTGGCGAGCCACGCAACCGGGCTCATAGAGTCCCACCGGCAGCGGCGACACCGCCAGCACCGGCGTATCCACCGACGCGCCCACCCACACCATCGGCTCACTGCGCACGAATTCGCCGCGCAACTTGCGGTCGCGCGTGACGAAGGCGAGATCGATCTTGTTGTCGGCGAGCATCGGCGCGAGCGACGTGCTCTGCGCGCAGACGATTTCGATCTCCACGTGCGGATACAGATTCGAGAAGCGCCGCAACACGGGCGACAGCAGCGACGACACGTAGTCGTCCGGCGCGCCGAGCACCACGCGCCCGGTCACCTCCGGCCGCACGATCGCCGACCACGCCTCCTCATGTAGCGCCAGCACGCGCCGCGCATACTCGAGCAGCGTATTGCCCGGCCGCGTGAGCGACAGATTGCGCGTGTTGCGGGCGAACAGTGTGGTGCCGAGCATGGTTTCGAGCCGCTTGATCTGCATGCTGACCGCCGCCTGCGAGCGATGCACGGTCGTCGACGCCTTCGTGAAGCTGCCCGTTTCCACCACCGCGACGAAGGTGCGCAGCAGATCGACGTCGAATTCGGGGTGCATAATTTATCAATCCAGCTTATGGAATTGCTCAATTTAATTCGTTTGTCGATGCCGTGCAAGGCACGCAATACTCGGGACATCACGTTACGGAGCCGTTGCGCATGTCCCTCACCCAACGTCAACACGGCGCCATCACGCTGGCCAGCGTTGGGCTTCTGATGGGCACGCTCGGGATCTTCGTCGAGGAAGCGCGGCTCGGCGCGCTGACGCTCGTATTCTTTCGCTGCCTGTTCGGCTTTCTCTCGCTCGCCGCGTATTGCGCATGGAAAGGCTTCTTCACGCGCGCGCATTTCACGCGACGCACCGTCACGTTGGCGCTGATCACGGGCGTGCTGATGGTCACGCAGTGGGTCGGTTTCTTCGATGCGATTCATCGCACCAGCATCGCGGTTGCAACCGTGGTGTTTCATGTGCAGCCGTTCTGGGTCGTCCTGATCGGCGCGGCGTTGTTCAACGAGCGGCTCGGCATGGACCGGCTCGGCTGGATTGCGGCCGCTTTCGTCGGACTCGTGCTGGCATCGGGCGTCGTGGCCACGGAGAATCTGCAGGGTCATACGAGCTATCTGATCGGCGTCGGCGAAGCGCTGGCGGGCTCGGTGCTGTATGCCAGCGTCACGTTGATCGCCAAAGGGCTCGGCAATTTGCGGCCGCATCTGCTGACGCTCGCGCAGTGCGCGGTCGGCGTCGTGTGCCTGCCGTTGATCGCGCCGCTTACTGCCGTGCATATCGGCCCGATGCAGTGGTTCTGGCTGGTCGGCATGGGCGTGCTGCACACGGGGCTTTCGTATGTGCTGATTTACGGCGCGTTGCCCAAACTGAGCACGCCGATCATCGCCGTGTTGCTGTTCGTGTATCCGCTGACGGCGATCGTGGTCGATGCTGTCGTGTATGGACGGGCGCTGTCGATGCCGCAACTGGCGGGCATGGTGTTGATCGTGGTCGCGAGTCTGGGGGTGAATCTCGGGTGGCCGCTGCTTTCGGTGCTGTGGCCAGGCGGGCGGGCGCGGCGGCAGGTGGAATGAGATTCCGGGGCGTTCGGCTGATGTCGCGGCATCGAACAAAAAACCGGGCGCTGGCGCCCGGTTTTTCTCAGCTTTCTTAGTGGAAGCGACAGGCGATCACGTAGATCTTTCCGTCTCGCGGCAGGTAAACGAGGCGGTCGGCGAGCGTAATACGGCGCGACCACAATCCGCTCAAGCTACCAAGCAGGGCCTCTGGTTTCCCCGTACCACGATAAGGATCGCGCCGGCACTCCTCTAGCAGCGTATTGATCTTGCGCAAGACCTTTCGGTCCGTCTCTTGCCAGTAAAGGTAATCGTCCCACGCGTCGTCGGTGAACATAAAAATGCTGTCAGCCTTTGCGGCCTCCTCGTTGCGGCTTTTGTGTCTGTTCATCGGTCAGCAGTTCGCGCGCAGTCGCACTGCCGGCGTTCAACTGGGCGATAGACCTGGCGAGCCGCTGGGCGTTCTTCGACGAACTCAATAGATACAAGGTCTCCTGCATCGCATTGAAATCCTCGAGCGAAACCATGACCACGTTTTCGCCGGTCTGCCTCGTGATCAGCATGGGGGTGTGATCGCGGCAGACGTCGTCCATCGCTTGCTTAAAGCCGGCACGCGCCTCGCTGTAAGTAAGGACGTTCATCTGTTTTCTCGACTTGAGAGGTTGCCCTCCAGTCGCTCCTGTCAAAAGTTAGGGACGATTCCGCCGCCGAACGACACGGCCGCCTTGCGGGACCGCGCGTTGAGCCGGTGGCCCGGAGCGAAAACGCCTCTGAACCACCGGCGATCATTGTACGGGTTTCTGTACAGATCGGCAAATCTGAAACAGCGGAGAAATACGTCCTCTAACGGATAGAAAGGATGCCCGCTTGCCGTTCCACTCGCCACTCAGCCGAACGGCCAACCTCACTGCGGCAAAACCTCGCCCTTCGTCTCCGGCGCAAACGGAATCACGAACAGGCCGACGATAAACGCGACTGCCGTCCACGCCACCGGCACACCGAGCGTATGCATATGCAGCACCGCCGCGCCGAGCAAAAAGTTGACGCCCGCGCCGACGAACCGCCCGAACGACGTGCAGAACGCGAACGCCGTCGCCCGCACGCGGGTTTCGAACTGCTCCGGCAGCCACAAGCTGAACAGCGCGAAATTGCCGCCGAAGAACCCCAGCACGAAGAGCCACGCAATAAACGGCGCGAGCCCATTCGGCAGGTAAAACGCCCAGCCGAAACTGCCCACGATTGCCAGCGCCATGCCGAGGAAGTAAATCGCCAGCGTCTTCTTGCGGCCGATGCGCTCAGCGAGCGGCGGCAACGCGAGACAACCGAGGATCGTCGCGATCGACAACAACCCCGTGGCCAGCGACGCCGTTCTGATCGCGTCGTTCCTGGCCATGCCGGCCTTGGTCGCCAGCTGAATCACGGCCGACGGCTCGTACACCGCACCCGCCCACAGCCCGATGATGGCGATTGTCAGCAGAATGCACGCGACCCAGGTGCGGCGTCGATAAGCCGGCCCCATGATCTCGCGCAGCGGCTTGGTGCGCACGGTGCGCGCCTCGGCCTTCTCCCACTTCTCCGACTCCTTCACGCGCAGCAGGATCAGAATCGCGACCACCACCGGCACCGCGCCGGTCAGGAACATCGCGCGCCAGCCGTAATGCACGCCGACCGTATAGTTCAGCGCCGCCGCGAGGAAGAACCCGGCGTAGTAGCCCGTTTGCAGATAACCGGCGCCCATCTTGCGACGATCCTCCGGCCATGCCTCGGCCACATAGGTCCCGGCCAGCGCCCACTCGCCGCCAATGCCGACGCCCGCAATAAAGCGATAGATGCCGAGTTCCCACACGTTGTGCGAAGTCGCCGCGAGTCCCGTGAAAATGGCGAACGTGAAAATGGTGCCGGCCAACACCTTGGTGCGGCCGTAGCGGTCCGCAAGCGGCCCCCAGATGAACGACAGCCCCCACCCGACCAGGAACAGCGCGAACAGGATCGAACCGGCCAGGCCGACGTTCGCCGGCGTCGCCGCATACCCCGAGCGCGGCAGCAGTTCGGTCAAGGCCGGCGTCAACACGAGCGCGTAGATGAACGAGTCCATCCCGTCGAGCGTCCAGCCTGCCCACGCTCCCCAAAAACCTGCGATCTGCGAACGATTGAGCGGCGTGCGGCGCCGCGCGACCGGCGTGCGGTCGGTTAGTGAATTCATCATGCTTCTCCGGTCCGACAGTTGGCGTACCTAACGGGAACGACGAGATGGCGCGTTTGTGATGAACCGGGGTGTCCTTGCACATCCGGTCAGCGGACTCTGCAGACAGTACGGTGAAAATTTTTCCGGGTTTGCCCGCGTTTAATTCGTGTATTTTTATATATAATATTTGATATTATGAGCGACGCAATCGATGGTTTTCCCCTGGACGCCCCGGCGCACATCCCGCTTTTACCCGCGGCGGCGCCGCGTGAAAGCACGTCCCGCGTGATCGCGGAGGCGCTGCGTGCGGCGATTGTCGACGGCACGCTGGCGCCCGGCGCGCCGCTGCGGCAGGACGCGATCGCGCGGCATTTTTCAGTCAGCGCAATTCCCGTACGCGAAGCGCTACGTCAGTTAGAGAGCGAGGGCTGGGCCAAAGCGGCCGTGCACAAGGGCGCGACGGTCGCGCCTTTGTCGGCGGAAGAAGCGCGCGAAATCTACGAGATCCGTTCCGCGCTGGAGAGCCTCGCCATCGGGCTCGCGATTCCCAGGCACACGGCCGCCACGTTGCGCGAATCCGCCAGGCTGTGCCGCGCCGCCGAACTCGAGGCGAACCCATCACTGTATGTCGAGCGCAATGCCGCGTTTCACATGAGCCTGTATGCGCCCGCCGCCCGTCCGCAACTCGAGGACATGATCGGCACGCTGCATCGGCGTGGTGAAAGATATCTGCGCCTGAAATTCGGCTTGCCGTCGTACAAGGGCGAGTCCGACAATGAACACGCCGCCCTGCTCGACGCCGTGCAACGCCGCGACATTCCCGCCGCGCAGCAGTTGGTCGTCGCGCATCTGCTGGGCACGGGCGACCTGCTTTATCGTTTCCTCACCGAACGCACGCAGGCCGAAGCCGCGCTTGCGAATCAACCCAAGCCGCGCGGCAGACGCCCGCGCGCCACCACCGGGAGCTGACTAAGCCGATGAACCGACCCGCCGAAGCCGCTGCGTCCGCAGTGTCGACACCCACCGCCGCCCGTTCGTGGACCACCCGTCGCGACGAAAAGAACCGCCGCCTCGCCACTATTGCACCCTGGCTCGAAGACGGCGTGCTGCGGCCGGAGCGCATCGTCGACGCGCTCGAAACGCTGATTCAGCCTGGCGACCGCGTCGCCCTCGAAGGCGACAACCAGAAGCAGGCCGATTTCCTCTCTCGCTCGTTCGCCAAGGTCGATCCGCAGAAGATTCACGACGTGCATCTGTTGATTTCGAGCATCGGCCGCCCTGAGCATCTGACGCTGTTCGAACGCGGCATCGCGCATAAGGTCGACTTCTCGTTTGCCGGCCCGCAAAGCCTGCGGGTCGCGCAACTGCTCGAAGACGGCCAGCTGGAAATCGGCGCGATCTATACGTACGTCGAGTTGTACGCGCGCATGTTCGTGGATCTGACGCCGCACGTCGCGCTGCTGTGCGCGGAAAAGGCCGACCGTCACGGCAATCTGTACACCGGCGCGAATACCGAAGACACGCCTACCATCGCCGAAGCTGCTGCTTTTCGTCATGGCATCGTGATCGTGCAGGTCAACGAGATCGTCGACGAACTACCGCGCGTCGACATTCCCGGGTCATGGGTCGACGTGGTCGTGCAGGCGGACCGGCCGTTCGCCGTCGAGCCGCTATTCACGCGCGATCCGCGCCATATCGGCGACCTGCAGGTGCTCACTGCGATGATGGTGATTCGCGGCATCTACGAGCCCTATGGCGTGACGTCGCTGAATCACGGCATTGGCTTCGACACGGCCGCGATCGAATTGCTGTTGCCCACGTACGGCGAATCGCTCGGCCTGAAGGGCAAGATCTGCCGCAACTGGACGCTTAATCCGCATCCCACCATGATTCCCGCAATCGAATCGGGCTGGGTCGACAGCATCCATTGTTTCGGCAGCGAAGTCGGCATGGAGCCGTATATCGAGGCGCGTCCGGACGTGTTCTTCACCGGCAACGACGGCAGCCTGCGCTCGAACCGCGTGCTGTGCCAACTGGCCGGGCAATACGGCGTCGATCTGTTCATCGGCTCGACCTTGCAGATCGATGCCGACGCGAATTCGTCGACCGTCACGCGCGGGCGTCTTGCCGGGTTCGGCGGTGCGCCGAACATGGGCCACGATCCGCGCGGCCGGCGTCATTCGAGCGAAGCGTGGCTCAAGCTGCTGCGCGATGAGGGCCCGGTGTCGCGTGGCCACAAGCTGGTCGTGCAGATGGCCGAGACCTACAAGAAAGGCGGCGAGCCGACCTTCGTCGATGAACTCGACGCCGTCGCGGTCGGCGCGAAAAGCGGCATGCCGGTTGCGCCCGTGATGATCTACGGCGACGACGTCAGCCATGTGGTCACCGAGGAAGGCATCGCGCATCTGCACAAGGCCGAAGGCATCGACGAACGGCGCGCGGCGATCGCCGCCGTGGCCGGCGTGACGCCGATCGGGCTACGCGCGAAGCCGGAGAAGACGGCGGAGTTGCGCCGGCGCGGCATCGTCGCGTATCCCGAGGATCTCGGCATCCGGCGTGGCGAGGCCAAGCGCTCGCTGCTGGCAGCACGCAGCATCGACGATCTGGTGACGTGGTCGGGCGGCCTGTACGAACCGCCGGCGCGCTTCAGGAGCTGGTGAGCATGGCGCCCGCTGCCTGGCTCGCGCGAGAAGAAGCGCAGGCGCCGTGCGGTCGCGCCGCGCGCGCGACGGCGGTCGATTCGCGAGCCGACGTCACCGGGGTTGCCGACGCCTTTCACGCCACGGCCCGCGCCGCCCACCTCGCGCCCACGCTTTCCGACACACAGTTGGCACGTCACGCCATCACCGCGCTGATCGACGAAGCCCAACTCACGCCCAAGCCCGCGCTAGTCGACCGGCGCGGCAGCGGCGCGCATCGCGACCTCGATCTCGACACCATGCTGCGCTCGGCGCACGCGCTCGAGCCGACCTTCGCGGCGCTCGCACGCGCGGCGCGCCGCCGCGGCGAACCGTCCGCGTTGCTGCGCACCGAACTCGCGCAGATCGGCCGCGCCGGCGAACTGGACATGCTGAACGCCACGGGAGGCAGCAACGCGCATCGCGGCGCGATCTGGATCGTCGGCCTGCTGGTCGCGGGGGCGTCGCTGCCCGCCGGCGCCATGCGTGCGAACGCATCGCGGATCGGCACGCGTGCCGCGCAGATCGCCTGCTTCCCGGATCGCTTCGCCGCGCCTTCCGACAGTCACGGCGAACGCGCACGTCAGCGCTATCAGGTCGGCGGAGCGCGCCGCGAAGCGCAGGACGGTTTCCCGCATGTCGTCGACGTGGGCCTGCCCGCGTTGCTCGCGGCACGTGAGCGAGGCATCGACGAAAACGCCGCGCGCGTCGACGCCCTGCTCTCGATCATGGCCACGCTGGACGACACCTGCCTGCTGCATCGCGCGGGCTTGCCCGGTTTGCACGCCGGACAACACGGCGCGCAACGCGTGCTCGACGCGGGCGGCAGTTCGACGCCCGCGGGCCGCGCCGCGCTCGCCGCGCTCGAACACGACTTGCTAACGCTCAACGCATCGCCCGGCGGCGCAGCCGATCTGCTCGCCGCCACCCTCTTTCTCGACATGCTGGCGCATCACGACGCCGACCGGAGCCCCGACTCATGGAACATCTGACCTTCGACTATCCGGCGCAACGCGCCGTCACGACCCGCGCGCATGTCGGCGTGGTGGGCTCGGGCGATCTGGAAGTGCTGCTCTCGCCCGCCGATCAGGCTAGCGCACTGAACGCGCACGTGGTCGTGCGCACCAGCGTCGACGGCTACAGCCACATCTGGAAAAGCGTGCTCGACCGCTTTTTCACCCGCTACGACGGCGCAGCGCAAATCGAAATCAACGACTTCGGCGCGACGCCCGGCGTGGTCGCGTTGCGGCTCGCGGAAGCCGTCGAAGCCGCCGAACAGGGAGACGACGCATGACTACGGTTGCGACCGCTCATCCCGCGCCGATGCTGCGCGAGAGTTTCATCGAACTGCCGGCGCGTGAGCGCGCCCGCTCGCTGCTGGATGCCGGCACCTTCCGCGAACTGCTCGGCCCGTTCGACAAGATCGAATCGCCGTGGCTGCCGCTGCAGGGCGTCGTCTGCCAGGCGGATGACGGCTGCGTGATCGCGCGCGGCACCATCGACGGCGAACCCGCCGTGGTCGCCGCGATCGAATCCGCGTTCCAGGGCGGCAGCATCGGCGAAGTGTCGGGCAGCAAGATCGCCGCGGCGCTCGAACTGGCCTTGCGCGACTGCGAACGCGGCAAGATCGTGCGGCCTGTCGTGCTGTTCGAAACCGGCGGCGTGCGGCTGCAGGAAGCCAACCTCGGCCTCGCGGTGATCGCGGAGATTCAGGCCGCCATCGTCGCGTTGCGGCGGCATGTGCCGGTGGTCGGTGTGATCGCGGGCATGGTCGGCTGCTTCGGCGGCATGTCGCTGGCGGCTGCGCTGTGTTCGTACCTGGTCGTCACGAAGCAAGGGCGGCTCGGCATGAACGGGCCCGAAGTGATCGAACAGGAAGCCGGCATCGAGGAACTCGATGCCAGCGACCGCCGCCGCGTGTGGCAACTGATCGGTGGCGAACAGCGCACGGCGACGGCGCTCGCCGATCAACTGGTCGACGACGATTCCGACGCGGTGAGCGCCGCCGTGCGTTCCGCGTTCGAGCAAGGCGTGCCGGCCGCGCATCGCAGCGAACAGGTCGACGTGTTTCTGAACCGGCTCGCGCAGATCGATCCCGCCAGCGTTACACCGGAAACCATGCGTGACGTATTCAACCGTCACGCGCAAAACGAATCGCGCAAGGAGCAAGCATGAGCGACGCACAACTTAGCCGCGGCGCGCGCTGGTTCCAGGCACTGGCCGGCGAATCGGTCAGCCCGGCGCCCGTGTTGAGCGGCGACGCCCCACTCGGCGGCGAGACCGCGCACTTCTTCTCGGTCGTGCCCGATCCCGCCAACCGCTTTCCGCGCGCGACCGATAACGTGGTCGGCCTCGAACAGGGCTGGCGGCTCGCGCGCGCCGTGCGCGACGCCATTGCGCAGGACGAAGCGAGCGGCACGCGCCGCCCGATCGTCGCGATCGTCGACGTGAAAAGCCAGGCGTACGGCTATCGCGAGGAGATGCTCGGCATTCACCTCGCCTGCGCCGCGGCCGTCGATGCCTACGCCGCCGCACGCGACGCCGGTCATCCGGTGATCGCGCTGATCGTCGGACCGGCCATGTCGGGCGCCTTCCTCGCGCACGGCTATCAGGCCAACCGCATCGTCGCGCTCGACGCGCCCGGCACCATGGTTCACGCGATGGGCAAGGAAGCCGCCGCGCGCGTCACGCGCCGCACGGTCGAAGCCCTCGACGCGCTCGGCGAAACCATCGTGCCGATGTCTTACTCGATGGCGTCGTTCGCCAAACTCGGCCTGCTCGATCAGTTGATCGACGGCGTCGATGCCGATGCGCCGGACGCCGCGCAGATCGAGCGCGTGCGCCAGGTGTTGAGCGAGCAGATTCGCAGCGTACGCGACGATGGCCGCCGCAATCTCGCGCATCGACTGGAGTCGGCGGCGGCGCAGAAGAATCGCGCGGCGTCGATCGAAGTGCGCCGGCGTCTCGCCGAACAATGGGATGCCGTGTGATGCGAGTCTGTGCCGCGCCGCCGTTTGCAATCGACCACGCGTTGTCGTGCGATGCACGATGGCGGCCGCACGACTTGCTGCGTCTGCAACGCTTGCAAGCGTTTGATAATGAACCGGCGTGGGTGCGCGAGGCGTTCGGGCGCGCGCCGTATGCGGTCGTCCGACGCGCGCTGGCGGCCGACGGGTTCGTCGCGATCGGTATGCGCGGCGTCGGGCGGTCGGAGCGTTACGGTACGTGGGCATCGTCAGCGGATGTGGTGAGCGCCGTGTCGCCGGAGGCGCTCGCTTTTTCACGCACGCCACTCGCCGGCCGTGATGCATTGCCGGCCTTCGCCGCGCTCGCCGCGTTGCAAAGCGACGCGACCGGCCCGTTGAATGTATTCGTCTGGGGACCGACCGGCAGCGCCGGTTTCGAACTGGCGGCGCAGGTGCCGACGGTGACACCATCGAGCGACCTCGACCTGCTTATCCGCACGCAGGAAAACCCGCTCACACGAAACCTCGCGATCGAATTGCTGGCCTATCTGCAAGCGCTCGCGCAACGCGTCGGCGTTCGCGTGGACGTGCAACTCGACACGCCCGCCGGCGGCGTGGCGCTGGCCGAGTGGGCCGCGGGCACACCGCGTGTGCTGGCACGTCACGAGCGTGGCCCACAACTGATCGCCGATCCCTGGGCCGCCGCGTCTCATGGCGACGACGCCTGATGCTCGCGCTGCTTTTCCCCGGCCAGGGCGCGCAGACCGATGGCTTCCTGCATCGTCTGCCGGAGCATCATGCGGTGCGCGACACGCTCGAGGAAGCGTCGCAAGTGCTCGGCGTCGATGTGCTCACACTGGACACGCCGGACGCCTTGCGCTCGACCGTCGCCGTGCAGATCGGCTTGACGGTCGCAGGCGTGGCGCTCGCGCGCGCGCTCGCTGCTGAACGGTTCGTGCCGGAGATCAGCGCGGGATTATCGATCGGCGCGTACCCGGCGGCGGTGAGCTGCGGCGCGATTCACTTCAAAGACGCGCTGAAAATGGTTCGCCGCCGGGCCGAACTGACGGAGACCGCGTACCCATCCGGCTACGGTCTCGCCGCGATATCGGGTTTGACCGAGTATCAAGTGGAAACGCTCGTTGCGCGCCACGCCGATGAAGTCGAGCAGCATGTCTATATCGGCAATGTGAACGCGCCGCGCCAGATTGTCATAGCGGGCGCAAATGCCGCATTGGACGCCTTCATAAAACGCGCGCTGGCCGCGGGCGCGCGCAAGGCCACTCGCCTCGCGGTGAGCGTGCCGTCGCATTGCGAACTGCTCGCGCAAGCCACGGACGAGCTGATCGCCTATGCAAAGGACGTGCCCTTCCAAGCGCCGCAAAGCATCTATGTCGGCAATCGCGGCGGCCGTCCGCTGTATACGGCGGACGCGATCCGCGACGACCTCGCGACCAATATGCGCTATACCGTGCGCTGGTTCGACGCGCTCACGGTCATGCAGGAAATGGGCGCGCACGTGCTGATCGAAGCGCCGCCGGGCCAGGTGTTGACCGACATCGCGCGCGAATACCTGCCGGAGACCGCCGCGCTCGCAGCCAGCACTTTCTCGTTCGATCGACTCGTGGCCACCGCGCAACGGCGTCTCGATACGAACTGAATGAGCCGATTCGGGTTCGTCAGCATGCCTCAGCGTTTCTCGATCAACTGCCGCCCCATCGCCCTCGCATACTGATCGCACGCATTCCGCGCGACACGCGATGCCGCGAGCACGCCGACATCGGCATCGTCACGGTAATACATCGCGACGTCGATCGGCGGCGGCAACGGGCGCACCTGCAATTGCCCCAGTTCACCATTGCTCAGATAAGGCTCGACAAATAGCGCGGGCACCGCCGCGATTCCATAGCCGTCGCGCAGCAGTTTCACGATCACCGCGACCGACGGCATGCAGGTCACCTGGGTCTGCGCGAGCGGCACACCGGCGCGTTTTGCGAGCGCCTGCACAATCGCGTCGACGGCGACTTGCGGCGCGGTGCCACGGCCGAACGTCAGTACGGGTTTGCTCAACACCGTCTGCACGTGTTTCGCGCGGCTGGCCGGAATCAGATCGCTGCGAGCGATCCAGCGCACGGGATAGCTCGCCAATAAGGTCGACACGATCGACGCCTCATGCTCGCCGGTTTCCTCCACCTGAATCACCAGGTCCAGTTCGCCCGCCCGCAAACGCGGTCCGAGTATCGCGCTCGAATCCACCGTGAGATCCACGACGATACGGTTGTACTCGAGGTTCAGCATCCGGATGTAGTCCGGCAGCCAGCTATGCACCACCGTTTCGATCACGCCGAGGCGCAAACGCGTCGCCACTTGCGTCTCGTCCTGCGCGGCCAGTTGCAGCGAGCGCGTGGCCTGCACCACCGAGCGCGCATGCGCGAGCAGCCGCTCGCCATTCGCGGTGAGCTGAAATTCCGCGGCATCGCGCTCGATCAACTCGACGCCCAACTCCGCTTCGAGTGTCTTGATGCGCAGTGAAATCGCCGCGGGCGTCGCGTGCATGGCGGCGGCGGTCGCGCGAAAACTGCCCAGGCGGGCAAGCGTCAGAAACGTTTCGACAAAGCGGGTGTTCACGGCGGAGTTCTCTCAACAGCGACGGATGCACGCGATCATCGCCATAAACGAGTCGCTGCGCCGTTAAGTTTAATTTAACGAAACGCAATAAAAACTCGCTGGATGGATATTTTTGACGTTACTAATCTGGCTTGCATCGCTGAAGTTTTTCAGCCACGCGATCTACCTGGAGCCGAGCAGTCCATGTCCTACACGCCATCCGAGTTTCGTCAGCAGATACGCAGCCGCCGTCTGTCCGGTCCCACCGCGGGCTATTGCGGCGGCTATGCGCAAGCCAATCTCGCCATCCTGCCCAAACAGCACGCCGACGATTTCCTGCGCTTCTGCACGCTGAATCCGAAAGCGTGTCCGCTGCTAGGCATCGGTGAACCGGGCGACTGGCGCATGCCCGCGCTCGGTGCCGATCTCGACATCCGCAACGACGTGCCGGCGTTTTATGTGTATCGGCATGGCGAGCGCGCCGAAGAAGTGCGCAGTCTCGACGAACTGTGGCGCGACGACCTGGTGGTGTTCGCGATCGGCTGCTCGTTTTCTTTCGAAGAGATGTTGCGGCGCGAAGGCATCGCGCTGCGGCATATCGAACAGCAGGTCAATGTGCCGATGTATCGCACCCGCGAACGCAATGTGGCGGCCGGCGTGTTCGGCGGCAATCGCGTCGTGTCGATGCGGCCGATGAAAGCCGCCGACGCCATCCGCGCGATCCAGATCACCAGCCGTTTTCCCGCCGTGCACGGCGCGCCGGTTCATATCGGCGATCCGTCGCTGATCGGCATTCGCGATCTGGCGCGTCCCGATTTCGGCGATGCCGTCGAAGTGCGCAGCGACGAACTGCCCGTGTTCTGGGCTTGCGGTGTCACACCGCAAGCCGCCATCGAAAGCGCGCGTCTGCCGTTCGCGATCGCGCACAAACCTGGACACATGCTCGTCACCGACATTCCCAACACCACGCTGGCGGTGCTGTAGCCGCAGCGTTTGTCCTCAACACCCGCCGTGCGACGAGACGCGGCCAACGACGACCGGAGTGCAAGCATGGAAACCGAAGCGCAGTTGACCGCCGACGCCGAGCATTATGGCGAGTCCGGTGCAGGACAAGGCCCGTTCGCGTGGTATCGGCAAATCTCCGCCAGTGAGAAGCGCGCCTTCTGGAGTTGCAAGATCGGCTACGTGCTGGACGCCATGGACACGCAGTTCCTGAGCTTCGTGATTCCGACGCTGATCGCGACGTGGGGCATCACGCGCGGCGACGCCGGTCTGATCGGCACCGTCACGCTGCTGAGTTCGGCGCTCGGCGGCTGGGCTGCCGGCGTACTGTCGGATCGCATCGGCCGGGTGAAGACCTTGCAGATCACGATTCTCTGGTTCGCGGTGTTTACGCTGGCTTGCGCGCTGGCGCAGAATTTCTCGCAATTGCTGTGGGCGCGCGGGCTGATGGGCCTCGGCTTCGGCGGCGAGTGGACGGCGGGCGCGGTGCTGATCGGCGAAGTGATCCGCGCGCGCGATCGCGGTAAGGCAGTAGGACTCGTGCAGGCGGGCTGGGCGATCGGCTGGGGCATCTCGACGTTGCTCTTCATGGCCGTGTTCTCGCTGGTGCCCGCCGATTACGCGTGGCGCGTGCTGTTCGCGATCGGGATTGCGCCGGCACCGTTCGTGATCTGGATCCGCCGCTTCGTCGATGAGCCCGAGGTGCATCGGCAGCAGAAAGCGGCACAGGCCGCCACGCAAACGCGCACTTCGCTGCTCGATATTTTCCGTGGCGAGATCGTCTGGACGACACTGCGCGCGTCCGTGCTGGCCACCGGTGTGCAGGGCGGCTACTACGCGGTGACCACGTGGCTGCCGACGTATCTGAAAACCGAACGGCATCTGAGCGTGATCGGCACCGGGAGCTATCTGGGCGTGGTGATCGTTGGTTCGTATTGCGGCTATCTGACGGGCGCTTATGTCAGCGACCGAATCGGCCGCAAGCGCGCCTTCATCGCGTTTGCATTGGCGTCGTGCGCGATTGCGTTGATCTACACGCAACTGCCGCTCGACAATCTCTGGATGCTCGTGCTCGGTTTCCCGCTAGGCTTCTGCGCGTCCGGCATTTTTTCCGGCATGGGCGCGTTCCTCACCGAACTGTTTCCCACGCGGATTCGCGGCTCCGGTCAGGGCTTCTGCTACAACTTCGGACGAGCGGCCGGCGCGACGTTTCCGTTCCTGATCGGCTACGTCTCGCAAACGATGACGCTCGGCCACGCGATCGGCGTGTTCGCAGCGGCGGCGTACGGCATCGTGATCCTCGCCGCGTTGACGCTGCCTGAAACCAAAGGACGGCAGCTCAGCGCTTAAGGCATCGTGGCAGCGCTCACGCCTGTTCGGGCGCGCGTCCGATCACATGCGAATCCGACGCCGTCGATCCATCCGCATGACCACGTTCGCGTCCCGCGGTCACGACCGCGCCGGTGCCACCCGGACGTCCCACTGATTTGGCATGACGCTCGATCAACCGTTGCAACAGGCAGAACGCGCAAAGCAAGGCGCCGATCACGATGCGGGTCCACCACGAACTGAGCGTGCCGTCGAAGGTGATCAGCGCCTGGATCGTGCCGAGAATGCCGACGCCGAACAGCGAGCCGATCACATAGCCGACGCCGCCCGTCAGCAGCGTGCCGCCGATCACGGTCGCCGCGATCGCGTCGAGTTCCATGCCCTGCCCTTGCAAGCCGTAGCCCGACAACACATAGAACGTGAAGACCGCGCCGCCGAGCGCCGAACAGAAGCCGCTCAGCGCATACACGCCGATGCGCGTGTGCGCCACCGGCAAGCCCATCAGCAAAGCCGAGCGCGCGTTGCCGCCGATCGCGTAGACATTGCGGCCGAAGCGCGTGAAATGCGCCACAAAGATCGCGGCCAGCAGTGTGACGAACGCGATCAGCACATTCGCCGTCACCGAACCTACGCCGATGTCGAGACGAAACGCCGAAATCTTCTGGAACGTCGGATCGGTGATGGTGATCGACTGGGTCGTGATCAGAAAGCACAAGCCGCGCGCGAAGAACATACCGGCCAGCGTGACGATAAACGCCTGCAAGCGGAAGAAGTGGATCAACGCGCCCTGCACCGCACCGAACACCGTGCCCATCAGCAGCACGGTCGGCAGGATCACCCAGACCGGCCAATGCAGATGTTCCGACAGCACCGCCTCGACGATTGTTGTCAGCGCGACGACCGAACCCACCGACAGGTCGATGCCGCCGGACACGATCACGAACGTCATGCCGATTGCCACGATCAGCAGGAACGCGTTGTCGACCAGCAGATCGAGCAGCACTTGCCACGAGAAGAAACCGGTGTACATCACCGAGCCGAATCCGAACAGCGCGCAGAACAGCAGGATCGTCACGGCGATCGGCAGCGTGCGCGGATCGACGATATGAGCCCAGGCTTCGAGGATGCGTCTCATCGCGCCACCCCGCGTTGCTTGATGACGGACATGCGGACCGACCTGCCGAACGACATGGCGAGTCCACGCGCCGTCGGCGACTGGATCACGCTCACCGCGAGCACCACGGCCGCCTTGACGACGAGCGTGGCCTCCGGCGGCACGCCGATCGAATAGGTGGTGTAGGTCAGCGTCTGGATGATCAGTGCGCCCAGCACCGTCCCCGCAAGGCTGAAGCGGCCGCCGAGCAGCGAGGTGCCGCCGAGTGTCACCGCGAGGATCGCATCGAGTTCGAGCAGTAGGCCCGCATTGTTGCCGTCGGCGCTGCGCACGTTCGAGCTGATGAGAATGCCCGCCATTGCCGCGGTCAATCCCGAGAACCCGTACACCGCGAAGACGAGCGCCTTGGAGCGCAAGCCGACCAGGCGCGTGGCGACCGGATTGACGCCTATCGCGCGAATGAACAGCCCGAGCGCGGTGCCTTCGACGAGCGCGGCGGTCGCCAGCACCGCCGCCGTGGCGATCCACACCGAGCACGGCACGCCGAGCCAGTAACCACCTCCTACAAATAGATAGCCGGGCGCGCCGATCGGAATGATCTGTCCCGCTGTCAGCAATTGCGCGATGCCGCGTCCGGCGACCATCAGGATCAAGGTGGCGATGATTGGCTGCATGCCAACGAAGGACACCAGCAAGCCATTCCACATGCCGCTCAGCACACCGACGATCAACGCCGCCAGCAGTGCCTGCGCAATGAGTCCACCGGTCGGCAGCGGCTGGGTCGCCAGTATCGTGGCCGCGGCGGCGCCCGCGATCGCCACCACCGCGCCGACCGAAATGTCGATGCCGCGTGTCGCGATCACGAGCGTCATGCCGGTGGCGACGAGCACCAGCGGCGCGGCACGATTCAGCACATCGATCGGCGCGCCGAACAGATGACCGTCGAGCATGCGCAGCGACAGGAAATGCGGATTGACCCACAGGTTCAGCCCGCACAACAACACCAAGGTGACGCACGGCCAGATCAACGGACGCTCGGCGCCGTCGCGCACGAACCAGTTCGATAGCTTCATTCGCCGCTCCCCGCGATGAGTCGATAGATATTGTCTTCGTTTGACGCTTTGCCCACCACTTCGGCGATCTTGCGACGGTCGCGCAACACCACCACGCGATGACTGACGCGTAGCACCTCGCTAATCTCCGACGAAATGAACAGGATGCTCAACCCGCTCGCGCATAGCGCCAGCAGACGATCCATGATGTCGAACTTGGCCGCGACGTCGATGCCGCGCGTCGGTTCGTCCAGGATCAGCAGCTTGGGGTCGGTGGCGAGCCAGCGCGCCAGCAGCGCTTTCTGCTGATTGCCGCCGGACAGCAGGCCGATCGGCTGTTCCGCATCCGACGTCTTGATGCCGAGCCGCTCGATCCATAGATCGGCCAGTTCACGCGCGCGTTGCCGGTTGATCTTGCGCCACCAGCCACGCCGCGCCTGCAACGCCAGCAGGATGTTCTCGCGGATCGACAGTTCGGCGACGATGCCCTCTTTCTTGCGGTCTTCCGCGCAATAGCCGATGCCGTGGCGCACCGCGTCGCGCGGCGAACGCAGCCGCACGGGGCGGCCCTCCACCAGAATCGTGCCGCTGTCGGCACGGTCTGCTCCGAACAACAGCCGCGCGGTTTCCGTGCGGCCCGAGCCGAGCAAACCGGCAAGGCCGAGGATCTGACCCGGCTGCACGTCGAGGTCGATCGGCTGCATCGTGCCGCGCCGTCCGACACCGCGCAACTCGACGAACGGCTGGACGGCCTGCGCGGCTTGCGGCCCTTCATGGACGTCGTGCCCTTCATGCGCGGCTTCGCGCAAACGCGCGCTCATGCGCTCGTGGCCGACCATCTTCGACACGAGTTGATCGGCCGGCAGGTCACGTGCGAGATATTCGCCTTCGCGCTCGCCATTGCGCATCACCGTAATACGATCGGAAATGGCGTACGTCTGCTCGATGAAGTGCGTGACGAACAGAATCGCAATACCCGATTGCTTAAGATGGCGAAGTATTTTGAAAAGCTGGCTCACTTCGCCGTCGTCGAGGCTCGAGGTCGGTTCGTCGAGGATCAGGACGCGCGCGTCGACCGAAAGCGCCCGCGCGATGGCCACCATCTGCTGCACGGCGATCGGATAGGCGTCGAGCGAACGGGTGACGTCGAGTGTCACGTCGAGGCGCGCCAGCGCGGCTTGGGCGCGCCGCTTGATGTCGGGCCAGTCGATCGCGCCGAAGCGCCTCGGCTGCCGGCCCGCGAAAATGTTCTCTGCCACGGAGAGATTCGGGCACAGGTTCACTTCCTGATACAGCGTGCGCACGCCGGCCGCTTCGGCTTCCTGCGGCGAGGCGAACGCCACCAACTCGCCACAGAGGCGGATCGTGCCGGCGTCCGGCGCCAACACACCGGTGAGCACATTGATCAAAGTGGATTTGCCCGCGCCGTTCTGCCCCATCAGCGTGTGAATCTCGCCGGGGAACAGGCGAAAATCGACCCGCTGCAGCGCCTTCACGCCCGGGAATGTCTTGCTGACGCCGGCGGTGGCGAGAATGGGTTCGAGTGCGTTCGTGGTGCCGTCGGCATGGGTTGCGCCGCCGGCAGTCGCGCCAGTGGCACCCGCGGTGTCGCCAGCTGGCGGATTCGGTTCGGAAGCGGGATGCGTCATAGGCCTCGCTCGGTCGGCGGTGCGTGGTTCGGCGGCCTCCAGCGGCCTCAAGCCGGCAGTGCGCGGAAAAGAGGCCGCCCGCTGCCCAAGCAGTCGGACGGCCAGGCACCACTGGAGAAACCTTTTTCGATCCGTCGGTACTGCGCTTCCCTGTTGCGCTTTCGTCCGCGCGTTTATGTTCGCGCGTTTATGTCCGCTTATGACAGTCAGGAAGCCTTATCAATCGACGTCAGTACTTGCGCGTCGGCAGTGTCTGCGCGGCGACGCTCATCGGGAAGACTGTCTCTTCCGTCAGGATACGCTTGGGCAGCGGCTTGCCGGCCACCACATCTTTCACCGCCGACATCAATTGCGGCCCGAGCAGCGGACTGCACTCCACATCGACGTTCATCTTGCCCGCAGCCATGGCCTGGAAGCCGCCCTTGGTCGCGTCGAACGAAACGACGGTGATGTCCTTGCCCGGATGCATGCCGGCCTCTTCCATCGCCTGGATGGCGCCGAGCGCCATATCGTCGTTATGCGCATAAACTACATTTATTTTATTTCCATATGTCTTTATAAACGCTTCCATGACCTGCTTGCCGCCGGCGAGCGTGAAGTCGCCGCTTTGCGACGCAATGATCTTGAACTTGGGATCGTTCTTGATTACTTCGAGGAGACCCGAGTGCCGGTCGTTGGCAGGCGCCGACCCGACCGTTCCCTGAAGTTCAGCGATGTTGACCGGGCCTTGATCGTTTTTAAAGTGATCTGCGAGCCAATGACCACCGCGCCGACCTTCTTCCATGAAGTCCGAGCCGATCATCGTCACGTAGAGCGAGGTGTCTTTCGTATCGATGTTGCGGTCGGTGAGAATCACCGGAATCTTCGCGGCTTTAGCCTCGCGCAGCACCGGTTCCCAGCCCGACTCGACGACCGGCGAAAACGCGATCACGTCGACTTTTTGCGCGATGTAGGAGCGGATCGCCTTGATCTGGTTTTCCTGCTTTTGCTGGGCGTCGGAAAATTTGAGCTTGATCTTCGCGTCGGCCGCCGCGGACTTGACCGACTCGGTGTTGGCGGTTCGCCATGCGCTTTCCGCGCCGACCTGCGCAAAACCCAGCGTGATCTGTTTGTCCTGCGCGTAAGCGCCCGGCGTGGCCAGCGTCAGCGCACCGAAGCCCGCGCAGAGTGCGAGCGCGCCCAACGCACGACATGCGGCGCGTCGTGTATTCGCCATGACTGTCTCCTGATCGTTGTTGTGTAGGCGACCCATCGAATCCGCCCAGCCGTTGCGGCCCTCACGGTGCGTGGATCGTGATGTAGCGTAGTGTGTAGGGCGTTAACCGTCCAATCATATGATTCGCGTCGGCGATATCAATTTTGGTATAGCAGGCGGTGGCGGTTGTGGGGTGGACGCGGAGCGTGATGTTGGTGTGGCTGGGGTGCGTTGCCTGGCGCGATGATGTGTTTTGCGCTTTTTTATGCGCTTACGTGTTCCATGGCTTGGTCGGCTTGGTCGGCTTGGTCGGCTTGGTCGGCTTGGTCGGCTTGGTCGGCTCTGCGCCGCCGTCGACCAACGCACGTCGCATCAGCCAACACCCGCGCGCGGCGTCACCCATCGAAACGTCAGATTGATGCGCTCGCCCGCCACGCGCGGCTCCTTCGGCACCCGATGCCGCCAATCCGCCTGCGTGTTGCCCTTCATCACCAGCAAGCTGCCGCCCTTCAGCGAAAAAGACTGCACGACGCCGGTCTTGTTATGCCGCAGATCAAACGTGCGTGCGACGCCCAGGCTCACCGAGGCGATCACCGGCCGCGTGCCGAGTTCGGGCTCGCGATCCGCATGCCAGCCCATGCTGTCCGTGCCGCTGCGGTAGCGGTTGATCAGCACGCTATTAAAATGCGCGTTGCAAATCGACTCCACGGCGGACTTCAGTTGGGCGACGGTCGGTGTCCACGCTTGTGGCACGTTGCGAATACCCGAGTAGACATAAACGGCGTCACGCTCGCCTTGCCAGGCGGTCAGCCGTGGCAGCGGCACACGCCCGGCAGGCGTGCCCATCATGTCCTGACGCCATTCGACTTCGTCGATGAGTTGCGTCAAGGCCCGTGCCGCCACTTCAGGCGACAGCCAATCGGAATGCCAGTCGACGTCGGGCGCCGGCAGAGCATCGGAAAAATCCGCAAAGAGATCCGTCATGGGAATGCCTGAGTACAATCGCGCGCACAAAGCGCGACCGGATGAGAACCTTGGCTATTATGGCGGCAACGATGACGACGCGCTTACGCGCGGCTTGCGGTTTGATCCGGCGCCGTCCTTTCTCATTTCACCTATAACCTTCAAGGAACAATCAAATGATTCTTTCCGACCAGGCGCTCGATCAGCTTTTCCGAGAAGCGCGCACGCATAACGGCTGGCAGCAAAAAACGGTCGACGACGCCGTGCTCAAGCAACTCATCGAACTCGTGCTGCTCGGCCCGACCTCGGCCAATTCGAGTCCGGGCCGCTTCGTCTTCGTCAAAACGCAGGAGGGCAAGGAGAAGCTGCGCCCGGCTTTGTCGCCAGGCAATCTCGAGAAGACGATGGCAGCGCCGGTCACGGCGATCGTCGCTATGGACATGGCGTTTTACGAGCACCTGCCGAAGCTGTTTCCGCATGCCGATGCGCGCAGCTGGTTTGCCGGTAACGACAAGGCGATCGCCGACACGGCATTTCGCAATTCGACGCTGCAAGGCGGCTATCTGATTCTCGCCGCGCGCGCGCTCGGCCTGGACACGGGTGCAATGTCGGGTTTCGACACCGCCAAGGTCGACGAAGCGTTCTTTGCCGGCACGACCGTGAAGTCGAACTTCCTGATCAATCTGGGCTACGGCGACCCGTCGAAACTGTTCCCGCGCAGCCCGCGCTTCGCTTTCGATGAGGCCGCGCAGATCGTCTGACGCACGGCGCCCGACCCGCTGTTGGGTGCGGTCAATTGAAGATCGCCACGTAGAACACCACGGCGCCGATCAACGCGCCAATGAAGCAGAAGCCCTCTTCGGCGTCGTCGCCGTTGGACCGCACCCAGGCCCCGACGACGCCGAATAATCCCGCAATACCGAGAGCGACGCTGAGCATCACGACATAGAACAGCGCGCTTTTGCCCAACTCCGAAAAATCGATGTTGCGCACGCCGAAGTACAAGCCGATCGCCATCACCGAAATGACCACGAGCGGGAGCATGACATGGCTGCCCTCGTGTCCGACGTGATGCGCGTGGCGGAACTGGTTGCCTGATCTGAGCAGCTTCATATGCGCCTCCTGCTTCGCCCTCTGCCGGCGACAGAACGAACCGCTAGCGAACTGCGGCGGCCTTCGCTGTGGCCCTTGCCCTGGCTGTGATACAAGCCGGTTCTATTTGAGAATAGTCCACGCTCGAACACAATTCAAAGCCCATTTAATTCGACCATATCAGCACCCTGAACGGCTTACCTGCAGCCGCGTGGGTTGCTGCAATGCAATACCTTGCGAGCGCCTTTAGTTATGGACGGTTCGCCGCAGCGGCATCAATTCGGCGCGGCCGGCAGGCGGTTGCACATCTCGGTAGAATGGATCGGCGCGTTCGCCGTGGCATTCCGCAGCCGGCGAGCCGCCGCCGCTCCTCCGTTTGTGCCGGCCCCTTCCCGCCCTGATCCTCTCTATGCGCCGCTCATCGTTTCTTGTTCGCTTCATCCTGATTGGCATTCTCCTGCATATCTACGTGGGCTTGCGTCTGATTCCGGACATGCCGATCGATATGACCGGCCGTTGGCTGTGTGCGTTGTGGCTTGTGCTGTCGATCTTTCTGATTCCGCTCGGGATGCTGGCGCGCACGATCAAACAACAACCGCTCGGCGACCGGTTCGCATGGGTCGGCCTGCTGGCGATGGGCTTCTTCTCGTCGCTGCTGGTCCTGACTTTCGCGCGCGACCTCGTGCTCGCTTCGCTTCTTACCGTCGATGCAATCTGGCCGAACACGATTGCTATCCCGCACTGGCGAACCGGCTCCGCAGCGGCTGTGCCGCTGCTCGCGCTGCTCTCCACGCTCGTCGGCCTGTTCAACGCTCGCCGCCGCGCCAAGGTGGTGACGATCGAAGTGCCGATCGACGATTTGCCCGCCGCGCTCGACGGCTTCACGATCGTGCAGATCAGCGATATTCACGTCGGCCCGACCATCAAACGACGCTATGTCGATGCAATCGTCGACGCGGTGAATCGCCTCAAGCCGGATCTGATCGCTGTCACCGGCGATGTCGTCGACGGCAGCGTGCCGCAACTGACCAACCACACGCAGCCGCTGTCACGGTTGAGCGCGCGCCATGGCGCTTTTCTCGTTACTGGCAATCACGAGTACTACGCCGGCGCCAACGCCTGGATCGATGAATTCCGCCGCCTGGGACTGAATGTCCTGCTGAACGAGCACGTGATCGTGGATCACGACGGCGCACGCGCCGTGATTGCCGGCGTGACCGATTATTCAGCGGGCCATCACGACCCGGCGCACCGCAGCGATCCAGTCGCGGCGCTGGCCGGCGCACCTGGCGACGTATTGATCAAGGTGCTGCTTGCCCACCAGCCGCGCTCAGCCGAAGCCGCTGCAGCAGCCGGTTTTACGCTGCAGCTATCGGGCCACACGCATGGCGGCCAGTTCTTTCCCTGGAACTTCTTCGTGCGCTTTCAGCAGCCGTTCACCGCCGGTCTCGCACGGCTGAACGGACTCTGGGTGTACACGAGCCGCGGCACCGGCTACTGGGGACCGCCGAAGCGCCTGGGCGCACCTTCCGAAATCACGCGCTTGCGCCTCGTACCCGGCGAGCCCGATTAAGACCCGACGAAGGCGCCCGTTACTGCACGGGCGCCACGGCCACGCTGACTTGCGGCGCAAACGCCACCACTACTTGCATACCCGGTGTCACGCCGGTGATCTTTGCGGGATCGCGGCCCTGGATATGAAACACGGAACCATTCGGGCCTTTGAGCGCCATGATGCCCGAAGCATGGTCGACGGATTCAACCAGGGCGCTCACGCTCTGAACCGCGTTCGGTTGTGCGATCTGAGCCGTCGCGGCTTGACCGTCCGCACCCTGCGTGACGCTGATCACGGCATTGCGCATCATGCGGATGTGAACCTTGCCGCCTTGCTTGATCTGCGCGAGATTGCGCGTGTCGGTGATGTTGAACGAGGCTTCGCCACCTTGTGCGTCGAGCACAGTGACCGAATGGTGGGCCTGATCGACCGACTTCACGACGCCATCTGCCTGCAGCGTGCTGCTGCCTTCAAACGGCGCTGGCAGACCTGCGGCAGACGACACGAGCGGAGCGGCAGCGATCAACGCGCCGACGATGATGCCAACAGCTTTAACTTTCATACATTCCTCAATTCGAATGAGCGGCGGAAACGACGACGTCGTGCGGATCGCGGCGCAGCGCCGTCTGAACGGTGCATAAGCGCAACCGCAAGAAACAAGAACACGGAATTGAGCGCCAAGGCCGCACGACGTGTTCCGGGTGATGCAGACAGTGTGTTTTCCGGGATGGACATCGTCAATATTCGGAGTCCGTATTTATGCGGGAATAGCCCTCCCATGCGCGCGGAAATTTCCCCATAGGTGGCGTGCAATTCATTCGTCGCCTCGCCTGATCGCGACTTGACTTACCTTTGCAGAGGTGCCTAAAATTCGCCCAGTTCATTTACCCGGAATCACGATCTTGGACAGTAGCAGTCGTACCCGTCGAGCTTCGATTCGCCCGATCGCCTGATCGGCAAGATTTCCGCGCCAGTCTTTGTCTGTCGCCGTCTTGCCTTCGGGCCGGCGGTGCACGTCGTTGATACCCCTTTTTACCAGCGAATTGCCAGTGAAGTTGCAGTGAAGCGCCGCACGGCTCCATGTCGTGCAGAAGTTGCGCGCCTGTCAGCGCCGCGAACCTTCGTTCGCGCTGCGCCACGCGCTGAACGCGCCCGCGTCCCATCGAGACGGACGTGCCGCTGTCACGCGCACGGTTCACACTGTGCGAATCCGCGCCTCAACCTTGCTTACCGATGACAATTGAATTCGTCTGGCGGCTTCTCGCCGCCTTCGCCTGCGGCGTCGCGATCGGCCTCGAACGGCAGATACGTCAGCGCAATGCCGGCCTGCGCACCATCACGCTGGTCGCGAGCGGCGCGTGCCTGTTCGTCACGCTCGGCGTACTGAGCGGCAACGGCACGGCCGGCATCACCCAGATCGCCGCGTATGTGGTCTCCGGCGTCGGCTTTCTCGGCGGCGGCGTGATCATGCGCGACAAGGGTTCCATTCAGGGGATCAACACCGCGGCGACCTTGTGGTGCTCGGCCGCAGTGGGCGTTTTATGCGGCGCGGGCCATTACGGCCCGGCGCTCGCCGGCACCCTGGTCGTGCTGTTGACCAACACCGTGCTGCGCGAAGTCAGCCGTACGATCAACGCGACGCCGGTATCGAACGCCGACCTCGTCCGCGAATATGTGTTGACGATCGTCTGCCGGGAAGCCGACGAGATCCACATTCGTACCGCCGTCTCCAACTCCATGTATTCGACGCCGCTGTCCTTTCAAAGCCTGATGAGCGAGGACGTCGAAAACGAGCCAGGACGCATTCGTGTTACGGCAACGTTGAAGATGCATCCCAAGGATCAGTCGAAGCTCGAACAGATGGCCAGCCGCATCAGCATGGAAAAGAGCGTCTCCAGCGTCAGTTGGACGGCCAGAGAAGCGGAGCCGACGCCGGAGTAAGCGTAACGTGTAAGTTCCCCATCTGCGCGCGCATCGTCTACACTTGATCTGCAATAGATTTAGACAATGTTAATTCCGCGTCCTGAATATGGACTGTCCCATAACCATCGACTAAGCTCTGTCACCGTGAAATTTTCACACTCAACTAGGGAGTCTCGATTATGGAACACGGCATCATTGCATGGCTCATCATCGGCGCGATCGCTGGCTGGCTGGCTGGCGTGCTCGTCAAGGGCGGCGGCTTCGGCCTGATCGTCGACATCATCGTCGGGATTGTCGGCGCGTTCATCGGCGGCTGGCTCGCCGGCGTGCTGCACATTTCGCTGGGCGGCGGCTGGCTCGGCTCGATCATCACGGCGGTGATCGGCGCGGTCATTCTATTGTTTCTTATCCGCCTCATCCGACGAGGCACCTGAGCGTAGCACCTGATGTCTTTCGGCGTCAGGGGCGAACGCCACCTGACGCCGGTTTGATCCGACAACCCGCTTTTAAAGGCTTGCCTCCGCCGCCGGCAACATCGAACCGGTGTCCCGCAGCCGCGTATGCCAGGCGAAAGCCTGATCCAACTGATGCGGCGTTTGCCCGCCTCCCTTCAACGCTTGCCCGTAGTAGTCGCGCAGCAGATCGCGATACAGCGGATGCACGCAATTGTCGATGATCAACGTGGCGCGTTCCCGCGGCGCGAGACCGCGCAAATCGGCGAGTCCCTGCTCCGTCACGACCACGTCCACGTCGTGTTCGTTGTGGTCGCAATGCGGCACCATCGGCACGATGCTCGAAATGCGGCCGCCCTTCGCCATCGACTTGGTCGCGAAGATCGCGCACGACGCGTTGCGCGCGAAGTCGCCCGAACCGCCGATACCGTTCATCATGTGCGTGCCGCCCACATGAGTCGAATTCACGTTGCCGTAGATGTCGAATTCGAGCGCGGTATTCAACGCGATCAGACCCAGCCGGCGAATCACTTCAGGATGGTTGCTGACTTCTTGCGGACGCAGCACGAGACGATCGCGATAGCGTTCGAGTTCGCCGAACACTTGCGCCTGGCGCGCGGCCGACAATGTGATCGATGCGCCGGAGGCGAACGTCACCTTGCCGGCATCCATCAGATCGAAAGTCGAATCCTGCAGCACTTCTGAATAAATTTCGAAGGCGTCGAAAGGCGAATCGACGAAGCCCGCCAGCACGGCATTGGCGATCGTGCCGATGCCGGCCTGCAACGGCGGTAAGCGCTTAGGCATGCGCCCGCGCGATACTTCGTGCTCGAAAAACTCGATCAGATGACCCGCGATCAATTCAGTCTCGGCATCCGCGGGCAGCACCGTGGACGAACTGTCCGCCATATTGGTGATGACGATCGCCGCGATTTTCTCGAGCGGAATCTCGATAGCCGGCGTGCCGACCCGGTCTTGCGGACGAACGATCGGCAGCGGCTCGCGGTTCGGCCTGCGGCCCGGAATCCAGATGTCGTGCAGCCCCTCGAGCGCGAGCGGCTGCGCAAGATTGATTTCGACGATGACCTTGTCGGCGAGAATCGCGAAGCTCGCCGAGTTGCCGACCGACGTGGTCGGCACGATGCCGCCGGTCTCGGTAATCGCGGTGGCTTCGATAATGGCGACGTCGAGTTTGCCGAGCTGGTTCGCGCGCAGCATCTCGACCGTTTCAGACAGATGCTGATCAACGAACATGACTTCGCCGCGATTGATGGCGTCGCGCAGCGTCTTGTCCACCTGAAACGGCAAGCGGCGAGCCAGCACGTGCGCCTCGGTGAGCGTGCGGTCCACATCGTGACCCAGCGACGCACCGGTCATCAACGTAATGCGCAACGGCTTGCCTTCCTGACGGGCGCGCTCGGCAAGCGCAACCGGGACGGCTTTGGCGTCGCCGGCGCGCGTGAAGCCGCTGGCGCCGACACACATGCCGTCCCGAATCAGAAGCGCCGCCTCGGCGGCTGAAGTGATTTTTGCGCGCAGCTCGGCGCAGCGAATCCGGTCTTGGTACATGAATCTGAGTCTCTCCATAGTCACCAGTCCAGACTACCGGTGCGCACGTCTGCGGTGTGCTTCGCTCAGTAGCCGGATTGTCGCACCCGCCGCGGCGTCACGACGGGACGGCGTCGCAGCCGGGTGATTCGTCGCGCGTCGAACGTTCGCGACAGGTCTTGCTCGTACTTCAGATATGACGCGTGGCGCTGTCTAGCTGCCGAAGTAGATGTTGCAGAAGCTCACAGGCCCAACGCACTCGTCAGCTTTGATTGCCGGTGTGATGATGCGGCCTTGCGGTTCGGCATTCTTCGCGCGCGGCGCGTTCGCTTGGGCGACCTGTTGTTCCGGGGCGGCCGGCGCCGTTTGTGCGTGAGCGACGACAGCAGACAAAGAGCAGGCAATCAGGGCGATCTTCAACACGTTCATTTCGTTCTCCAGGACTTACGGTTCTGCCTCGCAGGAAACCCGCTTGGGGGACTGCGTGGCAGTGATGCAACTATATGGCTGCCTGTCCCGCGGATAAATGGGGCGGTCCGGAAGTGATCTTTCCATCTCGCAGAAGGATCGATACACAGAGTCCATCGTCGCGTGCATGGGTCAATGCGGGTTGAACGGCGCGTCCTTGTCGAGCAACGCCGTGCGGATGAAGTGCAGGCAACTCAGGATGCGCTGCAAGTCGTGACGCTTGTCGCGATCGGCATGAACCGTTTGCAGCACGTCCTGCGCAAGCCACGTGGCCGCGCGCACGGACACCAGTGCTCGCTCCAGACCACGCGCATCGGGCCGCTCGAAGAGCCGCGCGAGGTCGTCGCGCATATGCTCGACAGTGCTGGTCCAGCGCGGATGAAGCGTGTGCGCGTAATCGGCGCGCGCCGTTTCGTTGCGCAGGTCGATCACGGCGTGGCCCACTTCGAGCGTCGCGAGCGTCCAGCGCAACGCATCGCGGCGGCGTCGGGAGCGTCGCGTCAACAGCATGCGCAACTGCGAAGTCAGATCGTGCGTGCTCGACTGAAAGCGTTGATTGAGACCCGGCAGTTCGTCCTTGCACGCGGATACGACCTGCGCGCGCAAATCACCCATGATTTTCCCGATGAGCCAGGGCATGTCGGCCGGGAAAACCACCGCGAAAACGAGTGCCGCCAACAGCATCGACGCGGTCAGCGCCATGCCGTTGTTGATCAGCAGATCCGGCGCGTAAGTGACGACGTTGTCGGGTCCGGCGAGCAGGCAGAAGAACACTGAGAAACCAATCCCATAGCCCGCCGCTAGCTTGCGCGTGGCGATGAATGCGCCGAGCGCGAGCACCGGCGCCAGCGTCATGCACAGCAGCGGAAAGCCGTCGATGTTCGGATACACGTAGCACGTGAACAGGTAGCCGGTCATGGTGGCCAGCACGGCGCCGACGGCCATCTGCACGGCCATCTTCGACGGGTTCGGCGCAGTCGATGTCAGCGCGCACGCCAGCGCCGCGCCGATCACCGCAAGGCCGCCGCTCGGCCAGTCGGTCATGATCCAGAACCAGCCCGCGATTGCCATAACCACAGCCGAGCGGATAAACGTCAGCGCAACGACAAAGCCGTTGGTTTTGCTGACGTAGCGGCTGGTGGTCGCTGGTTGACTGGCCGGCTTGCGCTGCGTCAGCGACGCGTAGGTGTGCGAGTAGCGGATCCATTCATCGACGAACCGGTACAGCAGTTCCGCCGCCGTATCGAAGTCGGCCAGCGATTCGGCTGGCGCGCCTTCCAGCGGCCGTCTCGTTTCGCGCACACGCCGTGGCAAGCTGGCCTGAAAGTGCTGCAAACGGGCGGACGTGCGCGATGCATCTACGGTGACCTCGAACTGCGGCGCCATGAGCGCGGCCAGTTCGTGGAAATACGGTTTAATCGCCGCGACGATCGGCGCCGAGCCGTTCACGCGCAGACGCTTGAGCAGTTGATGCAGCGCATGCAGCCGCGCGCAGGCATCCATGAACTCGCCGTTCAGACGGCCGAGATGCTGGCTGCGTGAACGCATGGCCGGGTCTTCGAAGGCGGCGAACGTGCGCGTCGCCTCGAAACCGACGATCTCGTCGACGAGATCCGCGAAGCGCCGCTCGAACTGGCCCCGCTTGATGCCGCGAGCCAACACGTCGGCAGCGAACGCAGTAAAATTTCCGTACCGAATTTGTAGCGCGCGCCGCAGTGCAAGGCTGGACCGCTGCGGCACGATCAGCGCGCTCACCGCGCTCGAAGACACGATGCCGACCGCCACTTCCGCCGCGCGCGTGAGCGCCGCCAGAAACAGGTCGTGAGGCACCGTCACATTCGGGATGCCGATCAGCGCAGCGGTATAACCCGCGAGCACAAAGCCGTACCATCTGAAATGCCGATACCGGACCGCTGCCGCAATGCAGGCGCTCACCCAGCCGATCATGCCGAGCATGTACAACTCGGGCTGCTGGACGAACAGCGCGCCGAGCACCAGCGCGGCGACCGTGCCCACCGCCGTCCCGAGAATCCGGTAGAAACTCTTGGCCAGCACCATGCCGCTGAACGGCTGCATCAGCACGAACACGGTGGTCATCGCAATGCGCGGCTGCGGCAGATCCAGCAGCATCGCAATGCCGAGCGCCAGCAAGCCCGCCGTCACGGTTTTCAGCAGATGCAGCCAGATCAGACCCTCGCTGGCCGCCCAGTCCCGGGCTGCCGGGCTCAGGGTTCGCAACATGACGCCCCACTGCCGGCGGGAATCCGCCGTCGGTTCGATCGCATGTTGGCGTTTCATCTTGAAGCTGGGCGCCCCGGTTGGTCGCTTAAGGAAGCACCGGCGATGAAAACTGCTGACACCGGCACGCAAGCCGCCGATTGTAGGAGCATGCTATGCGCGCATTAAGAGGACGGCCGCGGAACGTCCCTTCCAGAACGAACAACAATACGCACCCGGGACAGGCGGACAATACGGCTTCAGCCGTGAAATAGAAGGATCGATGGATACGTTACAAAATATGCGAGTGTTCGTGCGCGTGGTCGAAGCCGGTAGTTTTACCGCCGCCGCGCAGTCGCTCAATTCAACGACCGGCGCGATGTCCCGCGCGGTCTCGGAACTGGAAGCTCATTTGCGGACGCGGTTGCTCAACCGCTCGACGCGACGACTTGCGCTCACCACCGCGGGCGAGCGTTATCTGAAACGATGTCAGCAGATACTTGCAGATGTCGACACGGCGGAAGAAGAAGCCAGTTGCGCGCACGAACGCCCGAGCGGCGCGTTGCGGATGCACAGCTTTGCCAGCATTGGCCAGCACTACGTGTTGCCGGCCATTTCACGCTATCGCGCGCTGTATCCGGAGGTGACGGTCGAACTGACATTGTCGCAACGCATGCCGGATCTTTTCGAAGGCAGCGCGGATGTCGCGGTGATCGGCGCTTCCACTTTGCCTAATTCGGAACTCGTGTCGCTTCCGCTGGGGACGACCTTTAGCATCATGTGCGCATCGCCGGCGTATGTACGCGCACACGGCGCGCCGCAGCAGCCGGCCGATCTGGCGCGCCACGAATGTCTGATCCTGCACACGCCGGCGTTTCCGCCGCACGATTGGGTGCTCGATGGGCCGAATGGCAGCGAAATGATGGAGGTGAATGGGCCGGTGCACGTGAACATCGCCGAATCGCTGATTGTCGCGATTCGCGAAGGAATGGGCATTGGCATGCTGCCGCTGTACGCGGCCATTTCGGGATTGCGCGATGGCACGCTAGTGCGCGTGTTGCCGGAATATACAGCACAGAAGATGAATGTTTACGCGCTGTATCCGTCGCGTAAGTTCATCGATGCGAAGACGCGGACCTGGGTCGAGTTCCTGCGCACCCATCTGCCGAAAGTCATTGCACGCGATGAGGCGCTGCTTGCAGAAGTCGGCGAAGCGCAGACTGGCGATGGCATGGTGCCTGCGGGCGCAAGCGGTGTGGGGATGTAGCGATGCGGTGAGTCACGGTTGAAGTATGTTGGGTGCCGCCGGCCGCGCTTGGGCGTGGCCGCTGTGCTGTGCGGGTGTCTGCAAGCGGAAATGGCCGTTGACGGAGTGTGTTGCAACGATTGCTGGGTGCAGATAGCAAACTGAAGTCTCTAACCGCCTATTTTCACCTGTTTTCGGGCCGCGTAAACGCAGAAACCCCACCTTTGCGGGGTGGGGTTTCTGTTGCTGCTAGGGAGCCTGACGATTACCTACTTTCACACGGGTAATCCGCACTATCATCGGCGTGGAGTCGTTTCACGGTCCTGTTCGGGATGGGAAGGGGTGGGACCGACTCGCTATGATCATCAGGCATGACTTGTTGCCGTACTGCCGGTGGGGCAGTACCGCCAATCTGGAAGAAGTAGTTTCTGGTGATGCTCACCAGAGCTAAAGCGTTGGGCTGTGTTGTTCGAGGCACAACAAACGATCACTCAACCGTGCGCAAGACACACCGGTTATAGGATCAAGCCTTACGGGCAATTAGTATCAGTTAGCTTAACGCATTACTGCGCTTCCACACCTGACCTATCAACGTCCTGGTCTTGAACGACCCTTCAAGGGGCTCGAAGCCCCGGGGATATCTCATCTTAAGGCGAGTTTCCCGCTTAGATGCTTTCAGCGGTTATCTCTTCCGAACATAGCTACCCGGCGATGCCACTGGCGTGACAACCGGTACACCAGAGGTTCGTCCACTCCGGTCCTCTCGTACTAGGAGCAGCCCCCTTCAAATATCCAGCGCCCACGGCAGATAGGGACCAAACTGTCTCACGACGTTTTAAACCCAGCTCACGTACCTCTTTAAATGGCGAACAGCCATACCCTTGGGACCGGCTACAGCCCCAGGATGAGATGAGCCGACATCGAGGTGCCAAACACCGCCGTCGATATGAACTCTTGGGCGGTATCAGCCTGTTATCCCCAGAGTACCTTTTATCCGTTGAGCGATGGCCCTTCCATACAGAACCACCGGATCACTATGACCTGCTTTCGCACCTGCTCGACTTGTCGGTCTCGCAGTTAAGCACGCTTATGCCATTGCACTATCAGCACGATTTCCGACCGTACCTAGCGTACCTTCGTACTCCTCCGTTACACTTTGGGAGGAGACCGCCCCAGTCAAACTGCCTACCATGCACTGTCCCCGATCCGGATTACGGACCAAGGTTAGAACCTCAAACAAACCAGGGTGGTATTTCAAGGGCGGCTCCACGCAGACTGGCGTCCACGCTTCAAAGCCTCCCACCTATCCTACACAGACCGGTTCAAAGTCCAATGCAAAGCTACAGTAAAGGTTCATGGGGTCTTTCCGTCTAGCCGCGGGGAGATTGCATCATCACAAACACTTCAACTTCGCTGAGTCTCGGGAGGAGACAGTGTGGCCATCGTTACGCCATTCGTGCAGGTCGGAACTTACCCGACAAGGAATTTCGCTACCTTAGGACCGTTATAGTTACGGCCGCCGTTTACCGGGACTTCAATCAAGAGCTTGCACCCCATCATTTAATCTTCCGGCACCGGGCAGGCGTCACACCCTATACGTCCACTTTCGTGTTTGCAGAGTGCTGTGTTTTTATTAAACAGTCGCAGCCACCAGTTTATTGCAACCCCTTCACCCTTCTGGCGCAGGCCAGTCAAGCTACAGGGGCGTACCTTATCCCGAAGTTACGGTACCAATTTGCCGAGTTCCTTCTCCCGAGTTCTCTCAAGCGCCTTAGAATACTCATCTCGCCCACCTGTGTCGGTTTGCGGTACGGTCTTGTTAAACTGAAGCTTAGAGGCTTTTCTTGGAACCACTTCCAGTTGCTTCACCGCCTAAGCGGCTCGTCCCATGCCCTTGAATTGCGCACCCGGATTTGCCTGAGTGCCTTCTCCAACACAGAAACCGGGACTTCCAACACCCGGACAACCTTCCGCGATCCGTCCCCCCATCGCATTTAACAATGGTGCAGGAATATTAACCTGCTTCCCATCAGCTACGCATTTCTGCCTCGCCTTAGGGGCCGACTCACCCTACGCCGATGAACGTTGCGTAGGAAACCTTGGGCTTACGGCGAGGGGGCCTTTCACCCCCTTTATCGCTACTCATGTCAGCATTCGCACTTCCGATACCTCCAGCGCACTTTTCAATGCACCTTCGCAGGCTTACGGAACGCTCTCCTACCATGCACATAAATGTGCATCCGCAGCTTCGGTATATTGCTTAGCCCCGTTACATCTTCCGCGCAGGACGACTCGATCAGTGAGCTATTACGCTTTCTTTAAAGGATGGCTGCTTCTAAGCCAACCTCCTGACTGTTTTAGCCTTCCCACTTCGTTTCCCACTTAGCAATATTTGGGGACCTTAGCTGGCGGTCTGGGTTGTTTCCCTCTTGACACCGGACGTTAGCACCCGATGTCTGTCTCCCGTGATTGCACTCTTCGGTATTCGGAGTTTGCTATGGCGTAGTAATCCGCAATGGACCCCACAACCATGACAGTGCTCTACCCCCGAAGGTGATACACGAGGCACTACCTAAATAGTTTTCGGAGAGAACCAGCTATTTCCAGGTTTGTTTAGCCTTTCACCCCTATCCACAGCTCATCCCCTAACTTTTCAACGTTAGTGGGTTCGGACCTCCAGTACGTGTTACCGCACCTTCATCCTGGCCATGGATAGATCACCTGGTTTCGGGTCTACACCCAGCGACTGAATCGCCCTGTTCGGACTCGCTTTCGCTACGCCTGCCCTAATCGGTTAAGCTTGCCACTGAATGTAAGTCGCTGACCCATTATACAAAAGGTACGCCGTCACCCTCTTTCAAAGGCTCCGACTGTTTGTATGCATGCGGTTTCAGGATCTATTTCACTCCCCTCCCGGGGTTCTTTTCGCCTTTCCCTCACGGTACTGGTTCACTATCGGTCGATCACGAGTATTTAGCCTTGGAGGATGGTCCCCCCATCTTCAGACAGGATTTCACGTGTCCCGCCCTACTTTCCGTACACCTAGTTCTTCCTCGCTGTTTTCGTCTACAGGGCTATCACCTGCTATGGCCGCACTTTCCAGAGCGTTCGACTAACAATGAAGATAAAGAGTACAGGCTGGTCCCATTTCGCTCGCCACTACTCTGGGAATCTCGGTTGATTTCTTTTCCTGCGGTTACTTAGATGTTTCAGTTCACCGCGTTCGCTTCACGTAGCCTATGTATTCAGCTACGGATACTCCATACGGAGTGGGTTTCCCCATTCGGATATCGGTGGATCAAAGCTCGTTTGCCAGCTCCCCACCGCTTTTCGCAGGCTACCGCGTCCTTCATCGCCTGTGATCGCCAAGGCATCCACCACATGCACTTGTTCGCTTGACCCTATAACGAGTGTGTCTCGCCACCCCTGTGTTGCCACAGCAGCAGTTCAACAGTCGCTACAGGTTGAGTATTCGTGTTGCGCCGTATTCCAAAAGCGATCTTTCGATCTCTCTTTTCATACATTGATACAATCACAACCCTGATTCACCTACTCACACACCCATCTCTAGATGTCCTTTCGTGAATCTCTTTACTACTTCTTCCTGATTGTTAAAGAACGACAGCCGATATCGCGGTTGCTATAACCGCGTATCACTCTGACTGGCTCAATCGCCAATGCACAACGCTCTGCTTCTCACAGCAACGCTACGCATTGAGGATTGGTGGAGGATGACGGGATCGAACCGACGACCCCCTGCTTGCAAAGCAGGTGCTCTCCCAGCTGAGCTAATCCCCCAGTCATACACAGATATCGCTATCTGTACGGATACCCCAGGGGTTGATCAATTAGCGCAGCCACCGCAGAAACAGTGGTGGGTCTGGATGGATTCGAACCATCGACCCCCGCCTTATCAAGACGGTGCTCTAACCAACTGAGCTACAGACCCCTGAGTCTGTCCATTTTCACAGCCGATAAGCGTGAGCGCTCAACGTTCGACACGTCTAGCTCGAGAAAGGAGGTGATCCAGCCGCACCTTCCGATACGGCTACCTTGTTACGACTTCACCCCAGTCATGAATCCTACCGTGGTGACCGTCCTCCTTGCGGTTAGACTAGCCACTTCTGGTAAAACCCACTCCCATGGTGTGACGGGCGGTGTGTACAAGACCCGGGAACGTATTCACCGCGGCATGCTGATCCGCGATTACTAGCGATTCCAGCTTCACGCACTCGAGTTGCAGAGTGCGATCCGGACTACGATCGGTTTTCTGGGATTGGCTCCCCCTCGCGGGTTGGCGACCCTCTGTTCCGACCATTGTATGACGTGTGAAGCCCTACCCATAAGGGCCATGAGGACTTGACGTCATCCCCACCTTCCTCCGGTTTGTCACCGGCAGTCTCCCTAGAGTGCTCTTGCGTAGCAACTAGGGACAAGGGTTGCGCTCGTTGCGGGACTTAACCCAACATCTCACGACACGAGCTGACGACAGCCATGCAGCACCTGTGTTATGGCTCCCTTTCGGGCACATCCACCTCTCAGCAGACTTCCATACATGTCAAGGGTAGGTAAGGTTTTTCGCGTTGCATCGAATTAATCCACATCATCCACCGCTTGTGCGGGTCCCCGTCAATTCCTTTGAGTTTTAATCTTGCGACCGTACTCCCCAGGCGGTCAACTTCACGCGTTAGCTACGTTACCAAGTCAATGAAGACCCGACAACTAGTTGACATCGTTTAGGGCGTGGACTACCAGGGTATCTAATCCTGTTTGCTCCCCACGCTTTCGTGCATGAGCGTCAGTATTGGCCCAGGGGGCTGCCTTCGCCATCGGTATTCCTCCACATCTCTACGCATTTCACTGCTACACGTGGAATTCTACCCCCCTCTGCCATACTCTAGCCCGCCAGTCACAAATGCAGTTCCCAGGTTAAGCCCGGGGATTTCACATCTGTCTTAGCGAACCGCCTGCGCACGCTTTACGCCCAGTAATTCCGATTAACGCTTGCACCCTACGTATTACCGCGGCTGCTGGCACGTAGTTAGCCGGTGCTTATTCTTCCGGTACCGTCATCCCCCCCAGGTATTAACCAGGAGGTTTTCTTTCCGGACAAAAGTGCTTTACAACCCGAAGGCCTTCTTCACACACGCGGCATTGCTGGATCAGGGTTTCCCCCATTGTCCAAAATTCCCCACTGCTGCCTCCCGTAGGAGTCTGGGCCGTGTCTCAGTCCCAGTGTGGCTGGTCGTCCTCTCAGACCAGCTACAGATCGTCGCCTTGGTAGGCCTTTACCCCACCAACTAGCTAATCTGCCATCGGCCGCCCCTGCAGCGCGAGGTCCCGAAGGAGCCCCCGCTTTCATCCGCAGATCGTATGCGGTATTAATCCGGCTTTCGCCGGGCTATCCCCCACTACAGGACACGTTCCGATGTATTACTCACCCGTTCGCCACTCGCCACCAGGGTTGCCCCCGTGCTGCCGTTCGACTTGCATGTGTAAGGCATGCCGCCAGCGTTCAATCTGAGCCAGGATCAAACTCTTCAGTTCAAACCTGTTACTGTTTTTCGGTCTCTTCCGAGACCGGTCGCTCACTCAACGTACTGACGAATGATCCAACCATCTTGCGACAGTCAAACCTTCCTTTCATTACTGTGTGAGACTTGATACTTTCGCTTGTTCGGCAGATCCCGAAGGATCCACCGCGCGTCGCGCATCAAGCGCCCACACTTATCGGCTGTTAATTTTTAAAGATCGAGTCCGCATTCACTACCGAACCGGCACCGCACTTCAACTACCCGGCACCGCTTCGTTCTGCGTCGCTGCATCAGCAGCAGAGAAACGAGATTATGAAGAACTTTCGCTACGTCGTCAACAGATTTTTCCAACTTTCTGAACCTGCCCACTTCGCTGAAAGCCTTGCCACTGCTGGCTCTCCCGCCTCCCGTGCCCCGTTGTCCGAAGCACGAAAGAGCGAGATTCTAGCGAGCCACACTCCGCCTTGCAAGCGTTATTTTGATAGGCATGGATTGCGCCAAAAACGGCGCAAGGACGACGACAAAATCGCAAGACCAACAAGTGCAAGAAGGACCGAAAACCGCGCTACCGTCAACGGCCCCGAAAGCACAATCAAACAGCAGCGTGCTTAAGCATCACTCGTTCGACAACACCCAAATAGTGATCGAGATCCGGCGTCGCGCGGTTCTCTTCCTTGGCGAGATCGTCCCACCTGCGCAGACGCAATGCGTCTTCTGCGTAGGGTTTCTGCAGGAACGCCTCAGCCTCCTCTTTGCTGAAGATGCCACCCTGCAATTCCAGACTCCGCACCGAATCGGCGGAAAGCTGGCCGAAATACGTGTCGTCGATCGCGCACAGGCAGCGCTTAGCGTCGACGTGCAAACGGATCGGCTCCAATACCGCGTTCGACAAAACCGGCCGCAAGAACGGCAGCGCGAAATACTGATGCAGATCGTCGATGCCCCGCTCCGTCGGCGTCTCGCCTTGCAAATTGAGCAAGTGGCCGAGGTCGTGCAGAAACGCCGCGGTGACCAACTCCTCGTCAGCGCCAGCCTCTTCCGCCAATAAGCCACTCTGCAACGCATGTTCGAGTTGCGTCACCGGCTCGCCGCTATAAGCCAGCTTGCCGAATTGCTCGAACAGGGAACGAATATCCTTCACACTCAATGCCACGCTCTTACTCCCACGGTAATGAAAAGGTCTTCAGATTGGTGAAGCTCTTCATGGCTTCCTGAACGCCTTCCTTATAGCCAAGCCCGGAGTCTTTGATGCCGCCGAACGGCGTCAACTCGATCCGGTAGCCGGGCACTTCCCACACGTTGACCGTCCCCACGCGCAATTCGTTGATGAAACGCGTGATCGCGTCCTGCCGGTTCGTGCACACACCCGACGACAACCCGAACGGCGTGCCATTGCTGATGCGGATGGCGTCGTCGATTGTGTCGAAGGTGATGATCGGCGACACCGGCCCGAAGGTCTCCTCGCGCACCAGCGTCATCGACGGATCGACGCCGTCCAGCACCGTCGGCGCATACAGCGCGCCCTTGCGCTGGTTGCCGATCCGCAAACGCGCCCCACTCGCCACCGCCTCATTCACGCGCGCTTCGAAAAGCTGCGCCGCGGCGACGTCGATCACGGTACCCATCTGATTCGATGCATCGAACGGATCGCCAAAACACCAGGCGCGCGTCTTCTCGACGACCAGATCGGTGAAGTCCGCGGCCACGCTTTTCTGCACCAGCATCCGCTTGACCGCCGTGCAGCGCTGTCCGGAGTTCTTATACGAACCCTGCACGGCGAGCGTCGCCGCGCGTTCGAGATCGGCGTCGTCGAGCACGATCAGCGGATCGTTGCCGCCCAGTTCCAGCACCACGCGCCGGTACGCCGCTTTGCCCGCAATGTATTTGCCGATCGCCACACCGCCCGTGAACGTGACGAGCTCCGCCAACGGATGCGTGATCAGTTCATCGGCGATTTCGCGCGGATCGCCGGTCAGCACCTGTAGCATCGGCGCGGGCAAGCCGGCTTCGTACAGAACGTCGGCGAGATACAGCGCCGACAGCGGTACTTTTTCCGATGGCTTCAGCACCACCCGATTGTTAGTCGCAATCGCAGGCGCGATCTTGTGCGCGACCTGGTTCATTGGATGGTTGAACGGCGTAATCGCGACGATCACGCCCGCCAGCGGCTCGCGCTGCGAAAACACGCGGCGTTTCTTGCCATGCGGCGTCAGATCGCAGGAGAAGCTCTGCCCGTCGTCGCGCAACGCTTCGATCGATGCAAACTTCAACACATCGGCCACGCGGCCGATCTCATAACGCGAGTCCTGCTTCGACAACCCGGACTCGAGCGAAATCAGATCCGACGCCTCTTCGGTCCGCTCGCGCATGAGCACCGCCGCGCGCTCCAGAATCTGCGAGCGCTCGTAACGCGTGAGCTTCGCCTCATAGGCCGCCGCGTAGTCGAACGCGGTGCGCACGTCGTCGACGCTTGCCAGCGGGACCGTCCCCACGCGCGTTCCCGTATAAGGATCGAACACATCGAGCGTGCGCGAGCGCGTCACGCGCTCGCCTTTGAGCCGCAGCGCTTCCGCCCGAAAAGCCGGATGGTCCCGCAGCACGGCGTTCATGATGACGACACGCGATTCAAGGCGATGTCGAAGATATCGAAGTTGCGCAGCCTCTTGCCGCCATCGCCACCACTGGACGGCAACGCTTCGACACGCCGGTTGAACAGCAGCGGCACTTCCTGCTCGGAAATCCCGCCATGCGAGCGCAGCGGCACGGTCAGCCCGGACAGATCGTGGTCAGCGCGCCGCGTGCCGAGCACGACATGCTTCGTGCTGACCACGACGATATCGCCAACGCGGTCGTTCGGCAGCTCGAAACGTTCGCACGCCGCCGCGTTGTCGAGCACGGTAGCGATCCCCTGCAAGCCGCCGATCCGCTCGATCAACTGCGCGACGCCGACATCGCGCGGCAGATAGATGGTCGCAAACGAGCCGAGCGCGCCGTGATGCACCACATACGGATCCGTGATCGGCAGAATGACGCGCGCGCGGCCGGCGCCGAGCCAGTCGTCGAGCACGTCCTGCAGATAGATCACATTCGGCTCGCCGGTCTGCGGATCGTGCTTGGCGTTCATGCCGTGATCGGCGGTCAGGCCGATCACCCAGCCGAGCGCGTCGAGCTTCGCGAGGTAGCCGTCCATCATCGCGTAGAACGCGTTCGCGCCCTCGGTGCCCGGCGCCCATTTGTGCTGGATGTAATCGGTCGTCGACAGATACATCAGGTCGAGCTGGCGCGTTTGCGCGAGCCGCACGCCGGCGGCGAACACGAATTCGGACAGCCCGGCGCTATACACATCGGGCACCGGCAAGCCGACCAGATCGAGCACTTCGCCGATGCCGTTTTCCTCGAGCGTGACCTTGTCGGCTTTCTCCGCCGAGAAGCAGATGCCCTTCAGCTGCCAGCCGAGCAGCCGGCGCAACTTGTCTTTCGCGGTGACCACGGCGACCGCCGCGCCGGCGTCGGCAGCAGCGGCGAGCAAGGTGCCCGCGCGCAGATAAGCGGGGTCGTTCATCATCACTTCCGCGCCCTCGCCGCCGTTCGCGTCCGGGTCCCAGAAGTAATTGCCGCAGATGCCATGCACCGAAGGTGGCACGCCGCACACGATCGACAAATTGTTCGGGTTGGTGAACGACGGGATCACGCAGTCGCCCTTGAAGGCGCTGCCGCCCTTGAGCATCTTGCCGATGAACGGCGCGACGCCCGCCGCGACCGCGGCTTCGAGATAATCGAATTCGCAGCCGTCGACGCACACCACCACCGTCGGTTGCGAGGGTAGCCGGTAGCTGCGGCCGTTGACTTCGATCGTACGTTCGCTGGTGTTTGCCATCGTTACCTTCCATGCGTGCCGGGCACGCGCGTTGTAGTCAGTCAGTTGCAACTATCTCAATCGTCCGATGCCGCCGGCATCCGCACCACGCTCAACGGCCCCGCCGCTTCGCACGCCGCGTGGGCGCGCTGCAAGCCGCCGTTCACGTGCGCATGCATGAGCGCGGCGGCATGTTCGGCGTCGCGCGAAGCCAGCGCCTTCAGGATCGCGCGATGTTCGGCGAGCGAGCGCTCCATCGCATCGGCATGCACCACCAGCGCGGCACGTCGAAACAGGCTCAACTCACACACCAGCCGTCGGTACGTCTCATACAGCTTCGAATTCCCCGATGCCGCCACCAGCGCATCGTGAAACGCCACGTTCGCGCATGCGTAGGCATCGTGATCCTGGGCGTCGAGCGCCGCGCGCATCGCATCGAGCCAGCCGCGCAACGCCGCGAGCTTGCGAGCATCGATACTCACCGCCAGCATCCGGCACGCCGCCTCTTCGAGCACCGCGCGCACCGCGTAGATCTCATCCGCTTCCGCCAGCGACACCGTCCGCACGAACACGCCGCGGTTCTTCTCGGTACGCACGAGTCCGGCCTGCTCCAGTGCGCGAAACGCCTCGCGCACCGGACCGCGCGACACCTGCAGACGCGTGGCCCAGTCGGCTTCGTTGAGCTTGTCGCCCGGCGCGAGCGCCCCCTCGATGATGTGCCGTTCGATTTCGTCGCGAACCAGCGCCGTCAGCGAATGCCTGCGCACAACCTCGATCGGATCGACAGCAGCATTTTGCACATATTCGGTCATTTTGACAAATTTCGCCACATCGATATGTGCATGTGTTGCGCGCCGTCAAGGCACACAAACACACGCATTGGAGGTCGCGCGTCAGTCCGCCCGACGGCGCGGGACGCGCGCCGCGATCAGCAGCAGCGCAGCGAGCGAGACCAGCAGGAGAATCAGCGACAGCGCGGAGGCCGGCAGGTAATACCCGCGCTCCACCTGACCGACCACCACGATCGGCACCGTCGCGAATCCCGGCGGATACACGGTCAGCGTGGCGCCGAGTTCGCCGAGCGAAAGCGCGAAGCCCAGCGCGAGACTCGCGCGGATCGCCGGCACCAGTTGCGGCAACACGACGCGGCGCAGCACCATCGAAGGCGGCGCACCGAGACTCGCCGCCGCTTCGCGCAGAATCGTCAGCTCGGGGCGCAACGCCGCGGCGGCGCATCGGTAGCAGAACGGCAGCACCAGCGCCAACTGCACGAACACGACGATCGCGGCGGAGCTCGACAGATCGAACGGCCGCTTGTGATACGCGATCAGCACCGCTAGCCCCAACACGACGCTCGGCACGCCATTGGGCATCATCGCGATGGTATCGACGATGGCGCCGAGTCCACGACGGTCGCGGCCTTCCAGCGCCAGCGCGAGCCATAGGCCGAGAATCGTGCCGAGCACCGCGACACTCATGCCGATTTCAAGGCTGGTCGTGAGCGCGTCGAAGTCGCTCGAACCGAGACGCTCGAACCAGCGCATGCTGAAGCCGTCGGGCAGGATCGTGCCGGACCAGTGCGCGGCCACGCTCGAGAGCGCGACGACCAGCACCGGCAACACGAACAGCCAGAAGCACAGCAAGGCGGAAAAACCCAGAAACGCGCCGCCGAGCATGCGCACCATCAAACTGCGGCGCACCGGGCGCGCTTTCTTGTGCATGACCGGCAAAACGGTCGGGTCGAGTTCAACGGCCATGGCCCGCTCCTTTCACCTTGCGACGGTTGACCTGGCGGTACAACGCGTACAGCGACAACGACATGATCAGCATCACGACCGCGCCGGCGGCGGCGGTCGGCAGATCGAGATCGACGGTGGCGGAACTGTAGATCGCCACCGGCAGCGTGATCAGATGCGCGCTGCCGAGCACGAGCAGAATGCCGAACTCGTTGAGCGTCAGCAGAAAGCACAGGATCGTGCCGGCGGCGATGCCCGGCCACGCGAGCGGCAGAATCACCTTGAACGCGACCATCCAGCCACTCGCGCCGAGACTGCGGGCGGCTTCGATCAGCCGCATGTCGAGCGTGGCGAACGAAGCCAGCGTAGGACGCACGACGAACGGCGCGTAGAACACCACTTCCGCGAGAATCACGCCGCCCACGCCGAACAGGAAATCGAGCGGCGGCGCCTGCAGATGAAAGAGCCGCTGCAAGCCGATACTGACAGAGCCTTGCGAGCCGTACAGAAAGATCAGCGTGAACGCGACCAGAAACGACGGGAACGCCACGAACAGTTCGAGAAACCGCGTGATCATCCGCGCGCCGGGAAACGGCTTGAAGAACAGGATCGACGCCAGCGCGACGCCGAGCAGTGACGCGAGCCCGGCGCTGGCAAACAGGATCCACAGCGTCGTGCCGATCACGCCGCTCGTTTCCGGATTGCCGAAGAACGCCGAGTAAGCGTGCAGGCTCAAGCCGTGCGGTCCGGTCAGACTCAGCAGCACGAGACGCACGAGCGGATAGACGACCAGCGGCCCGAGCACGACCACGGCAATGAACAGCAGATGCCATTGCGCGGCGCGTTCGCGGCGCTTCACCGCGGCCGTATGCGAGGCGGCGCTGGCGCTGCGGCGGGCGTCGGCGGCGGCTGTGCCGAGCGAAGTGGGCGTATCAGGGGTTGATAAGGACGACATCGTCAGCCTCGTAACGCAAGGAAATACGCGCGCCCTTCTCCGGCATCATGCCGTGGCCGCGCTGCATGGTGACGAGCACCGGCTCGTTGGGCATCGCGTCCAGTAAGACGGAGACCGACAACACCGCGCCATACCATTCGACCGAGGTGATCGCGCCGTGCAACTGCCCCTCGCCGAGCGGCACGATACGCAGCGCCTCCGGACGCAGACAGGCCACGCGATCGCGCTCGTTGTAGCGTGTATCGCTCATGCTGAAGGCGACCTGCGGCGGCAGCAGATTGGCCGCGCCCAGATAACGCGCGACGAAGCCGTCGGCCGGCGTGTCGTACAACTGCTGCGGCGTGCCGAGTTGGGCGATGCGGCCTTCGCGCATCAGCAGCGTGCGGTCGGACAACACCAGCGCGTCGTCCTGATCGTGCGTCACGCAGACGATCGTCAGATTCGGCAGGCGCTCATGCAGCGCCTTGAGTTCGGAACGCACCGACGCGCGCAGATTGGCGTCGAGTGCGGAAAGCGGTTCGTCGAGCAGCAGCACATCGGGCTCGATCACGAGCGCGCGCGCGAGCGCCACACGCTGCTGCATGCCGCCCGACAACTGCGCGGGCATCACATGCCCGGCATCGCCGAGTTGCACCAGCTTCAGCGCGTCGGCGACACGGCGCGCGACATCTTTGGACGGCGTGCGGCGCGCGCGCAACCCGAAGGCCACGTTCTCGAACACCGATAGATGGGGAAACAGCGCATAGCTCTGAAACAGCAGCCCGAGATTGCGCTTATGCGGCGGCACATGCGTGAGGTCGTGACCGGCCACGGTCAGCGTGCCGGCCAGTCCGTCCGCTTCGATAAACCCGGCGATGAAACGCAACAACGTCGTCTTGCCGCAACCGCTGCGGCCGAGCACGGTGAGCAATTCGCCGCGCTGGATGGTCAACGACAGATCGTCGAGCACCGTGCGCGAACCGAAGCGCACCGTCAGATGATCGATCTGCACGCCGCCCGGCGTAGTCGAACGCACGGCATCGAGCGCGTCCGGTGCGGCGCCGAGCGCGCCTGGTTGAGCAAGACTGGCGGTATTCACCGGGTTCATCCTCCAACTGGATTAATGCTGACGCGGCGCCTCGGGGAGTCCCGCAGGCGCCGCCTGATTCTGCGACGTCACCCGGTTACGTGACTGGGCGACGTCGATGACGCGACGAACGACGGCTTACTTCGGCTTGACCACTTCGATCTGCTTGCCCGACGAACCGATCACGTCGTTCTTCCAGCGCGCCGTCCAGTCGGCCTTCTTCGCCATCACCTGATTCCAGTCCACCGGAATCAGCTTGACGCCCGCGATAGCCTGCTTGACCGCTTCGCCGTTCTTGCCGGCGAGCGGCACGTCCGTGCGGCCCGGAATACCGAAGATGTCCGGCACTTTCGCCTGCACTTCCTTCGACATCAGGTAGTCGATCAGCTTCTTGCCTTCCGCCTGGTTCGGACCGTTCTTGATCAGGCCGATCGCGTACGGCAACTGGAACGTGGTCGGCTGGCCGCCTTCGTGCGCGAGGAAAATCGGCTTGAGCGACAGGCCGCCGTTGGCCGCGTCGTCCAGATCCATTTGCAGGTCACCGTTGGCGACCGCGATTTCGTTACGCGAGAGCAGCACGTCGAGGTAGCCCGTGCCCTTGGTGTGGAACTTGGCGCTGTTTTCGAGCTTCTTCAGATAGTCGAACGCCTTGTCTTCGCCCATCAGCGACGAGGTCAGGATGATCACCGCCATGCCGTCGCCCGCCGTGGCCGGGTTCGAGTAGGCGATCTTGCCGCTGAAGTCCGGATGCAGCAGGTCGGCGAAGGTCTTCGGCTGGGTCTTCGTAACTTCCGGGTTGATCGCGAACGAGAAGTAGTTGTTCACGAAGGTCGCCCATGCACCGTTCGACGCCTTGGCGATCGCCGGCACGTTCTTGTAATTGGCGCTCTGATAAGCCTGCAGCAGGCCGCTCTGGTCGGCTTGCTGGATGAACGGCGGCAGCGTGACAAGCACGTCGGCCTTCGGCTGATCTTTTTCGATGGTCGCGCGGTTTACCACTTCGCCGCTACCCGCCGTGACGATGTTGACCTTCACGCCTTCCTTCTTTTCGAAGGCCGGCAGCACATCCTTGTAGAGGTTCTCGAGGCCGTCGGCGGTGTACAGCACCACGGCGTCGGCTGCGTGCGCCTGCATGGCCGTAGCGCCGAATGCTGCCGCGGCGACCAGCGCCGGCAGCAGTTTGCGTGCGAGGCCGGCCGTGGCGTGAAGGGAATTCGTCTTTGTCATGTCGCTTTCTCCGAAAGGCAAAAAACCAGACGGTCGGGAGATCCCGATACCTGTTGTGATTGAACGGCGGTAGCGCCGCGCCGCTTGCGTGATGCCCGCATCAAGCCGTCGTGCAGATTCATGCGGATTGCAGATTGCCAACAACTTTGCTGCCCTCTTGTCGCCTCTTTCCAGCCTGACTCACAGCCCCGCTACGACACTCGCGCCGCCGGCCATGCCTGAATGGGCACGGCAAGGATCACAGGTTTCCATGACAACGCCATGACGATTCTGCCGAATTCCAAAAATTGACACAATTCGCCAATAATATCCAAATCAATCCTGCCGTCGCCCGGCCTGGGCGGCGTTCGTTCAGATGATGATGGAGGCCGATGTGATCTCTCGTGTGATCCTTGGAAACGACCCAATCCTGTTGACCCCGGGACCGCTCACCACCTCACCCCGGACGCGCGAAGCCATGCTGCACGACTGGGGTTCGTGGGACGCCGCGTTCAACCGCATGACCCACAGCGTGTGCGCCGACCTCCTGAAGATCGTACATGGCGAAAATGACTATGTATGCGTACCGCTTCAAGGCAGTGGAACGTTCGCCGTCGAAGCGACCCTTGGCACGCTGGTGCCGCGCCAAGGCTGTGTGCTGGTTCCGAACAACGGCGCGTATTGTGCCCGGCTGATCAAAATATTGCAGCGAATGGGCATCGCCTACATCGAATTGGCGTTGCGCGAGGACGAACCGGTCGGCGCCGCCGCCATCGAAGACGCCTTCAATATCCATTCGCGCATCAGCCACGTCGCGCAAGTACATCTGGAAACGAGCGCCGGCCTGCTCAATCCGCTCGACGATATCGCCGCGGTATGTCAGCGGCACGGCAAGAGCCTGATCGTCGACGCCATGAGTTCGTTCGGCGCCTTGCCGATCGACCTGCGCCACGGCGGCATCGACGCGCTGATCTCGGCGAGCGGCAAGTGCCTCGAAGGCGTGCCCGGCATGGGCTTCGTGATTGTGCGGCGCAGCGTACTGGAGGACAGCGAAGGCCGGTCGCCCTCGCTCGCACTGGATCTGCACGACCAGTACGTCTATATGCAGAAGACGACGCAGTGGCGCTTCACGCCGCCGACCCATGTGGTGGCCGCGCTGCGCGAGGCGCTCGACCAGTTCAGCGCCGAAGGCGGCCAGCCGGCGCGCGGCGCGCGGTACGCACGCAACTGCGCGGCGTTGGTCCACGGGATGAAAGCGCTCGGCTTCGAGCCGTTTCTGAAGCCGGAGGTGCAGGCCCCGGTGATCGTCACCTTCCACGCGCCGCGCGACCCGGCGTGGCAATTCGCGGCGTTCTATGCCGCCGTGCGCGAGGCCGGCTACGTCCTGTATCCGGGCAAGCTGACGCAAGTGGAAACGTTCCGCGTGGGTTGCATCGGCGCGCTCGACGCGAACGAACTTCACGACGCGGTGGCCGCGATCGGCCGCACGCTCGAGCGGCTCGGCATCCGGGTGCAATAGTTGGGCAAGCCGTGGCGCGCTCAGGCGATCAGGATTTCCGGGCCATGCGCCGTGATGGCCTTGCCGAGCGTGCGCTCGGGAGCCAGCTCGGTCACCAGATAACGCGCCGACTCGATACCGTTGATGCGCACCGGCGTCACGCGGCCGAACTTCGAATGATCGGCGACGACCACCACCATGTCCGCCGCGGCGATCATGCGGCTACGCACCTCGGCGGCCATGCGGCTGTAGTCGGTCAGATAGCCGTCCGGCGAAATCCCGCCCGCGCCGATGAAGGCGAAGTCCGCGTGATACTGCGTCAGTTGATGGACGGTATCGAGTCCGAAGGTGGCGTCTTCGATGTCGGACAGCTCGCCGCCCAGCAGCGTGATGCGGTTGTCGTTGCGGCGGCCGAGCAGCAGCGCGATCCGCCAGTCGTTCGTGTACACGGACAAACGATGCCGGTCGAGCAACGCCCGCGCCACCGCCTGCGTGGTGCTGCCCGAATCGATGATCAGGGACGCGCCGTCCGGCACGAACTCCGCCGCGCGTTCGCCGATGGCGCGCTTCGCGCCGGCATTCGCGGCTTCGCGTGTATCGAGGTCGGGCTCGCGCCGATCGCTCGACAGCGCGCCGCCGTGAGTCGTGACCAGCAGGCCGCGCCCGGCCAGCGCGTTCAGGTCACGGCGAATGGTCTCGCGCGACACGTTCAGTTCGCGCACCAGCTCCGCGACCGAGAGCGCGCCGGTTTTGGCGACTTGCGCCAGGATGTATTGGTGACGTTGTTCTGCGAGCATCGATGAAAGGCCGGAAGCCGGCACGCTTAAGTTTCGCCACGGTTGGAGAAGGCCGGCGTATTGTATTACGCGTCGCGCGGCGATGCTCCCCTCGACGCCCTTACCTGCTAACCTGAACGCCCTGGCCGTGCGCGAATGCCCTTCGATAGATGTGGACGCCGCATGGCCCGTCAACCGAACTGCCGATGCCGCCACTGTTTCGCCGCCTACTGTTGCTGTTCCACGCGCTGCGTTACGGCGCGCGCCTGATCTGGCTTGCCGCGCCGGCAGACCACAAACTGCACTGGACGATCGAGCTGATCGGCCGCTTGCACGCCGCCGGAAGCAGCGGTCAGAGCCTGAACGGCGTGCTGCCGGCGCTCGGGCCATTGGCGAGCCGGTTCGCGCAAACGCTGGCCGAACGGCCCGAACTCGCGACCGGCACCTTGCACGACGCCATCGACGCGATCGATCACATGGAAGCCCCGCTGCCGCCGCAGGAGTCCGAACAGGCGCTCGCGCGCGCTTTCGGCAAGCCGCTCGCCGCGCTGTTCAGCGCGGTGGATCTGGTGCCGGTGCGCGGCGGCTTCGCCGAACAGACGCATCTCGCGCGGCTGCTCGCGCCAGTGAACGGCCATCACGAAGTGGCGATCAAACTGGTGCGCGCCGACCAGTTGCAACAGATCGGCGACGAACTCGCGCTGTTGCGCTGGGTCGCGCGCTGGCTGGAGAAGTTCTCCGGCACCGCGCGCCGCCTGCAATTGCGCACGCTGGCGCAGACCTTCACGGACGACATCCTGCGCCGCTTCGATCTGCGCGCCGAAGCCGCCAATCTCAGCCAGACCGGCCATCATTTCGACGGCGACAAGCGCATCGTCGTGCCGGACGTGATCTGGGATCTCTGCACCGCCTACACGCTGACCATGCAACGCGTCAGCACCTTGCCGGCGAGCGATCTACCCGGCTTGCACGCGCATCACATCAAGCTCGCGCCGCTCGCCACCCATATCGTCGAAGTGGTGACCGAGCAGGCGTTCGAGCACGGCTTCTTTCACGCCACGCTCGACGCCCGCCGCGTGCGCGTGAGCATCGAACCGGACACGCTGGGGCGCCTCGTGCTGGCGGAATTTTCAATCATGTCGAGTCTCTCGACCGGCGAGCGCGAGTTCTTCGTGCACGGCGCGACCGCGCTGTTCGACCAGGACTACGGGCGGCTCGCCGAAATGCATCGCGACGCCGGACACGTGCCGCACGACACGCGCGCCGAGATGCTCGAAGCCGAGTTGCGCACCCGCGCGGAGGCGCATTTCGCGGCCGAGCCGGAAGACCGTTCGGCGGGTTCGCTGTTTCATCATCTGCTGCATGCGGTACATCCGTTCGAGGGCGCGGTGCCCGGGCGGCTCGCGACGGCGCAGCGCTCATTTCATCAAGCGGAAATGCTGGCGCGCGCGCTGCATCCCGGCGTCGACACGTGGAATATCACCCGCGGCGTGCTGGCGGATATCGCCCGGCGCGATATCGATCACCGCGGCTGGCTCAAACGGATTGGACGCGAGTTGCCGCATCTCGCGCATATGCTGCCGCGTGTGCCGCAACTGGCGGTTCGATATCTGCAACACGAGCATGATCGCGCGCGCACGCCGCAGCAGAGTGCGCAACTGATGGCGGAGATTGGCCGCGAATACCGGCGCACGCGTGTGCTGCTGTGGGCGTGCGCGGTGTGTGGCGGCGTGCTCGGCGCGGGGACGGTGCTGCTGATGTGGTGATTTGCGTCGGTTCGCGGTTCAAACCACACTTTGCCGACGCGTTTTGGCCGATTGCAGCTTCGAACAAGACGCGCGTTGCGTCTCCCGACAAGATGGCGGCTTTTCTCGTAGCGCTTTCCGATGCTCGCTTCCTTTATCGCCGCTGTTTTCGTCGTGTTGTGGTCGACCGGTTTCGTGGTCGCCCGCGCGATCACACCGTACGCGGATCCCAACCTCTTCCTGCTCGCGCGCTTCGGCGGCACGGCGCTGATATTCGCGCTGGCCGCGCTGTTTGCACGCGCCACCTGGCCGAGTGGGCGCGACCTCGGCAAACATCTGGTGGCGGGCGCGCTCCTGCAAGGCGTCTATCTCGGCGCGGGTTACTGGGCCGTCGCGCAAGGCTTGAGCGCCGGCGTGATGGCTTTGCTCGGCGCGCTGCAACCGCTCGCGACGGCCGCCGTCGCGGCGCCGCTCTTCGGCGAGCGGTTGTCGCGGCGCGGCTGGACTGGCATGGCGCTCGGCCTCGCCGGCGTCGTGCTGGTGCTCGAACCGAAGCTGACGGCGGCCACGGCGCCGACGCCGCACGGCAGCGCGCCCGCATGGCTGGTCGTGCTGATCTCGATCGCCGCGATCGGCGCGATCACGGCGGGCACGTTGTTCCAGAAGACTTCGCTGGCCAGGGCCGATATTCGCAGCGCGAGCGCGGTGCAGAACTTCGGCGCCGCGCTCGTCGCGGCCGTGCTTGCGCTCGCGCTCGGTGAACATCGCTGGATTGCGTCCGCCACGCTGTGGGGATCGCTCGCGTGGGGGATCGTGATGCTCTCCGGCATCAGCGTGACGTTGCTGGTGTGGATGGTCAGACGCGGCGACGCTGCGCGCGCGACTGCGCTGATGTTTCTCGCTCCGCCGCTCGCCGCGCTCGAAGGCTATGTCGGCTTCGGCGAGACGCTGCTGCCGCTGCAGATCGCGGGGTTTGCCGTTGCGTTGGTGGGGGTGTTGCTGACGCGGTCGTGATGGGCGGCGTGGGCGTGGTGAGTGACGTGCTCATGACGAGCGGCGTCGTCTCGGTGCGCGGCGCAGTCGCGACGAGCGCCGCCGCGAATCAATCCGCCGTGTCCGCCCCGGCCGGCACTTTGGCGCGCGCCTTGCTGCCCGGCGCGGGCGCCCACGCCGGCCGGCTCTTGCGCGCCGAATCCACCACGGCGATGTAACGCCCAGCCCACGGCGTCACCTGTCGATCGCTTTTCATCACCCACAGCGATTTACCCGACTCGACGAGCGCGACATACTCGGCGTCGAGAATGCCATAGTGATCGATAAACGAATTGAGCGATGCGGCAATGCGCACGCAACCCTTCGAATGACGAATGCCGAGCAGCGATTCGAGGTGGTCGGGGTCGGTGGCGTGCATCTGGAAACGCATCTGCGACATGCCGCCCTTGCCCCAGCCGCGCTCGCCCTCGGCCCAGCCGAGGTCGAAGATCCGCATGTCACGCTTGCCGTAGCCGCGAATATGGTTTTCGTTCTGCGTGCCTTCCGAACGGAAATCCATGTTGGCCGGCGTATGCTCGAATACGCCGAGCGGCGTGATGAAGTGGTCGTACTCGCCCGGCTGCCCCGTCGAAACCGGCGACGCGCCAATCATCTGCCAGGTGTCGGCCGGCGCGGCGCGAAAATAGATGAACAGCGCCTGCACATTGGCATTGCGATCGACCAGCACGACATACTCGCCCGACAGATCGCCGAGTATGTGCGCGCCGAGCGCGGCTTGCAGCCGATTGGCATAGGCTCGCTGATCCGCGGCCGGCACTTTCAGCGTGCGCGTGACGTTCTGCGCGAACACGTCCCGCAGCACGAACGCGCGACGCGGATCGACCACGCCGGCGGCATCGGGTACCGCGACAGCGGACGCATTGACGGCGGCCACCGGATGATTCGCCGGCGTCGGCGCCGATGCCGCCACGGGCGCCGAAGCTGCGATCGCCGCGCCGCACGACACCATGCAAAACGCGGCGCTCAACGCACGTGCCAAACGGCGAAAAGAAGGCAACGCGCGCACGACGCTCCGCACGGAAAGTCGATACGACATACACGACACGTCGCGCGGACGATTCCCCGACGCGAAAGTCAGACGGTCAACTACAGGCTGGCCAGGCCGGTTGGTGTGGTTCATCGCGTGTTTGAGCAAACCTGATTATTATTGACTGCTCGCCGGCTCATGCGGCGCTCTCGGAACGAGGATGTTACTAAGCACATTGCGATCTGTCGATGAAGATTCGACGACTCTTTGATACCGCTGTAATAACTGGACATCTTGGCCGATCGATGCAGCAGATTCAAAGCGGTGCGAAGGTGAATTGAACCCGGGCCGGTAACGGTTCGACATTTGCGCGAGCGCGCAGGGAGCAAAGAGGAATCATGACGCAACACGATCCAGTCGCACGCCAGGCAAGCATCTCTGAAGAAATGCACATCAGCGCCGAGTTCGATGCTGAATATGAAATCGAACGCCGGCTTGCTTTTCTCGCGAATTATCTGCGGAGCAGCGGCCTGAAAACGTATGTGCTCGGGATCAGCGGCGGCGTCGACTCGACAACCGCGGGGCGGCTCGCGCAACTCGCGGTCGAACGGTTGCGCGCCGAACATTACGAAGCGCACTTCGTCGCTATACGTCTGCCTTACGGTGAACAGAAAGACGAAGCCGACGCGCAACAGGCATTACGTTTTATTCGCGCGGACGAAAACCTCAATATCGATATCAAACCCGCGGCTGACGCCATGCTCGCCGCGCTGGATCATGGCGGCGTGCTATACAAGGATGAATCGCAACAGGACTTCGTGCACGGCAATATCAAGGCGCGGCAGCGCATGATTGCGCAGTACGCGGTGGCCAGTGCGCGGGCTGGTGTGGTCATCGGCACGGATCACGCGGCTGAATCGCTGATGGGCTTCTTCACGAAGTTCGGCGACGGCGGCGCCGACGTGTTGCCGCTCACCGGGCTCAACAAGCGTCGCGTGCGCGCCGTGTCCAAAGCGCTGGGCGCACCGGAAGCATTAGCGCACAAGGTGCCGACCGCCGACCTCGAAATGTTGCGTCCGCAACGACCCGATGAGGATGCCTATGGCATTCCGTACGACGCTATCGACGACTTTCTGGAGCGCAAACCCGTGAGCGATGCAGCGCGCGCGACCATCTTGCGCTTTTACGACGTCACGCGTCACAAGCGCGCGTTGCCGTACACGCCGTTCGATTGGCCGGTGCAGACAAGCGGAGATTGAGAAAGGGATGGGTGTGCAGGTGATGCGCTGCGTGCGGCGACGTTGGCGCGTCGGCAATACTGCAACCAAGGCGCGCTCGTCTCACGCGTCGCATTTGGGGTGACCCGATCGCGTCAGGTTAGTGAGCCGCCGGCGGTTCGTCGCTGAACAGATCGGCGCTGGCCTCCAGCGTCTGGCCGCCCAACTGCTTGCCGTGAATCTGCCGCGCGATTACTTCGCCCACATAGGGCACCTCGGCGTCCAATTCGACCGTGGCGTACGCGCTGGGCTTGCCGGCGTCGACCACCTCGATGTTTTTCGCGTAATGCCCAAGTTCGTGCTTGAGGAATTCCCGCACTTCCTGCTCGCTGCACGATTCCGCGATGTTGCGCACGATCAGGTTCATGCGGCCTACCCTCGCCGCGTGTTGCGGCCAGCGCCGCGATCCGCGGACTGCACGCGCACGGGGCGCAATGCGGCACGCTGTTTCGCCTGCTCGGCAGCGAGTTGGCGGATCAATGCTGCGCCGGCGGCGCCCAAAGCGGCCAATGACAAATAGAAGGCGATCATTTAATTCTCCCCTGCGAATTTCGTCCTGTACTCAGGATAGCCACAATCGACAGTAAAAGCGATGCAACACAGTGTCGTCAAAAAACGGACTTAAATATGTCCGTCAATGCACTGTACCTGAATAAGCGGCGTCAAAAATAGCAAAACAGCTGTTCATTTCCCGCTACAGGCCCGGCAAACGCATCGAGCGCGGACGCTGAAGGCAAAAACCGGGCCGCGACATGCATCGCCACGGCATCCTGCGGGGACCTGCGCAAAAGGCGGACTGGTTGTCGCGATCAGTCCGCCGCTTGCACGTTGGCCGAGCTCACCCACCATGCATTCTTGCCCTGCGGCAGCTGAACCAGCACCGCGGACGGATCGTCGACGCCGTCGTCAGCGATTTCACATACTGCGAGACCGTCAGGCAGGCGCTTCACCTCGCCGGCCGACTCGAACAGCGCAACACGTTGCGCGCTCAACGGCCGCAACTGGCGGTACACGTCGAAGCTGATGGCCGCGGGCACATCGCCGCGAATTTTCAGCATATCGGCCTGGCCGCAACGCACCGGCTCGGCGGCGAACACCGCGGCGCTGCCGAACAGGCAGCCGATAGAAAGCGCCATGGCGGCAAAACGTGAATGGATCATCATGATTCTCCGAAGACTACATGGGGCCACGGCCTGCGAGTTGCAAGCCGCGCGATTCAATAGTTGCTAGATGCGAATGAACGAAGCAGTTCCGCAAACAAGGTAGCCAGCTTCATGGCGGGTTGTCGCGGCGGGCGCCGTGGCCGTTGTCGCCACCGGTGGCCAAGTCTAGCCGACTCACGTCGCAAGACGTTTGACTGAAGCCCGAATAAACCACCGACCAGTTGCCGATAATCGCGGCTTGCGCTTCGGCGAGGCTCAGCTTGCCTTCACAGACGCAGCGCTTGAGCATGACCGCCGCGCGCGCCTTGCGGCGCTCGCCCTGGTGGCCTGCCCACGGCAGAAGATCGAGATTGGCGGGAGCGTCCGGCGAGCCGCCGAGCACGATCGGCACACGCCGGTCGAGCGCGAAGGCAGCGCCGTTGTCCGCATCGATGCCGCGCGCGGCGAGCATGCGGTCTTTGTGCGCCATCAGTTCGCCGAACGGCGGCGCAACCGTGTCCGCGTAACCGGGACGGCAAATCGTGTCCCCCACCGATTGCTGAGTGACGCGTTCGTCGAGCATGCCGGCGTCCTGCGCGCGGGCGTCGCCCATGCGCAGCATCACCAGCGCCGTGAAGCCGAGCACGAGCGCAAAACGCGTATTGCCGAAGGGACGCGCAACGCCGCACCGGCGCGCGAGCACCGGCAAAGCCGTGTCATACATACTGCTGGTCGCGTCGCTGGAATACTCGGTGCGACGCCTGTCTGCAATGCCTGCGTTCATTCGTCGGCGCGCCGGGAGCGGCACGCAATAGTTCAATTCGCAGACTAATTAAAACACATCAATATGCGTAAGTAAAAAAGCCTGCCTATGCGCGCCGCGCGCATAGGCCGCATTTAGCGGATTTCGCAGGCTGCGGAAACCGACGACGCCACCGCTCACGCGTCGCCAGTCCCAATCCCCCGCCAGGCACCCGCCGCCAGCCGCCCCCGTGGCGCCAGGCATCCCGCACCCGTCACGCCTGCAACGCGACGCGTCGATCCGCCGCTACTTCGGCACACGCGCCTGCAGTGCGCGGATACGGAGTAGCGCCGGCGCGTTGGACACCGTCGTGTCGTACATCTTTGCGAGATCTGCCTTCAGCGCGGTGCGCGACCCGCCGTCGAGATAGACCATATGCCCCGACGGATAAAAGCGCGCCGACAGGTTCTGCCGGACCTGCTGGCTGAGCAACGGCATTTGCTGCAGATCGAGCACGGTCTGATAAAACGGCGTCACGAAATCGAAGAAGCCGTTCGCCGACAGCACCTTCAGATCGGGATTGAGCGCCATCACGGCGGCCAGGTCGCCCGCGGTGTACAGAATGACGTTGCCCTTCGAGTCGACGCCCTTCTGCGCGCCGGTCGGATCGATGTGACTGAAGTCCCAGTACTTGAAGGCCTGGTCGTTCAGATCCGTGAACGACGAGTTCGACGTGTACTTCAGCTGCTCGTTCAGATACACGTTCCACATCGTCGTGTAGACGCCGGTGACCGCCGTCATGGTCGGGTCGTTGCCGCCGGAATTCGGGTCGATCTTGCCGGCAATGCCCGTGCCGATCGCCGTCACCCGGCCGTCGTACTCGCCGAGCGCAAGACCCTTGGATTTCAGCAGCGTGGTGAGGAAGAGCGAATTGCCCCGGCTGTCGTACGAGGCGATATCCAGACTCCACGCGAGCAAGGTCGTTTTGTCGATGCCGGTGTATTCGCTGAGCTTTTCGACCGTTGCCGTGTCGGTGGTCGGAAACTTGCGCAACGCGGCCAGATAGTCGGTGCGCGCGAACTGCGCGACTTCTTCGGCGAATGTGCCGAGATCGGTCGGCCGCGGCGCGATGCCGAGCTTCTTGTGATACCACGCGTCCGCGGCCGCCGTGGGGAGCGCGCCGACCGGGTTGCCGGCCTGCGTGTAGTCGAGAATCGACGATTGCAGCGTAATGCCGTTCAAATCCACGCCGTCTTCATGCAAGCGGTACGCCAGCACGCAACTGCGCGCCGTGCCATACGACTCGCCGAACAGGTACTTCGGCGAATTCCAGCGGTTGTTCTTGGTCAGGAAGCGCTTGATGAACTGCTTGATCGAGTCTGCGTCCTGGTCGACGCCCCAGAAGTCGCGGTTCTTCTTCGGCGCGATCGCCGCCGAGTAGCCGGTGCCGACCGGGTTGATGAAGACGAGATCGCTCTTGTCGAGCAGGCTATCCGGATTGTCTTCCATCGAATACGGCGAGGGCGGCGTGAAGCTCGGCATCGACGTCTTGATGCGGCGCGGCGCGAACGAGCCCAGCAGCACGAACACCGACGACGACCCCGGGCCGCCGTTATAGAAGAACGTGACCGGCCGGGCTTCTTCCTTCTGGTTGTCCTGCGTGAACGCCACGTAGAACATCCGGGCTTCCGCCTGTGAACTGCTCGGGTCGACGATGACGAGGTGGCCCGCGTTCGCCGTGTAGTTGATCTTGCGTCCGCCGATGGTGACCGAGTGGTGCGTGATCGCGGCACTTTCATCGGTTGCGGTGACAGAATCGTCCGGCCCGTTGCCGTAGGCAACCGGGTCGAAGAACGGTTGATCCTTGGCTTTGTGCGGCGCGCTGGCCGGCGCGGGCGCCGGCGCGCCCGAAGCATGCGAATTGTGCGACGGCTGCGGACTAACAGAAGCTGACTCGGTATTCGTCATGATCGCTCCATGGGTTCGTTCACGTCTTGTGTGTCGCCCCGAAGGACTTCCTTCGGGGCGCGTGTTGCAGACTATAGTGCGGCTGCCACCTTCTGACCATTGGGACTGCCGAGCCCCGTGCAGGCATCCCAACCCGCGGATGCCGCGAAACTGCCGTTGTTGCCTTGCGTGATGTCGTTGCACGCGCCCGTCGCCTTATACAGCTTAGGGTTGATGAAGCCGGCCGGCTGCCCTTTCGCCGCATTGATGCGCGCGATCAGCGCGGCCCACAGCGGCGCGACCGCGCTGGTGCCGCCGACCACCGTCTGCGTACCGTCGATCAATACACTGTAGCCGGTCACCGGCGAAGCGTCGCCCGCCACGTCCGGCACGCCGCGCCCGCTGAGCGCTTTCTTGCCGCCCTTCGTCGACGTGGCGGACAAGCCCTTCTGCCATGCCGGCACCGGGAAAGCCTGGCTCACGCCTCCGCCGGTCGCGCCGCCCTGCGCGCCGTCGTTCCAGACCGCCTCGTGCGAGATCGAGGTGCCCGACGCGGTGAGGCTCGTGCCGCCGCAGGCGAGCACATAGGGGCTCGACGCCGGGAAGTCGACCTGATCGCCACTGCTCGCGCCGTCGCTCGAACCACTGTCGCCCGACGCCGCGCAGACCGTCACGCCAAGGGTCGCCGCCGACTGCAGCACGCTGTTGAAGGCCTGCAACGACTGGCTGGTCCAGTTCGACTCCGGCCCGCCCCAACTGATCGAAATCACCGACGGCTTGTTGGTCGTGTCGTGCACCGCGCGGCTCACCGCGTCGATAAAGCCGGCGTCGCTGTTCTGCGTGAAATACACCGCGATCGTCGCGCCGGGCGCGATCGCGCCGACGATTTCGATGTCGAGCGTGACTTCGCCGTCCGGCCCGTTCGGATCGCCGGTCGGCTGATTGCTGCCTTGATCGACGCCGACCGACTCCACCTTGGGCGAAGCGACACCGAGGCTCGCGAAGTAGGACTTGAGGTCGCTGGCGTTATACCCGCCGCCCAGTTCGATGATGCCGACGCACTGACCGCCGCCGTCGCCTTGCGGAAAGTGGTAAAGCGACGCGAGTTGCGGTGGCGTGAACGAAACCTGATGACCGCGGGCCGGCTGGAACGGCGGCCGGATGCGAAAGTGCGGCCGCGCCTGCGGGCGGTTGTCCAGGCCAAGCACGGCTTGCACCACGCCGTGCAGATCGTCGGGCACGCTGATCGTGCCGATGCGGCCACGGAACTGGCCAGACGTCTGGTGTTCGTAATGTTCGAGCTTGACGGCAAACGCGTCCTGGAACTGGGCAATCGTGCCGCTCAGCAGGACCGAGCGCGCGGCCGGATCTTCGCGCACCACCGTCAAACCGTGTGCGGTGGCGAAGGTCTTGACCTTGGCGATGTCGTCCGGCGCGGCGCCGTAGTCCTTGGCGAGCGTCTCGCGCGACAGCGGCTTGACACTGGGATCGCCCGCTTCGATCTTGCTCATCAATGCGTCGAACTGCGCCTGCTGCTGACGGCGCAACATGACGAATACTTCGATCCGCTCCGCCGGATCGCATTGCCCCACGACTTTCGAACCCTGTTCCACTGTTCGCTCACTGCCTGGCAGCGGGTGCTTATTGACCATGGTGTCGACTCTCCAGTTAGCGTGACGGCAGGCTCCACGAGTTGGATCCACGCGCCACGCGCCTCTCGCAACCTCATCGCCTGAAACCGGCGGCATGTTTGCTGTTTCAAGGACGTCAAACGGTCCGACCAATCCATTCAAACACAGTTCCGGCGTGCGCGGCAGTTGTCCGAATGGCTAACGCCGCGTCGCCTCGATACGCATCCTTCACCGCTCGCGCTATGATGCTGCAGCGGCAATCCAGCCGTTACGTTGCCTCGCGCGCCATCCGCGCGCACGATCAAAGAATCAGAGGAAGCTCCATGTCAATTTCGATGTATCAAGCATCACTGCCCTTGTTGATCCGCGGCCTGACGAACCTGCAGGTTATTCTGGGCAAAGCCGAAGCGCACGCCGCCGCGAAACAGATCGAGCCCACGGTGTTCACCACCGGCCGGCTCGCACCGGACATGCTGCCGCTGACGCGCCAGGTCTATATCGCGAGCGACACCGCCAAGGGCTGCGCCGCGCGTCTGGCCGGCGTCGAAGCGCCGAAGTACGAAGACGTCGAACAGACTTTTGAAGACCTGATTGCCCGCCTTCAAAAGACGATCGATTATCTGAAGGAATTCAACGCGGAGCAGATCGACGGCTCGGAAGAAACTGCGATCACGCTGAAGATGCGCACGGGCCCCATCGAGTTCACGGGCCAGTCGTATCTGCTCGGTTTCGTGCTGCCGAACTTCTATTTTCACGTCACGACGGCATATGACATTCTGCGTCACAACGGCGTCGATCTCGGCAAGCTCGACTATCTCGGCGGCATCAAGTAAAGACGCGCCTGCGTGGCGCTCGAGGGTTGCGCAGAGGCGGCAATGAGCGCTTAGAGCGATGCATCTTGGGGTGCGGCAAAGATCCGCGCCCCGGCCAGCTCAAACGCGCGGCTGAAACGCGATGATCGCCATGCCGGCCAGCGTGAAGGCCACGCCGGCGGCGTCCCACAGCGTGGGCCGCACCTTGTCGACGCACCATAGCCAGGCAATCGCCACCGCCACATACACACCGCCGTAAGCCGCATACACGCGGCCTGCGGCGGTGCCGTGCAAGGTCAGCAGCCAGGCGAACAGCGCGAGGCTGAGCGCGCCCGGCACCAGCAGCCAGATCGAACCGCCCTCTTTCAGCCAGCGCCACGGCAAATAGCAGCCGACGATTTCAGCAACGGCGGTCACGGCATAGAGCAGAAAAGTTTTCATTTGAGCGGGAAAGCGAGTGGTTGTGTTGCCACGAATGAGGTGTGGCGCTCTATTGGCTTTATTAACACAATCACTTTGCGTGCGGGCATGGCGCATGCGAGAGTCTTCGCATTTACTTTAATTGCCCATCGCCATGAGCATCGCGTCACCCTGCATCGACATCTGCAAGTTCGACAGCAAAACTGGTTTCTGCATCGGCTGCATGCGCACACGCGACGAATGCAAAAGCTGGAAGAAGATGAAAGACAAGCATCGCAGGAAAATCATCGAGGACCGCTCGCGGCGCGAGCACAAGCTGAGCAAATGAGCGGCCTCTCTTGCGCGGATCGCGGCCTGGCGGTGTGAAGACGCGCCGCGGACGTGCCGTGCCGTGCCGTGCCGTGCCGTGCCGTAACCAGCCTGAATCAGTCCAGCGAGAGCCGCAACGCGAAACCGATCAACGCGGCCGAGAAGGTCCAACGCTGCAGCGTTTGAGCAAGCGGATGAGCGCGCATCCAGCCGGCGATCCGCGCGGCGCCGATCGCGTACATCACGTCGAAACAGGCACCGATAGCCAGCAGCACCAGACCGAGTTCGACCATCTGCAAGGCCACGGGCCCCGCCTCCGGGCGCACGAACTGCGGCAGCAGCACCGAGCAGAACAGCAGCGCTTTCGGGTTTAGCAAGTTGGTCAGCAGACCTTTGACAAAAGCCGCCCGCAGCGGGTGTGACTCGACGCTTGCCGCAGCATCCGCGTTGACACCCGCGGCAGTACCGCCAGGCAGCGCAAACACCGGCGAACGAAAAATCTGAATCCCTACCCACGCGAGATAAACCGCGCCGCCATAGCGCACCACTTCGTACAGCCAGGGCGCGCTGCGCAACAGCGCCGCCACGCCGCATGCCGAGAGCGTAACGTGCGTCGCGCGCGCGAGACCGAGGCCGCCGGCAGCCGCGAAGCCGCTGCGCACACCGCGTCCGATACTGGTTTGCAGCACCAGCGCCATGTCCGGTCCAGGCACGGCATAGACGACGAAAAGCGCTGCGATATACACGGCCAGCAGATGTGCGGAAATCATCAGATTCTCCTGTTTTCAAGGCTCTATCTTGCTATCGTCGGCGGAGGGTTTGCTGGCGAATTACTGGCCATGAGACCTCACCCTTGGAGGAATGCGCTAACATTGCGGCCCAAGCACCGGCTTTCCTCCAATCCGTCATCAGCACCACTGAGCCATGACAACCGACCTCGATAAAACAGACCGCGCGATCCTCGCCGCGCTGCAGAAAGATGGCCGCATGTCCAATGCGCGGCTGGCCGAAATGGTCGGCCTCAGCGAAACGCCCTGCGCGCGCCGTCTGAAGCGCCTCGAAAACGACGGCTATATCGACCAGTACCGCGCGATGCTGTCGCGCTCCGCGCTCGGCTTCGGCGTGGTCGCCTTCGTCTACGTGCGCTTTGCCGTGCACGACCGCGCGGTGGCGACGCGCTTCGAGCGCGAGGTGCAGGCCATCCCGCGCATCCTCGCGTGTCACAACGTGTCGGGCAGCGCCGATTACATCCTGCAGGTGGTGGCGCGCGACCTCGACGACTACGGCACGTTCATGCGCGACGAGATGCGCAGCCTGCCGGGCGTCACATCGGTGGAATCGGCACTGTCGTTGCGCGAAGTGAAGGCGAACGGCGGCTTGCCGCTGTCCTGAACGCTGACGTGGCATAGTCACCCCTTTGAAACGGCGCGAGCCGACCAGACGAATACGGAGTTCTCATGGATCACGAACAGGCGCGAGCCGAGGAAACCGCAGCAATGCAACGCGTATTGACCGCGACGCAGCGGGTGCAGTCGGCGTTCGCGTCGCTGCAATCGCAATTCCCGCCGGCCGGCAGCGGCAAGCCTTCGCAGTTCGCGCTGCAAACATTCGACGCCGCGCTGCAGGAACTCGAAGACGCGCAAGCCGCATTCGACGAACTGCTTGGCGATCTGCTCGACGGCAATCGTTGAGGCGCCTCGAAGCGTGCTTCGCGGTGTAGCGACAGCGAAGCGCGCCCGACAATCGACGCCATCGCCCAGGCGCGCTCGCGTGTACTCGCGAGTCACCAACGCGGGGCAACCGCCTCGTGTTTTCGTCAGCGCCGGCGCCGGATCAAGCCGAGTTGCACATGGACCGCGGCCCGCAATATCGCCCAAGTCTCTCTCCGCCAGCGGCGAAAAACACACCCTTCATTAGCCTTTCTTTCCTGTCGCAATTGAAAGACAAGACGCTTCCGGCGACCGCAACGTGCCCTAACCCACGCCCCATCAAAGAATATTTGCTTCGTTTAACGAAGCATGTTGACTTCCGCTTGCGGGAGTGCCTAAAATTCGCCGTCTTCACAAACGGGGCCCATGCCTTGGACACCAGCAGTAGTCGACTTTCGAACAGTTTCACTGCCTGACCGGCCCGACGCCCGCGCTCTCTTTTCCTAGCCGCCGTCTTGCCAGCAGGCAGACGGTGCGCGCCGCAGTAACTCTCTCCGTGCACCTTGATTAGCGCCATCCGGCCGCGCCGTGCTTACTCACGTGCGTCTCGCCGAATGGCATTGCGTCGCGAGCCTCCACTCGCGGCAGCGTTTGCTCGCGCCGTTTCGATTCGTTCGAAGCGTGGCGTGGCCGAACGCGTGGACAAACACGTGCGTACTGAACGCCGATAAGGAGCCGCCATGGACAGTGACAGTTATCCCATATGCCGCCTGGTTGCCGCTCAGTCACGACCGAGCGGGCAGGCAAAAAATTATTTGCCCAAGGAAAGCGAGTAGACCTCCTTCGCCGCGCGCCTGATGCGCCGCGCTCCGTGTCTGCTGGCTTTCCGCAATCCGCGTCAAGCCATACGCCCGGAGAAAAAACATGTACCTCGCCATCCTCGTACCGACACTGCAGCAAACCCACACCCACAGCGACGCCGCTCTCGCGCTGCACGGCATCAAGCCGCACTGGCTCGCCGTGGCCTGGCACCGCCTCAGGGCGCTCGCTTTGCGTCCCGTCTCGCGGCCCGCTTCGTAATTACACACGCTCAGCGCGTCTTCGCGATCCGCCCGCGCCGCCGTCGTCGTCCGACCGCGCAAGCCCCGCGAATCCTGAAGACGCCCCGCTCAATCCAATCAAACCTACTCAGGCGGCTAGCATGTCCACTCCGATCAACGTCTCACCACCCCGCAGCGCCGTTCTCGACGACGCGCACCTCGGCGACATCAAGGGCGCACTCGGCACCATCGCTCATCACGACACGGGCGCGCGCAACAGTTGGTGGGCCCGCCTGCGCACGTTGCTCGCGATTCTCGGGCCCGGCCTCATCGTGATGGTCGGCGATAACGATGCCGGCGCCTTCGGCACCTACACGCAAGCGGGACAGAACTACGGCACCACCTTGCTGTGGACGATGCTGCTGCTCGTGCCCGTGCTGTTCGTCAATCAGGAGATGGTGCTGCGTCTCGGTGCGGTGACCGGCGTCGGTCATGCACGGCTGATCTTCGAGCGCTTCGGCAAGTTCTGGGGCGCCTTCAGCGTCGTGGACCTGTTCATCCTCAACGCGTTGACGATCGTGACCGAGTTCATCGGCATTACGTTCGTGCTCCAGTTCTTCGGCATTTCGAAAGTGGCCGGCGTCTGCATCGCCGCGGCGGTAACCATGGCCGCGGTCAGCACGGGCAACTTCCGGCGCTTCGAACGCTTCGCCGTGGTGCTGTGTCTGATGAGCCTGTTGCTGGTGCCCGTGCTGGTGTCGATTCACCCGCCGGCCAGCCAGATGGCGCACGATTTTCTGATTCCGGGCTGGCCCGCCCACTCGAAACTCAGCGACGTGATGCTGCTCGTGATCGGCATTGTCGGCACCACCGTCGCGCCTTGGCAGTTGTTTTTCCAGCAGAGCTACATCGTCGATAAACGCATCACGCCGCGCTTCATGAAGTACGAAAAGGCCGACCTGTGGATCGGTATCGTCTTCGTGATGATCGGCGCCGTGGCCATGATCTCGTTCTGCGCGGCGCTCTATGCGGGCAAGCCGGAATTCGGCCATTTCACCGATGCGGGCGGCGTGATCGCCGACCTCGAAAAGTATGCAGGCCGCACGCCCGCCGTGCTGTTCGCCGTGGCGCTGCTCGACGCGTGCATCATCGGCGCGGCGGCGGTGTCGTTGTCGACCGCCTACGCGATCGGCGACGTCTTCAAGATTCGCCACTCGCTGCATCGCGGCGTGTCGGATGCAAAGGGCTTCTACCTCGTCTATTTTGGCATCGTGGCGGCCGCGGCGACGCTGGTGCTGATTCCGGGCAGCCCGCTCGGTCTTCTGACGGAAGCGGTGCAAACGCTCGCTGGCGTGCTGCTGCCGAGCGCGACCGTGTTTCTGCTGCTGTTGTGCAACGACCGCGCGGTCCTCGGACCGTGGGTGAACTCGAAGAAGCTCAACGTCTTCACAGGCGCAGTGGTCTGGGTGCTCGTCATGCTATCCATCATTCTCACGGCATCGGTGATGTATCCGGACATCACCGGCGAAGCGATGCTTGAAGTGCTCGCAGGCGGCACGCTGCTGGCCGTGACAGGCTATGCGGCCACCGTCGTGGTCCGCAAGCTGCGGCGGGAATCAGGGAACGCTGCGGCTCATGAAAGCGAGCTCAGGTTGTCGAAGGAAACGCGCGCGGCCTGGCGCATGCCGCCTCTGGACGAGCTGCCGGCGCCGCAATTGACGATGTCCAAGCGTGTCTGGATGGGCGTGCTGCGCGGTTATCTGATCGTGGCGGTCGCGCTGGTGATCGTGAAGGTCGTGCAGATGGCGCTGCTGCATTGAATCGATAGCGCCCGGCCGCCGCCCGTTCCTGCAAGCGGCGGCCGGCGCGCCTCGCTCAATCCTGATCCGTTTGGATGACCGCTTCGCAGAGAATCGGAAAATTGACCGAGTTCGCGATGTAGCACTTCTCATGCGCCACGTGATGCAAGTGCGCGGCGAGTTCGACATCGCCGCCCGTCCGAATCACGACGCGCGGGCGCAGCACGATCTGCGAAAAACGGCCTTGCTTCGGATCGTCGAGCATGGTGCCTTCGGCCTCGTCGCGATACGCGGTCACCGCGATGCCGGCATCCGCGCATAGATGCAGATACCAGAGTTTGTGGCACGCGCTGGCCGACGCGACCAGCAGATCTTCGGGATTCCAGCGATCGGCGTCGCCGAGAAAGGCCACGTCCGATGAACCTGGAATCTCGGGCTTGTTGCCCGCTGCGATCACATGATCGCGCCCGTAATCGCGGTAGCCGGAAGTGCCGCTTCCGCGATTGCCGGTCCACTGCACCGACACCTTGTATTTGTGCTCGCCGTACGCCACGCCAATCTCCTTGCTGTTGAATCGGATCCGCTTGCCGAGGCGTGCATTCTATACGCGGCGATCACGCGATGGACACGCTTGGCTTGCTGACTAATTCCGCGGCGCCGCCATGCCCTTGCCGGCGAGATTCGGCACACGCGGGTCCGGGTTCGCGTTCAGGCTCGTGCCGTTCGCCCGCATGGTGTTGAGTGCCGGACCGGCCCCCGCGCCGCCCATCGTTCCCGCGCCCGGCGACATCGGGCTCATGCCGGCGGCCGTTCCTGGACCCGTTCCCGCTGTGGCACCCGCGTTGTTGGTCATGCCGGAAGGCGCGCCATTGACGGCAGCCGCGCCGGTGGCGCCCGGCTGCGTGACCGACTGCCCATACGCTACGGCAACGGCACCGATCATCAGTGCCGACGCCACGATACCGCCCTTTACGATCTTCATAGCCCACTCCGTTACATCGTCGAATTGCGCGGCCGCGATGTTCGCATTGCCGGCCGCTCAAATAGTATGACGACGCCCGGCCCGCTTCGTTCACCGCGGCCAAACAAGGGCTCGACGACCGATGCGCGATAATCGACGGCTTTCTTCACAGACTGCACCGATGACCCAAGCCGCTTTCGCCCCCTTTCAGGATCTGGCCCGAACCCTCCTGCCGCACGCTTACGACGACAACGGCGACGGTTCGCACGACACCTCGCATCTGCAACGCGTCTGGAAAAACGCCGCGGCCATTCAGGCGGAAGAAGGCGGCGACACGCAGGTCCTGTTCGCCGCCGCGCTGCTGCACGATTGCGTAGCGGTCGAAAAGAACTCGCCGCTGCGCGCGCAGGCGTCGCGCCTGTCCGCGGAGAAAGCGACACGCGTGCTGACGTCGCTCGGCTGGCCGCAAGCGCAAGTCGAGGCCACGGCGCACGCGATCGAGGCGCACAGTTTTTCTGCCAACGTCACGCCGACCACGCTCGAAGCGAAAACGCTGCAGGACGCCGACCGGCTCGACGCGCTCGGCATGCTGGGCGTGGCGCGCTGCTTCTACGTCGCCGGACGCATGGGCCGCGCCTTGTACGACCCAGCCGATCCGCACGCAACGCAGCGTCCCTTGGATGACACGCGCTACACGCTCGACCATTTCCACACCAAGCTGCTGAAACTGTCGGCGGGATTTCAGACGACGACCGGCGCGCGTCTGGCCGGCATCCGCCATGACCGCCTGCAACGCTTCCTCGACGAATTCAGCGACGAAATCTGAACGTGTAACCACGCGCGCGAAGTTGTACAAATCCTTACAAAGGAGCACGCAGTCCGTGTGCACCGGGCGCACTTTCGCGGCGTTATTGCAGGCACCTACCCGCGGAGTCCGCCATGAACACGAACCTCACTTCCAACCAACCGCAACGCGGCCGCATTCATCCGCTGGTTGCCGGCGCGGCTGTCGCCGTCATCCTGGCGAGCGCAACCGGCATCGCCGCGATGACCGGTCTGCTGCCGACTTCGCACGCCGTCACGGAACCCGCGCTGCCGGTCACGGCAGCGGAGGCGCCGATCGCCAGCGCGCCGGTCGCGGCGCCGCAACCGGCTCCGGTTCAGCAGACGGCGCAGCAAGCCGCCCCTGCCCGGCCGCCGGTTCATCATCCGCACCGCGCAACGCCGGTGGCCGCGCCGAACTACGCAAACAATCAGGGCTACCAGGCACCTTATGACGCCGCGGCGCCGCGCCCGGTCGCCGCCTACCCGTACGCGGGCGAAGTGGTCGCCATCAATACGGTGCAGGCGCCCGAGCCGACCACGGGCCTCGGCGCGCTGGGAGGAGCGGTAGCGGGCGGCCTGGTCGGCAATCAGATCGGCGGCGGCCGCGGCAAGATTCTCACGACGATTGCGGGCGCGGTCGGCGGCGGCTTCGCCGGTAACGGCATCGAACATGCGGTGCGCAAGCAGACCACCTACCAGGTCCAGGTCCGCATGCAGGACGGCAGCTACCGCAACTTCAGCTACCCGACGCAACCGGCCGTGCAGATCGGCGAACGCGTTCACGTCTCCGGCGATTCGCTTAGCGCTTCGTGAACATGCGGCCGGCGTCCAAAAAGGAATAAGTCAGCTCCCTCGCGCGTTATGATCAATCGTTACGCCAGAACGGCTGATCGCGCACGATGGAGCACGCCTACATCCACCTCTTGCATCTGTTAGCCGGCCATCCCGGCTGGACGCTCACGGTCATCTTCCTGGCGGCCTTTCTGGAGTCCCTCGCCGTCGTCGGCACTTTCGTTCCGGGCAGCACCGCCATGTTCCTCGCCGGCGCGCTGATCGGCACCGGCTCGCTGAGTCTCGGCTGGGCACTCCTGTGGGCGATCGCGGGTGCCATCGCCGGCGACGGCATGAGCTTCTGGATCGGCTGCCGCTACAAGGACCGGATCGTCCAGTTCTGGCCGTTCTGCAAACATCCCGAGGTGCTCGAGGCAGGCCACCGCTTCTTCCGCAAACATGGCGCGAAGAGCGTCGTGCTGGCGCGCTTCATCGGCCCCTTGCGGGCGATCGTGCCGGTGGTGGCGGGCATGCTGGGCATGTCGCCGCTGCGCTTCTACGCGATGAACGTGCTGTCGGCGCTGATCTGGGCGCCTGCCCATATCCTGCCGGGCATGATCTTCGGCGCCTCGGTGCTGCTGGCCGGCGCGGTGTCGTTCCGGCTCGTCGTGATCATTGCGCTGCTGGTGGGCATCGTCTGGCTGAGCTTTCGCGCCGCGCGTTTTCTGCTCTCGCATGCCAATGCGTGGTCGAGCGCGGCGGGCCAACAACTGGGAAGTTGGGCCTGCCGGCATCCAGGCCCGTTCGGCCGTTTCGCGCGCAAGATGCTCGACCCCAGTACGCCGGACGTTAGCAGCATCCTGCTGACGTCGCTGGTCGTACTCGTGTCGGGCGCGCTTTTTTTCGGCGTACTCGACGACGTCGCCAGCGGCGATCCGCTGACGCAAGTGGACGTCTCCGTCTATCACTTCCTGCAATCGGTACGCACGCCCTGGAGCGATACCGTTCTCGCCGGTCTCTCGACGCTCGGCAGCAGCTTCACACTCGCGGCGCTGGTCGTGACGGTCGCGGTGTGGATGCTGCTGGAGCGGCGCTGGCGCACCGTCGGCTACTGGCTCGCGGCGGTGGTGTTTTCCCAATTGCTGATCTACGTGCTGCAGTTCGCGATGCACCGCGCGCCGCCCAATGCGCTGATGGTCGGCGCCTATGTGTTTCCGAGCAATCACGTCGCCGCGACCGTCATCGTGTACGGTTTCCTCGCGTTTCTGCTGGCGCGCCGGGTCGGCCGGCTGGAAGGGGTGCTGGTGGCGGCCGCGAGTGCGATCGTGGTGATCCTGGTTGCGCTCGCGGGACTGTACTTCGGCAGGTACTGGGTGTCCGACGCGATCGGCGGCGCCGCGCTCGCGTATATCTGGGTGGCGATCGTTGCGTTGACAGCGATGTGGCGGCACCCGGAAGCGCCACCCGAACGCGCGCTCATGCCCGTCGTGGTGCTGGCGGTCGTGCTGGTCAGCGTGGGCTTGCAGGTCGGCTTCAGCATGCCTACCCTGCCGCCGGACAGCGCGCTGCGCCCGCCTCCCGTGCTGGTCTCGCAATCGCAGTGGACGCTCTCCGTATGGAAGCGCCTGCCGTGTTACCGCTCGGACATGGGCGGCGACCTCAAGGAGCCGCTCACGCTGCAGTGGGTCTCGAACCTCAATTCGATCCGCGGACAGTTGCGCGCCCAGGGCTGGGTCGAAGGCACGGACGTCTCGGCGCACAGCCTGCTCTCGCTAGCCTCGCCCAATGTGGCGGCGGTGTCGCTGCCGGTCTTGCCGAAGCTCAACAACGGCGTGCCGTCCTCGGTGGTCTTCATGCGTCCGGGCGACACGCGCGACGAACGCGACGTGCTGCGTTTCTGGCCCAGCGGTTATGCGGTGGGCAACGGCACGTCCGTCACGCCGCTATGGGTCGGCGCTTTCGCGCACGAACGGCTGTCGCGTGCGTCGTGGCCCATCAACATTCTGCGGGTCGACCGGGAGATGACCTCGTTCGATGCGCACAAGAAATCGAGTGCGGGCCTGGACGCGGCGCTCGTCGCCCGAGTCAGTTGCCGTGGCGTGCCGGTGTCGTTGCTCGCCACGCCGACGGAGTGAGCGCGTTCGCTGCTCCAGAGAAGAAATCCTTCTGCACTCAATCAGTTATGTCGCTTGGCCAGGAGTTGTCCACAGGGATGTGAACATTTTCTGTGGATAAGGTGCGCGCACGCGACGGGCCCGGCATGTCCAGCACGATCCGCCGCCGGAGCCATCTCCGTCGACGGACAAAGCTTCCACCCGCTCATTGCCATCCGCCGTTCGGCAGGCGGCCGTGATACGGCGTGTCGCGGCAATGACCCCACGGGCCCAGCCAGTAGCCCGGAGGGCACGCATAGGTCGAGACCGGCGGCGCTGCATAAATCACCGGACGTGGCGCGACATAGACCGGCTGCGCGTAATGGCAATGGCCCCAGGTCCCGCGCCAGCCGTTCGGGCCGCAGCCGTCAGCGGCGTGAGCGGTACTCACCCCAAGAGCGGACGCGGCCATCACGACGCCGGCCAAAGCTGTACGAAGTGTTGACATGATGATTCTCCTTCACCCTGGTTGTTTTCAATAAGAGTCGTTTCGTGTGCTGCAGGACGCATGATCGGCTCCGACAGTTAGGTGGAAGTGAGCACGGCGACGACGCTCGTCTGCAGGTCGATCGGCGTCGGCGTCGCGGTGACTCGCCCGCCGAACGAATGACACTAGCCCCCCATCATTTCCACTTGACTCGCGCTGAAAATATAGGCAATATCTTTCCACTGTAAACATTTTGGTATCTGGCTTCGCATGGCCGCCATCCATAGTCCGCGTTTTGCGAAACCCACGGCCGACTGCCACAACGCGAACCTCCCCCTACTCTGGAGTCCACGATGAATCTCTTGCTGAGCTTTGCCCCGTTTCTGGCCTTTGCGGTAATCGAACGCCTTGCCGGCGCGCAGGCGGGACTGATTGCCGGTGCGCTCGTCGCCGCCGCGCTGCTAGTGCGCGATTTCGTGAGCCCGGCTCGCCACGTCAAGCTGCTGGAAATCGGCACCGTCCTGCTATTCGGGGCGCTGGCCGTCTACGCGCTGACCAATGACGTGCACTGGTCGATCGCCGCGGTGCGGCTGCGTGTCGATGCGGGGCTCGCGCTGATCGTGCTGGCGTCGATTGCCTTGCGCCGGCCATTCACGTTGCAGTACGCACGCGAAACCATCGGCCGCGAGCATTGGAACAGCGCGCGCTTCATCCATGTCAACTATGTGATCAGCGCAGCCTGGGCGCTCGCGTTCGGCATGCTGGCGCTGGCCGACATCGCGATGGTTTATGCGCCGGCGCTGCCCCATTCGACGGGCGTCATGGCGACCGTGATTGCGCTGGTCGCCGCGGTCAAGTTCACGTCGTGGTATCCCGAGCAGCACGCGGCCGCGCAGACATCGCGCTAGTCACTGCGTTTCGCAGCCCTGCGCCTGTCCATCGCAGGGTTCGGAATACCGACTAATTTCGCGCTAATTCACGAGGATCACGATGACTCTGTACCGCACGGAAAGACCCTCCGGGATCTCCGCAGATGCGGTTCGATCATCACGAGGATTAGCATCATGGACACGCAAACCGCCCTTTCCACCGAGCCCGACGACACCGCCAACGCAACCGCCGACGCATCCGGAGCAGCGCTGGAGCCGCCGCTATCGGACGAGGATCTGCTGCCGTTCTATCTGCTCGCCATGGCCGGCGCCTATTGACGACACCGCGAACCGCCGCGCCGCGTCACGTGGCGGCTCGATCTGCCCCATGCGCCGGCGATATGTCGGCACGCCACGAGTCCCGGCCACCCATCGCTTCGCGCGCAGCGAAGTCCTCGACTCGTCCCGCGTCCACGCTTGCGTCCGCACGCACCAGACTTCTCATCCGTTCGACCAGATCGGCACGCCGGATCATGCCGCCGCGCGTGCGTCGGTTATCATTCAATCGCTCGCTTGCCGTGGCCCGGCCACGCACGCGCGAGCTGCGAGTCAGGCACAACCTGACTGTTGCCGACAGGACGATCATGAGAATTCTCCTCGTTGAAGACGACTTGCAGATTGGTCAAAGTCTGCTGCGTGCACTCAAGGACGCCGACTATAGCGTCGACTGGGTGAGAGACGGCATCGCCGGGCGCGACGCGATGGCCAATGCCGAATACACCGTCGTGCTGCTCGATCTGGGCTTGCCCGGCATGAGCGGTATCGAGTTGCTGAAGTCGTCGCGCGCGGCTGGCAACGCGGTCCCGGTGCTGATCCTGACCGCCCGCGACGATCTCGATTCGCGGGTACAGGGTCTCGATGTCGGCGCCGACGACTACCTGCTCAAACCTTTTGACGTCCCCGAACTGCTCGCCCGCATCCGCGCCGTCCTGCGGCGCAAAGCGGGCTACGCATCGTCGCGTCTCGGCGACGAATCGCTCAGCCTCGATCTCGACAAGCGCACGCTGACCTGCAACGGCGCCACGACCGTGCTCTCCGCGCGCGAATTCGCGCTGATGCTCGCGTTTCTCGAACGCCCCGGCACGATCCTGTCGCGCGAACAACTCGAGGACCGTTTGTACGGCTGGGGCAAAGAGGTCGAAAGCAACGCGGTGGATGTGCTGATTCATTCGGTGCGCAAAAAATTCGGACTTTCGGTGATTCGCAATGTGCGAGGGCTCGGCTGGACCGTCATGCTCGGCGAAGCCGGCAAAGGACCGGCGTCATGACGCACCTGCGCACCCTCATCGCGGCGACTTCGCTGCTCGCGCTGTTCAGCGCCACGCAGCCCGCGCTCGTCGAAGCGAAAACCGTCCACTACGCGAACGAGAAGGCCTGCCCTGTCGTTGCCGATCGGCCGGACCACAAGGCGTCGATTCGCGAGCAGATCGCGCATACGGTGAATGGCGACATCGCGTACTACCGCTTCGGCCACGGCACACCGATCGTGCTGCAAACCGGCTTTCGCGCGACGGTCGCCGAATGGGACGCGGCCTTTCTGACCGATCTCGCCAAACGGCATGAAGTGATCGTCTTCGACAACCGCGGCATCGGCCGCTCGGAGCCGGCTGCATCGAGCTTTTCGACGCGGGACATGACGCTCGACGCGGCCGCGCTGATCGACACACTCCGACTCTCCGATGTCACCTTCGTCGGCTGGTCGATGGGCGGCGCGATTGCCCAGCAACTCGCGTTCGACCCGCCGCTCGCCGTGCGGCGCATCGTCCTCATGAGCGCGCCCGCGCCGGGATCGCTCGGCGTGCCGGTGACGCCCGACGTCGAAGCCACGCTGTCCGGCAAACCGGGCACCACCTTCATGGACGTCATGCGGGTCCTGTTTCCGCCCACCGCGGTGGAGGCAGCGCAACGGTGCTTCCGTCAGAATATGTTCCAGCCGGCCGGCTACCAGTCGCCCGCCATTTCCGCGACGGCGACCGAAGGCCAGTCCGCGCTGCTGCACGATTGGGCCGGCGACGAGGCCGCCGCGGCAGCGCTGAAAAACGTGCGCCTCGCCACCCTGATCCTGACGGGCGCCGACGATCAGGTTCTGCCGAAGCAGAACTCGGAAGCGCTCGCCGGGCAGATTCCGCATGCGCAACTGCTCGTCGTGCGTTCGGCGGGCCACGCGATGATGTATCAATACCCGCACGCGCTGGCCGCCGCGATCAACGCGTTCATCGCAACGTCGCGCCCGCCCAGCAGCGCCGAATAAATCCCGCAGCCTCGGCCAGCGCCGCGCGCGCTTCCGGTACGAACGGCGAGAAGCATTGCCACGCGTGCGGCATCGCATGCCATTGCGCGAACTCCACGGCAATGCCCGCGCGCTGCAGTCTTGCCGCAAGCTCGCGCGCGTCGACGCTCAGCGCCTCGGCGTCGCTGGTTTGCACGTGAATCGGCGGCAAGCCATGCAGCCTCGCGCGCGCGGGCGACGCAAGCGGCTCGAAGCGCCTGACGTTGCGCAGATACATGTCGGCGGCCACTTCCATCGCGGTGCGATTCATCGACAACACCGTGTGGCTCGCGCGCCAGATCGTCGTCAAATCCGCCCACGGCGAGAACAGCACGGCCCCCGCGGGCAGCGGATCGCCCGCGTCGCGCAACGCCACCAGCGCGGCGAGCGCGAGACCCGCACCCGCCGAATCGCCGGCGAACACGATCGAGCTCGGCGCGATGCGCCGCGCCAACAGCGCCCGATAGGCCCGCAAGGTGTCCTCCAGCGCGGCGGGAAACGGATGTTCGGGTGCGAGGCTGTAGTCGAGCGCGAACACGGCCGATTGCGTCGAGCGGGCCAGTTCGATGGTCAACGCACGGTGCGTCGTGGGCGACCCGAAGTAGTACGCGCCGCCGTGCAGGTACAGCACCACGCTCTCCTCCGATTCCCGTGAAGCGCCGGACGGACGAATCCATTCGCCCTTCAGTTCGGCATCGGCGTGACGGCGCACGCGCGGATAAAGCCATGCAGCGGCGAGCCGGCCAGGCAAGCTGTAGCGATGCGCGCGCAAGCGCAGCGCATGCACGTCGGGCGCCGGGCGGCGGCTCGAACTGAAATGCAGCGCCATCACTAGCGGAATCGCGCGGCGCAGCCAGGCGGCCTGCCAGCTTTCGGCATGCGCTCGTGCCTGCGAGTCGTGCGGCACGCCATGATCGGTCGAAGTGGGCTGGGAATGCTGAACGTTCATGATGATGATCTGAGCGGAAAGAAATAGCCGATGCCGAGGTCAGCGCGAATCGGCGATACGAGCGAGGCCGGTCGCCGCGAATTGATCGCGGATTCGACGTAAATGTGCTCCGCTCGTCCAGGTGGACGACGCGCTCAACGCGTCGCCATTTCGGCGGAGGCCTGCATCTCCGCGCGCGCCTCCTGCATCAAGGCAATCGCCCGGCCTGCATGGCCACCCATGTCGTAGCCGTTGGCGCGCTGCGCGGCGCGCATCCGGTCGATCGCCTGCTGCGCGTTGAAGTCCGCCGCTTCGATGTTCGGATGACGGCTCATGTAGTAGCCGTAGGCGTAGCCATCGTCGGCGACGGCACAGCCGGATACGAGTGATAGCGCCAGCGCGGTAGCGGCGACCAAAGCCAGTTGACGTTGCTTCATGACTGATAATCCTCTTGATCGTTGATCGTTGATCGTTGATCGTTAGTTCGGGGTCCTGCCGGTTCAGGTCCGCGCCTCAACGGCGCCAGTAGCCATAACCGTAACCCCAGCCGCCGTAATAGCGCGGATACTGCGGACGCCCGTAGTACCCGATCACGACAGGCGCCGCGTACACCGGCGGCGGAGGCGGCGGTGCGTAGTAGACCGGCGGCGGCACGTAAGCGGGCACCACCGGATACGCCGGCACGCCTACTCCGACACCGACACCGACGAACACATGAGCTTGGGCGCAGCTCACCAGGCCGGCGCCGAGCGCCGCGGCGACTATTAGATGGCGAATGACTTTCATTTTCTGTTCCCCTTGTCGGTCGGTGCGAGTCGGTTGGCTGCATCGAATGACTGCATTGTGGTCACGCAGAATGAGGGGGAAATTAGCGGCGTGTCAGTCCGAAATTCGCGCTCGGCCGAGGTGTGATCCGCCGGTTTCGAGCGCTCATTTCCGGCTCATTCTTCGCGCCTAAGCTTCATTCCATCGACGGGCAACGCCGGCTCCCGCAGCCGGATCGAAACACTCGTCGCAACACGGACTGGAGAAAATCATGTTCACTGAACTTGCGAAGAAACTGAGCGCCTTGCTGATCACCACCGAGGACCACGAACGCGAGGCCTATCTGGCGTCGTCGGTCGATCTGGTCGATCTGGAACACCGCATCAACGTGGTCGAAACACATGCGGATCCAGCACGCTGGTATGGGGCCAGCACGCCCCATGAATGGAGGATTTGAAGCGCGTCTTCCCGCCCACGCTCTATGCGTGCTTCACTCAAATGTGTCCACGAGGTTGTGGATCGACGGGCTCGCGTGCTCCGGCGCAATGCGCCATTCACGCGGGCTAATCGCGCGCCGCCAGCCAGTTGCCGTGAAAGCCGTTCGGCACGCGGTGCGGATTCTCCACCGTGGCAAGCGGTCCCGCCGCGACCTGCAACGCGTCGAACACCAGCAGGTCGCTGCGCTGCTCGGCACCGCGATACACCACGGCGAGGATCCAGCCGTCGCCCTCCGCGGCGTCGATCGTGCGCGCTACGAAGACCGGCTCCGATGTCGCGTCGCCGTCCGCGAGTCGATAGTTATCGAGCGCTCGCGGGTTGGCATGATCGACGTGGGTGATCTGTGAGAACAGTCCGCCGCCATCGTCATCGCCCGAATGCGCGGCCAGCCATCCATGACGATACGGCCTGCCGGCGAAACGCTCGTCGATGCGGGGAAATTCGCCGCTCACATCGGCGATGATCGTGCTCGTGAAGACGCGCTCCTGGCCGCGCCGGTCGAGCGTCCAGCGGCACAGGCGCGCATGGCCGGCGCCGTCGATCGCGCGGCCGTCGGGCCATGTGAAGTCCGGCGGAGCATCGAACTGCATCACGTCGATGTAGATGCAAGCGTCGTCCTCCCATGCGTTCATTACGTGAAAGACAAAGCACGCCGGCCCGCTCCACCAGTCGACTTCGCCACTGCCGTCGCGTCGCAGGACACCGACGAAGCTGCCGAACTGCGGCTCCCACGCGTAAGGCGGCAAGCCCGCGCGCATCCGCGCCGCGCTCGCCGTGAGCGGCATCACCGGAAAGAGCAGATGCCGCGCGCTAAACGCGAAGTCATGGACCATGCTCGCGTAAGGCGCGTCGAAGCGCGGCAGATGCGTCACGTGCCCGCCCGTATCGATGCTGCCGGCCGTCATGCCCGCCCCCAAACCATCGGGTCCGCCATAGCCGAAAAACAGCAACTCGCCGGTATCCGGTTCGACCTTCGGATGCGCCGTGAACGCACCCTGCAGCGCACCGCCAAAGTCGACCTGGCCGAGCGTGTTCAGTGTCCGCGAGTGCAACTCCACCGGCAGATGCGCCTCCTCCAGCGCAAGCAGGCGGTTGCCGTGCATCAGCACATTGGTATTGGCGACGCCGTCATCGCCCGGGATTGCCTTCTCCGGCGGAGCGCCGAAGGCAGTGACGTCGGCGGCCCCGCCGGCCCGTTCGGCAACCCAGCGCTGCGTGCGTACCCAGCGGTTCCGGTACGTCACGCCGCCGTTCGCGAACTCGAAGCGATGGACCATGCCGTGCCCCGCAAACCAGTGCCGCGCTGGATCGGGATGAAGCGGATTAGGGCCGTTGCGGACCAGCACGCCCGCAAGCCCGGACGGCAACTCGCCGCGCACAGGCAGCGGGCCGCAGTCGGTTTCGAAATCGATCGGCGCCAGATTGGCGCGGTATCCGTCCATGTCCAAACGTTCGTTCATACGGCCGCCTAAAATTTTCCAATGGAAAGATTTTGACTTCACCGGCTCGTTTGGTCAACACATCTTCTCATTGGAAAAATCTACCGGACCGGATCGCCAGAGACGCCCATTCCCGGCAATGCGAAGCAACAGACGGGCACATCGCATCAGTTTTCTCTAGAGTTGAAGGGTCGACCATCTAACACGCCAGTCGACTTTGTCGCGCTGATTGTCCAGCGTGAGTTTCAATCAAAGGGAAAATCAAATGAGAACTTCTGTTCACCACGAAGTAATGACCTATTCCGACGAGCAAACCGGGGTTCGTCAACTTCAAACGGGCGCCTTGGCACTTAAACACACGATCAGCCCGGACGAGATCCGGGATAACCTGCCCGCCGGTCAAGGCGGCGTCGGGTTTTTATTTCACGCTACCGACTGGGAAACACTTTCGTTTTCATTTCACAATGTGAAGCATCGAAATGCGTCATTCGAAGAAGAGCTTTGGAACACCAAGCCTTTCATTGCCTCACCGATCTATTCGGGATCCCAGATCATCGGCGCCAATATTGCCTGTCCGGTGCCGCTCGAAATGTGGCTCGGCAGCCCGCGCGGCATCAAGCGATTCCGCGAGACGCAATTTTTCCCGGCACTGGAGCTGGCAAGACAGGCCGGCCTGAACATGGTGGCGATGGGCGCCTCCACGCCTTACGCCTGCAACTACGGGGCACTGCCGCGCGATACCAAGCCGCCGCATATCACCACGGGTCACGCCGCCACCGCCGCGATGCTGAAAGATTGGGCCATGCACTGCTGCAATGAACTCGACCTCGAATTCGGTAAGACCAAGCTTGCTCTATTCGGCGCGGCCGGCCGGCTCGGCACGACGGTGGCCAAATACGCGCTCTACAAAGATGCACCGCGCGAGCTTGTTCTGATCGATCTGCCGGACAAGGTGAACCTGCTCACGGAACAAGCCAAGGAGTTGATGGCGTCGGACCTGCTCGGTAAAACGCGGGTTTCCGTGCACACCTTCAGCCCGAACACCCCATTGCCGGACTTCGATGGCGCAATTCTGGCGAGCAGCACCAGCGTGCCCTACCTCACCGCGGCCGATCTCAAGCGCGCGCACTTCTGGATCGACGACTCCCACCCGCGGGCGGCGAGCGTCGAGGCTGAACTCGCGTCACGCGGTCATACGCTATATATTGAATGCTTCGCCCGTGGGCCGGCCGGACTCAACACCGCGTTCCCGTTCCGGCTGCCGACCACGCGCGATTGCTATACCTGTTTCGCCGAAGGCTACTCCGCCTGGCAGGAAGGCATTGCGTCCGACTTCATCATCGGCAGCCCGCCCGTGTGGTCCGTCTCGTACACGCACAGCCTGCTGAAGAAGTACGGCTTCGCGGTCGGCCCTTTCCACGGGAAAGACGGTTCGCCGATCGAGCTGGCGGATGCACAACTTCGCGGCAAGCAAGAATTGATGGGCTCGTAAACGTCACTGGAGGCCTGATGGTAATGCCGCGCGAGAGCATGCGGGACGTGCTGGAACGAAGCCGGTTTGCAATACGATGGGGCGGCGCACTGGGCCTCCTGTGCCACCCCATCTACTACGTAGTCTGGACGTATGTCCTGCCACAGCCTTACGACAATCTCTCCCTTCGATTGAGTGCGGCGCTCGTCTGCATTCCATTGATTTTCCAGGCGCGCTGGCCAAAGCGGTTTAATCATTACCTGCTGATCTATTGGCATTGCTGCCTGATCTACGTCCTGCCATTCGTTTGCACATTCCTCGCGATCAGAAATTCATTCTCCACCATGTGGATGATGACCGAGGTCATGATGATCTTCATCATGGCGCTGTGCATCGACAATCCGCTTTTGCTGATGGGCTGCATCGGCATTGGCGTGTTTTCCGGGGCGCTTGCCGCGGTGATCAGTTCGCCGGTTCCGATTGTCGTGACTGCGGCCGATCAGTCGAATCTCGCCTTGCTGCCGGTCGTCGTCCTGTGCAGCATGGCCTTCAGCCATGCGATCAGTAAAGGACGCATCTTCGTCGAAAAGAACCGCGCGTTGCAGGCTCTCGCCGGTTCGATCGCGCATGAAATGCGCAATCCTCTCAGCCAGTTGCGCTACGTGCTGGATCGCGTGGAAGAAGCCCTGCCCGCGACGATGGGATCCAACCGGCCGCTGGCACTCACGCACGACGGGAACGACAGGCACGACAGGAACGAGAGCGCCGCGGGGCTGTATCGCCATCTCGCCCAAGGGCAGTTGTCGATCGAGCGCGGCCTGCGCATCATTGCCATGACGCTGGACGAGGTCAGCGCCAAACCCATTCGCCCGGACTTCCTCACTTATCTGAGCGCGACGAGTACCACGCGTAAGGCGCTGGAAGAATACGGCTTCGGCGACGAAAAGGAACGCAGCAAGGTCAGGCTCGTGGTGCGGGAAGACTTCACCTTCAAGGTCGACGAAACCGTTTATCTGTTCACCCTGTTCAACCTGATCAAGAACGCGCTGCATCACATCGCCACGCACCCGGCGGCCACGCTCACCCTGACGATCGAGCAGCAGTCGGTCATGGTTCGCGACACCGGTCCCGGCATTGCGCCCGACATGGTGTCGCATCTGTTCGAGCCCTTCCGTACGGCGGGCACTTCGGGTGGTACCGGGCTCGGACTCGCCTACTGCCAGCGCGCGATGCGCGCCTTCGGCGGCAGCATCAGTTGCCGCTCGGAAGTCGGCAAGTTCACGGAATTCACGCTGCAATTTCCCGTCGTCCCGAAGAGCGAAATCGTGGACCACGAGCGGCAGATTTTTGAACGCGCCACGCCGATCTTCAAAGGCAGACGCATTCTCGTCGTGGACGACGACGCCGGTCAGCGCGCGCGAGCCTGTCGTGCATTGTCGAAAGTGGGCGCGCACGTGAGCGAAGCGGAAAACGGCGCGATCGCATTGACCGTGCTCCGGGAGTCGGCTCCCTACGACCTCGTGTTGATGGACATCAACATGCCCGTTCTGGACGGCTACACGACCGCCGAGAGAATTCGCGCCGGCCACGACTATCCAAGCTGGAATGTCCTGATTGCCGCCTACACGGCCGAGCCCGGAACGGTGGTGCGCGTGCTCGCCCGACGCGCCGGCATGGACGAAATCATCAGCAAATCCTGCAGCGTGCTCGAATTGATCACGACGCTCCAGGCGCTCTTCGAAAACGGCAACCGCCACCATCCGAGCCAGAAATCCGACGCGTTCTCCGGCAAATCGATCCTCGTCGCGGACGACGACACCTACAGCCGGCTGGTGGCCAAAGCCTATCTGGAGCGATGCGGCGCGAGCGTCGTCGAGGCCGAGCATGGGCAGGCCGTGCTCGCGCATCTGCAGGCAGACGGCGTGATCGACGCCATCGTCATGGATATGAATATGCCGGGAATGGGCGGACTGGAAACGACCGCGTCGATTCGCGCCCGCGCCGACTCGTATGCCACCGTGCCGATCATCGCCTTGACCAGCCAGTCCGATATCAAGGCAGTCCAGACCTGTCTGGCAGTGGGTATGAACGAAGTCATGATCAAACCGGTGCAAGCCGGCTCGCTCTACGCGTGCCTTGCGCGGCAGTTTGCCCAGCAACGCGGCTCGGCCGTGTCGACAGAAGCCGACCTATCGTCGACGCCGGCGGCCACGCCGATCGGCAAGCTGCCAATCGTGACGGAAAGCGAACTGCTCGACGAGAAACACCTCGAAGAGTTGGCGTCGCTCGATCTGCTCGACGAATCGTTCCTCAACGGCATCGAGCAGATTCGCCAGCTGGTGGCGCGGCTTGCGACCAGTGTCGCGGCCAGCGACCTCGAATCGACGCACGGCGCGTTGCACGTCCTGCTTGGTGTCAGCGGCAATATCGGTGCAAGAGCGCTGCATCAGTTCGCACGGCAAATCTATCCGCGCGTGGTGGAAGGCGAATGGCCGGTGGAAACCGATTGGCTCGCGCGCATCGGCATCTTGAGCGAGCGTTCAACCGATGCGTTGCAGACGTATTTCGCTACGGCCAAGGCACGCCGCGAGCATCGGGATTTTCTGAGCGACTAGGGACGATACGGGCGGCGAGGCAAGCGGCCATGCAAGCCTTTCGATTTCATCGCGAGGCCACCTGACTGTCGGACGGTTCTTCGTCGTCAGCGGTGTGCATGCGGCTATTGAAACTGGGAAAGCCCATGGTCACCGTGGTGCCCGCGCCGACCGTGGATTCGATCCGCAGGCATCCGCCGAACGATTGCATGATGCGGTTGCAAAAGATCATGCCCATGCCGTGGCCGCCGGCGCCGGCGTAAGTGGTGACCGGATCCTGCAGCAGACGCGCCTTGACCTCGGGCGCGATCCCCGGACCATTGTCGCGAATGCGGATCTCGGGTTCAGGGAACGCCACCACTTCGAGCCGCAACGAAGGCGCGCTGCTGCCGTCGAGCGCGCGCAGCGCGTTGGACAACAGCGAAGACAGCACGAGCGCCACGCAATTGGGCATGGCGTGCACGACAAAATCCCCCTCCACCTCGACCTTCACCCAATCGCGCTGCGACGCGACAAACGGATAGGTGTCGAGCAGCGTAGCGATCAGGCGCGTCGCTCTGACCGCGCGCGTGCCGCCGCCCGACGCGGACTTCTGCCCGCCGCTCTTGTGCACGGTCGCCCAGAACGACGAGATCAGCGTCAGGCAATACTGCGCGTTGTTCAGCATCGACTTCGCCGCGAGGCCGATCTCCCGCTGACGCTCCGGATCGTATTGTTCGGCCACGTCGTTCTCGACGGAGCGCGCGAACAGCGAGATCGTCGCCAGCGGCGTGTTCAGTTCGTGGGCAAGGAAAGCGAGCGTCTCGTCCATGGCCAGCAGCCGCTGCTGACGCGTTTCCCGTTCCGTGTAACGCGCGGTTGCGAGTTGCAGAACCTCGCGCACCATGTCCGTTCGCAGCGGCTTTTCGATAATGCGGAACACGTCGCCGGTATTGACCGTTTGCAGCAGCATGTCCTTGTCGGCATAGGCGGTCACGAGAATGCGCACGATTTGCGGATACTCCTGCGCCACCTGGCGCAGCAGATCGTCGCCGTCGCGGCCCGGCATGCGGAAGTCCGTCACCAAAACGGCAATCTCCGCAGCGTGCTTGCCTAGCACCGTCATCGCCTCGTCGGCGCTTTGGGCGACATACACTTTGTAATCGGCACTCATCGCGCGCGCGAAGTGGTTGCGCGACATCTCGTCGTCGTCGACGAAGAGAATGGAAAACGGCGGCTGCATAGGGTCACTCATCGCATTCCCAGCGGATGGCGGCGGGTCGACATTGAACGACGCCCACGTTGCGGATGATAAAAATGGCTTGCCGCGCGGCAAGCAACGGATCGTTTTGGCGTTTGGAAGTATAGGGCATCGCGTCTCGCGAAAAATGGGGGATCACCGCACAGCCTTATCCAATATGCATTAGCGCAAAGCAGACCGGCTCGCCGCGCACAACGGCACGTTGCTTGCGTGCGGACAGAGCCGGACTGATCCACTGTCGCCCGCGCCGCGGGATCGCACAGCATGGACGCCCGACACCTTCCACCAGGGGGAAGCGGTGTCATGGAACTGACCAACGATGGCGATGCCGGCCGGGCCGGGCGCGTGCGCAGACGGCGGCAGTCCCGCGTGCTGTCGCGATACGCCGGGCGGCCCATCCCGCTGATCTGGCGTTACGTAGCGCGCCGCAAGCTGGCGCACGCCGTCGTGCTGGCCAGCGTCGTGGCGGCAGTCGGCTGCGCGCTGGCGTCGCAATATGGGATCCGCAATCTGATCGACGCGTTGCCGGGCGGCCGCGCCCAGCCGCAACACGTGATTCACGCGTTTGCCGTACTGGTCGCGCTGATCCTCGCCGACAATCTCTTCTGGCGCATTGCCGGCTGGATTTCGGCGCGCACGTTCGTGGCCGTGACGGGCGACATCCGCCGCGAGATGTTCGACTATCTCACGGTGCACGCCCCCACCTTCTTCGCCGACAAGCAACCCGGCGTCCTGTCGAGCCGGATCTCGGCGACGGCCAACGCGGTGTACGTAATCGAAAACACGGTGGCGTGGACGGCCTTTCCACCGTGCCTGACCGTCGTCGGGGCGATCGTCATGGTCGGCGCGGTCAGCGTTCCCATGAGCCTCACGCTGGTCGGCATTTCGGCCGGACTGGCTTTCTGCCTGTTCCTGCTGGCCCGCAAAGGCACCTCCCGGCACGAGGCGTTCGCCGCGCAGGCTGCTTCGGTCGACGGTGAACTGGTGGACGTCATCGGCAATATGGGGCTGGTCCGCGCCTTCTGCGCCGTGGTGATCGAGCGGCGGCGCTTCGACACGCTGCTCGCCGCCGAAGGCGATGCCCGCAAACGCAGCCTGCTTTATCTCGAGAAGCTGCGCCTGTTGCACGCGTTCGCCATCTGCATTCTGTCGGCTTGCGTACTCGGGTGGACCGTGTGGCTGTGGAGCGTCGGGCGTGCGACGACCGGCGACGTCGTTCTGGTCGGCTCGCTGGGTTTCTCGATCCTGCACGGTTCGCGCGACATTGCCGTGGCGTTCGTCGACCTGACCCAGTATTTCGCCCGGCTTGGCGAAGCCTCGGAGACACTGCTGATCCCGCACGCCATGCCGGAACCGACCAGAGCGACGCCGCTCGAAGTCCGGCACGCCACCCTGGACTTCGAAAACGTGACGTTCGCGTATCCGGGCCGCCGCCCGGTGTTGACCGGTCTGAACCTGCATATCGGCGCGGGCGAGCGCGTCGGTCTGATCGGCCCCTCGGGGGCGGGGAAATCGACCATTTTCGCGCTCCTTCAGCACTTCTACGAGCCGGGCTCCGGGTACGTGCGCATTTCGGGCCAGGACATTGCGCAGGTCACGTTGCAAAGTTTGCAAGGCGCCATCTCGGTCGTGCCGCAGGACGTGTCGCTGTTTCACCGCTCGCTGTTCGACAACATCCGCTACGGTTGCCCCGATGCCACCGAGGCCGACGTGCGCCGCGCGTGCGAGGACGCTTACTGCCTGGATTTCATCAACGCGATGCCCGAAGGGCTCAACACCATTGCGGGCGATCGCGGCACCAAACTCTCCGGCGGACAGCGGCAGCGCATCGCGATCGCCCGCGCCATTCTGAAAGACTCGCCGATCCTGCTGCTCGACGAAGCAACGTCGGCGCTCGACACCGCATCGGAGATCGCCATTCAGGCGGCGCTCGAACGGCTCATGCAGCATCGCACCGTCGTCGCGATCGCTCACCGGCTGTCGACCTTGCAGTCCTTCGACCGGATCGTGGTGCTCAACCGCGGCCGCGTTGTTCAGCAAGGCACGCCGGCCGAACTGGCCGCCGTGCCGGGCATCTATCGCGACACGCTGGCGCGGCAGATCAGACGCACGCCTGCGCCGCGCCCCGATCTCATGTGATTCGAGACGCGGGCGACGGCGCAGGGTGTTTCTCTCACGCGCCCGCGCCCGCGCCAAACAGGCGGCGCACGAGTTCACGGCCGCGGCTGGTCAGCCGCAGCGTCGACGTGCCGCCCACTATCACACCCTCCTCGCGCCGGTCGATTTCGACCAGCTCGTATCGGCTCAGGGCGAGCACGTCGGGATCGATGGCCTCCGGACGCCGCCCGGTGCCCGCGAGACGCAGCAGTGTCGCGAGTTCATGATGGCTCAGCATCGGTTACCTCGTCGGTTGAGACTGGACAATGCCGACATGCTAGTTGGCGAGCCCGACATTCAGGCTACGGTTCTGTTGCGTCAAGTTACGCGGTTACACGTTGGCACCGCGCGCTTGCCTCGCTTGCTCCCCAATCACGGCCCGCGTCGTTGCTACTTTTTCCCGTATGGCCGCGCTCGCGCCTGGACAGACTGCACAGCGCCACGGCCCGGTCGACGGTAACAAATCGAAACGCCCGTCAAGGGACTGTCGTGAGAATTAGCTCCAGACTCAGATAGACTCTGTTCGTGATTGTCTGGATTCCTGTCGCCGGCAACGGCGATGCCCTATCCTGGGAGTTCGTATGACGCTCTTCGACAGCAATTGGCCGGGCCGTCCATCGACGGCGTTCGCCGGCTGCAACGGATCAGGCGGGAGACCGTCATGAGCGAAGCGTCGTCAATCCAGGTCAAGCGTCCGCGGCGTGGCCGCATCGTGCTCGCCATCGTGGTGCTGGCGCTGATCGCGCTGGTGGTGTTTCATCTGCTGCGCTCGAAGGCGCCCAAGCCCGCCGTGGCGCCTCAGGTCGTGACGGTCGCCGCCGCCACCACGGGACCGATGCCGGAGACGCTGAGCGAACTGGGCACCGTGACGCCCGTCGCCACTGTCACCGTGCTGCCGCAACTGAGCGGCTACCTGACTGCCGTCGGCTATCGCGAAGGCCAGGACGTGCAGAAAGGGCAATTCCTCGCGCAAATCGATCCGCGTCAGTACGAAATCAGCAAGCGGCAAGCGGAAGCCCAACTCGCCAAGGACAAGGCGGCGCTCGCGCAGGCCCGTGCCGATCTCGCGCGCTATACGCAACTGAATGAGCGCAAATCGATTGCCGAGCAGACCTATGCGGACCAGCGGTTTCTCGTCCAGCAGGATGAAGCGGCCATCAAGGCCGACGAAGCCAACATCGCGCAATTCGATCTCGACCTGATCTACTGCCACATCACCGCGCCGGTGTCAGGCCGGGTCGGGCTGCGTCTCGTCGACCCGGGCAATTACGTAACCGCGTCGAGTCAACCGGGCATTGCGGTGATCACGACCATGAAGCCGACCACCGTCGAATTCACCGTGCCGCAAACGGCGCTCGACAAGATTTTGCAGCGCACCAACGCCGGCGCGCAGTTACCGGTCAGCGTGTTCAGCAGCGACAATTCCCGGCAAATCGCCACCGGCACGTTGTACGCGATCAACAACCAGATGGCGACCGCAACCGGCACCGTCACACTGCGCGCAACCGTCCCCAACGACGATGAGGCGCTCTTCCCCAGCGAGTTCGTCAACGTCAAGCTGCTGGTCGACACACTGCAAAACGCGGTGCTGGTGCCGACGCCCGCGGTACAAAGCGGCGCGCCTGGCGACTATGTGTATCTGGTCAACGCCGACAACACCGTATCCGTGCGCAAGGTCACGCTGGGACCGGGCGACGGCCAGCATACGGTAATCACGACAGGACTCGCCGCGGGCAACGTGGTCGTCACCGACGGGATGGATCGCTTGAGCGACGGCGTGAAGATCAAGGCGTCGGCGGCGCGGGCGGGGTCGGGTGCCGCGGGCGCGTCGGCGGCAATGCCAGCGACACCGCCTGCCACCGCGTCCGCAGCACGCCGCACGCGTCCTGCGTCCGCGCCCAACGCGGCTTCCACGGCTTCGTAGCACGCCGCCCCGTCGATGAACTTCTCCCGCCTGTTCATCCTCCGACCCGTGGCGACGTCGCTGCTGATGGTCGCGCTCGTGCTCGTCGGCCTGGTCGCGGTGCGCTTCCTGCCGGTCTCGTCGCTGCCGGACGTCGACTATCCGACCATCCAGGTCCAGACCTTCTATCCGGGCGCGAGTCCGAACGTGATGGCGACCACCGTCACCGCGCCGCTCGAAGTCCAGCTCGGCGAAATCCCGGGCTTGCAGCAGATGGTGTCTTACAGTTCGGAAGGCGCGTCGGTGATCACGCTGCAATTCGATCTCTCGCTGAACCTCGACATCGCCGAACAGAACGTGCAGCAGGCGATCAACGCCGCCAACAGCTTCCTGCCGAGCGGCCTGCCCGCGCCGCCGACCTACGCCAAGGTCAATCCGGCCGATCAGCCAATCCTCACGCTCGCGGTCACGTCGAAGTCCATGTCACTGACGCAGTTGCAGGACACCGCCAACAATCGCCTCGCCACCAAGATTTCCGAAGTCCCCGGCGTCGGTCTCGTCACGACCGCCGGCGGCAACGTACCGGCCGTGCGCGTCGAAGCGGACCCGCAGAAGCTCGCCGCCTATGGCCTGAATCTCGACGATCTGCGCACCCTGCTCGCGAACGTCAACGTCAGCCAGCCGAAAGGCAATTTCGACGGTCCGGAGCTCGACTACACGATCAACGCGAACGATCAGATCGTGGACCCGCAAGATTATCTGGCCACGGTGATCGCGTATCAGAACGGCGCGCCGGTGTATCTGCGCGATGTCGCGCGCGTGAGCCAGGCCGCGCAGGACGTGGAACGCGGCGCGTGGTACAACGGCACGCCGGCTATCGTGCTGAACGTGCAGCGTCAGCCGGGCGCGAACGTGATCGCCACCGTCAACCAGATCATGAAGCAGTTGCCGGCGCTCGAATCGACGCTGCCCGCCGGCCTGCAAGTCACGGTGGTCGCGAACACCACGGGCGTGATCCGCTCATCGGTCTCGGACGCCGCGTTCGAACTGGTGCTCGCCGTCGTGCTGGTGGTGCTGGTGATTTTCGTCTTCCTGCGCAACGTGCCCGCCACGATCATTCCGAGCATTTCCGTGCCGGTCTCGCTGATCGGCACGCTCGCCGTGATGTATCAGCTCAACTATTCGATCGACAACCTCTCGCTGATGGCGCTGATCATCGCGACCGGTTTCGTCGTCGACGACTCGATCGTGATGATCGAGAACATCGTGCGCTATCTGGAGGAAGGCAAGACGCCGCTCGAAGCCGCGCTCGAAGGTGCCGGCCAGATCGGCTTCACGATCCTCTCGCTGACGGTCTCGCTGATCGCCGTGCTGATTCCGCTGCTGTTCATGGGCGGCGTGATCGGCCGGCTCTTCAGCGAATTCGCCATCACGCTCGCGGTGACGATCGTGATCTCGGCGGTGGTCTCGCTGACCGTCGTGCCGATGCTGTGCGCGCGCCTGTTGCGCGCGCAGGCGCAACGCCATCCGAGCCGCTTCGAGCGCATCAGCGAAGGGCTGTTCGACAAGACGCTCGCCGCGTACGAGCGCGGCCTGGTCTGGGTGCTCGATCACCAGTTGCTGACGCTGGTGGTCGCGCTGATTACCGTCGCGCTCACCGCGATCCTGTACATCGTGATTCCGAAGGGCCTGTTCCCGGTGCAGGACGTCGGCGTGATTCAGGGCATCAGCGTAGCCGACAACTCGGTGTCGTACACGGCGATGGTCCGGCGTCAAAGCGCCCTCGCCGAGGCGATTCTGAAAGATCCCGACGTGGTGTCGCTGACTTCGTATGTCGGCATCGACGGCACCAATCCGACATTGAACAACGGCCGCTTCCTGATCAATCTGCGCCCGCGCGACGACCGCTCGGTCACCGCCGAGGAAATCGGCCGTCGCATTCAGCAGGAAGTCGCCGACGTGCCCGGCATTCGCCTCTACCTGCAACCCGAGCAGGACCTGACGCTCGACACCTCGATCTCGCGCAACCAGTACAACTTCGTGCTGCGCGGGCCGAATCAGCAGGCCTTCAACCAGTACGTGCCCGCGCTGATCGCGCGCATGAAGCAGATTTCCGTGATCACGGATGTCACGAGCGATCTGAACACCAACGGCCTGAGCGTGAACGTCGAAGTGAACCGTCAGCTTGCCGCGCGCTACGGCATCACGGCGGCCACGATCGACAACGCGCTGTACGACGCGCTCGGCCAGCGCATCGTCTCGACCATCTTCCAGCAGTCCGATCAGTACCGCGTGATTCTCGTGGCGAAGCCCGAGACGATCCCTACGGTGCAATCGATCGGCAATCTGTATTTGCCGAGTCAAACCAGCAGCACCGGCCAGGTGCCGCTGTCGGGGATCGCGAAGATCAGCATCACGCAATCGCCGCTGTTGATCAGCCATCTTGCGCAGTTCCCGTCGGTCACGATCTCGTTCAACCTCGCGCCGGACGCGTCGCTCAGCGCCGCCGTGGCGCAGATCCGCGACGCTGAGAAAGCGGTGGAATTGCCGCCGTCGATCACGACATCGTTCCAGGGCGCGGCGCAGGCGTTCGAAGATTCGCTTTCCAGCGAGGTGTATCTGCTGATCGCCGCGCTAGTCGCCGTATATATCGTGCTCGGCGTGCTGTACGAAAGCTACATTCACCCCGTGACGATTCTCTCGACGCTGCCGTCGGCCGGCATCGGCGCTTTGCTTGCGTTGATGATCGCGGGCAGCGACCTCGACGTGATCGGCATTATCGGCATCGTGCTGCTGATCGGCATCGTCAAGAAGAACGCGATCATGATGGTCGACTTCGCACTCGAAGCGGAGCGCGTGCACGGCAAGCCGGCGCGTGAAGCGATCTTCGAAGCGTCGCTGCTGCGCTTCCGCCCGATCCTCATGACCACGCTCGCGGCTATGCTCGGCGCGCTGCCCATGTTGCTCGGCACCGGCACTGGGTCGGAACTGCGCAGGCCGCTCGGGCTTGCGATCATCGGCGGGCTCACGCTCAGCCAGGTGCTGACGCTGTTCACGACGCCGGTGATCTATCTGTTCTTCGACCGCCTCGCGCAGCGCGTGAAGAACCGGCGCCGCGCCGCGAATGACGGCGCCACCGCGCCGCCGGAGAACACGCCGTGAACATCTCGGCGCTCTTCATCCGGCGCCCGGTCGCGACCGCGCTGCTGGCGGTCGCGATCCTGATATCCGGCGCGCTTGCGTATTTCCGCCTGCCGGTGGCGCCGCTGCCGAACATCGCCTTTCCGGTGATCGCGTTGCAGGCGAACATGGCGGGGGCAAGTCCGGAAATCATGGCCGCCACGGTCGCCGAGCCGCTGGAACGGCGCCTCGCCACCATCGCCGACGTGAACCAGCTCACCTCGATCAGTTACGTGGGCTCGTCGATGATCATCGTGGTGTTTGGCCTGAACCGCGATATCAACGGCGCGGCGCGCGATGTACAGGCCGCTATCCAGGCCGCGCGCGCCGATCTGCCGACCACGCTGCGCAGCAACCCGACCTATCGCCAGTACAACCCGGCCGGCGCACCGATCATGGTGCTCTCGCTGACCTCCGACACGCTGACGAAAGCCCAGCTCTACGACTCCGCCGATTCGGTGATCCAGCAGCAACTGTCGCAGATCGACGGTGTCGGGCAGATCACGCTCGGTGGCGGCGCGTTGCCCTCGGTGCGCGTCGAGTTGGAGCCGGGCAAGCTGAACAGCTACGGCATCGGCCTCGAAGACGTGCGCGCGGCAATCGGCGCGGCCAATGCGAACAGCGCGAAAGGCCATGTCGACCAGGGCGAGCAGCGCTACGTGGTGACCTCGAACGATCAGATCAGCAAGGCCGCGCCGTATCGCGACGTAGTGATCGCCTATCGCGACGGCGCGCCCGTCTTGCTGCGCGACGTCGCCCAGGTGCGCGACTCGAACGAAAATATCCGCAATGCCGGGCTCTACAACGGCAAGTCGGCCGTGCTCGTGATCGTCTATCCGACGCCGGGCAGCAACGTGGTGCAGACGGTCGGGCAAATCCGCGCGCGCCTGCCGATCATCGAGGCCGCGTTGCCGAGCGCGATTCATGTGAACGTCGCCATCGACCGCTCGGAGTCGGTGCGCTCCTCGGTGGCCGACACCGAGCGCACGCTGTTCATCGCGGTGCTGCTGGTGGTGGGCGTGGTGTTCGTGTTTCTGCTGTCGCCGCGCGCCACGCTGATTCCGGCAGTCGCTCTGCCGCTGTCGATCGTTGGCGCCTTCGGACCGATGTATCTGCTCGACTATAGCATCGACAACCTCTCGCTGATGGCGCTGACGATCGGCACCGGTTTCGTGGTCGACGACGCCGTGGTGGTGCTGGAGAACATCGTGCGCCACCTCGAAGCCGGGCTCGAGCCGAAAGAGGCCGCGCTGCGCGGCAGCGCCGAGGTCGGCTTCACCGTTATCTCGATGAGCCTCTCGCTGATCGCCGTGTTTTTGCCGATCCTGCTGATGCCCGGCATTGTCGGGCTGCTGTTCCACGAGTTCGCCGTCACGCTATCGATCGCGATCATTTTGTCGCTCATCATCTCGCTGACCATCACGCCGGTCATGTGCGCTTATCTGCTCAGCCACGAACGCACGATGCATTCAAAGGCACGCTGGGCACGCTGGGTCGAGGCGCAGTTCGAGCGCTTCAAGCAGGCGTATTCCCGCTCGCTCGCGGTGGCGCTCGATCATGCGCTCGCGGTCGTTCTGCTGCTGATCGGCCTGCTCGTGGCCAACGTGTTCCTGGCCCGCCTCCTGTCCGGGACGTTCTTTCCGGAGCAGGACACCGGCATTCTGATCGGGCAGATCATCGCCGATCAAAGCGTCTCGTTCAACGCCATGGAAAAGAAGCTCGCGCAATTGCAGTCGATCGTCAAGCAGGACCCGGCGGTGGCGTCGGTCGCGGGCTTCACCGGCGGACGCGCGCTGAATACCGCCAACGTGTTCATCGAACTGAAACCGCTCGCGCAACGCCATCTATCGGCGACGGAGGTGGTCAACCGCTTGCGGCCGAAGCTCAACGCCGTCTCCGGCGCGCGGCTCTTCCTGCAGGCGCAACAGGATCTGCAGATCGGCGGACGCCAGGCCGCGGCCGAATACCAGTACACGCTCTCCAGCGACGACGCCAACGCGCTCTTCACGTGGGTGCCGAAACTCGTGACCGAACTCGGCAAATACCGCGGCAAGATGGAAGACGTGAACTCAGACCTGCAACAGAACGGCTTGCAAACCTACGTGAACTTCAGCCGCGCGACCGCCACGCGCTACGGTTTCCAGCCGAACCAGATCGATAACGTGCTGTACGACGCTTTCGGCCAGCGCACCGTGTCGACCATTTACAACCCGCTGAATCAGTACTTCGTCGTGATGGAAGTCGCGCCGGCCTATTGGCAGTATCCGCAAGCGCTCAATCAGATCTACCTGAGCACGGCCGCAGGCAACGCGAACGGCACGCAGCAAACGCAGATGTCGCGCGCCACCGTCAAAGCCGTGCAACAGGCGGCAGCCATCAGCAGCGCGTCGAGCACCAACGCGAACACGAATTCGCAGAATACCGATGCCGAAGCGAACCAGCAGACCAACAGCATCTCTAACAGCAAGGGCGGCAATTCCAGCGGCAGCGCCGACAGCACCGCGGCCGAAACCATGGTTCCACTGGCCGCGCTAATGACCTTCTCGAACAGTCACACCGCGACGCAGGTGAACCACCAGAGCGGCCTCGTGGCCGGCACCATCTCGTTCAATCTGCCGACCGGCGGATCGCTGAGCGAGGCCGGTCAGATCATTGCGCAGGCCGAGCGCGACATCGGTATGCCCGCATCGGTCCAGGGCGCATTCGCGGGCGCCGCGCAAGCGTATGCGCAGTCGATGGGCGCGGTGCCGTTGCTGATTCTCGCCGCGCTGGTGGTGGTCTACCTGGTGCTCGGCGTGCTGTACGAGAACACGGTGCACCCGCTTACGATCCTGTCGACGCTGCCGTCGGCGGGCATCGGCGCAACGCTGGCGCTGCTGATCTTCGGCACGCCCTTTTCGGTGATCGCGATGATCGGCATCATTCTCCTGATCGGCATCGTCAAGAAAAACGGCATCATGATGGTCGATGTCGCGATCCAGTTGCAGCGTCATGACGGCATGAACGCGCGCGATGCGATTCACCAGGCCGCCGTGGTGCGGCTGCGCCCGATCATGATGACGACCGCGGCCGCGGTGCTGGGCGCCGTGCCGCTCGCGATCGGCATCGGCCAGGGCGCGTCGCTGCGCCAGCCGCTGGGCGTGACGGTCATGGGCGGCCTGCTCGTGAGCCAGGTTTTTACGTTGTACACGACGCCGGTGATTTATCTGTACCTCGACCGGCTGCGCGCGCGACTCGCGAAATGGTCAGCGCGCCTGCCGTGGAATCGCCGCGGCGAAGCACCGGATACGAGCGCATGATGAAGACGATCTCCCTCACCCGACTGGCCGGCGCGATGCTGGTGTTATCGACTGTGATGACAGGCGGCTGCACGGTCGGCCCCGACTATCATCGGCCGCCCGTCGCGACGCCTGCCACGTGGAAAGAACTGCCCGGCTGGACCGAGGCGCAGCCCGCCGCCGAGCGTCCGAAAGGCGACTGGTGGACGGGCTTCAATGATCCGCTCATCGATCAACTCGAACCGCTCGTGTCGGTGTCGAATCAGACCGTGCGCCAGGATTACGCGAACTACCAACAGGCGCTCGCCGAAGTGCGGCTCGCGCGCAGCGCCCTGTTTCCGACCATCGGCGTGACCGGATCGGCGACCCGCGCGCGGTCGGCGACCGGCGGTCTCAGCAGCAGCACGCTTGGCGGCGCGAGCGGCTTTCAGCGCGTGAACAACGCCGGCTCGCTCGAAGCCAACGCGAGCTGGGCGCCTGATTTGTGGGGCCTCGTGCGCCGCAACATCGAGGAGAGCGCCGCCACCGCACAAGCCAGCCAGGCCACGCTCGCGAACGCCACCCTCTCCGAGCAGATTGCCTTGGCGAGCGCGGTCATCAATCTGCGCGTGACGGATGCGAATATCGACTTGCTCACTCACACCGTCGACGCGTTCGAGCAATCGCTGCGCGTCGTCGCCGACCAGGACAAGGCCGGCACCGTGCCGCCTTCGGACCTGGTGAGCGCGCAGACGCAACTGGAGTCGGCGCAATCGAGTCTGATTGCATTGGGCGTCGCACGAGCGCAATACGTTCATGCGATTGCCGTGCTGGTCGGCAAAAATCCGGAAGAGCTGGACGTCCCCCAGAACACCACGCTGCCGACGCTGCCATCCACGCCGGTCAGCGTGCCGTCCACGCTACTGCAGCGCCGGCCCGACATTGCCGCCGCCGAGCGCCTGATGGCGGCGCAGAACGCCGCGATCGGCGTGGCCGTGGCCGCGTATTACCCGACGATTTCCCTATCGGCGCTGGACGGCTTCACGCAGTCGCCGTTGGCCGGCCTGCTGCATATCTCCAACTATGTCTGGTCGTTGGGCGGTCAGGCGAGCGAGACGCTGTTCGACGGCGGACAGCGCAGCGCGCAGGTCGATGCGGCGAAGGCGTCTTATGAAGCGGCGGTGGCCGCTTATCGCGGTACGGTTTTGACGGCGTTTCAAGGTGTGGAGAACGATCTTGCGGGCTTGCGGATTCTCGCGCAACAAGCCGAGGTGCTGGAGCGCGCCGTGCGCGACGCGACGCGCGGCACCGAGATCGCGCGCAATGAATATCAGGCGGGGACGGTGGACTTTACGACGGTGGCGACTGCGCAGACCACTCAGTTGAATCTTCAGCAGACTGCATTGAACGTGCAGCAAACGCGGCTGCTCGATGCAGCGTCATTGATCGGCGATCTGGGCGGCGGCTGGTCCGATAGCGAACTGAGAGATCCGCGCAAGGCGGGGCAACAGAACGCATCGCCGTGAGGCGGTCTCCTCCGCACATGATGCGAGGTCGCGCTAGTCGTTCTCTTTCGCCACCACCGCGCCGGCGATCTGATGCCGTGCCAGCGACGCCGTGACGAAGCCGGACGCCTTCATGTCCTCGACGAATTTCGACAGGTAAGCGGCGGCCTCATCGCCTTTTGCTTTGGGTACGCCCATCGCCTGACGAATCACCATGAAGCGCTGATCCAGTATCCGCAGCCCGCCCGTTCTGGCCGCGTCCTTTTCGAGTTGCTGCCTGACGCCGGCGGCCACGTCCAGATGCTGATCGAGAAAGCCCTGCACGACCGCGGGCGAAGTCGGAATGCGGACAACTGTCGCGTGATGTAGCTCGCGCGTCAGAAACAGATCGTAAGCGCTGCCTTTGCCGACCGCGACCGTCACGCCGGTTTGATCGACCTGCTCGTTCGTAGTGATCGGTGAACCCTCGCGCACCAGATAAAAACCCTCTATCAGCACGTACGGCTTCGTGAAGGCGATTTCCTGTCCACGCTTCGGATCGACGGCGAAGAAACCGATGTCGGCCTTGTCCTGCTCGACGTTCTCGACCGACGCGCCCGCCGACTTCACCGCGACCAGTTGCAGCGGCACGCCGAGCCGTTTGGCGAATTCCGTGGCGAGATCGACGGACACGCCGACGGGTTGGCCCGTCGCCGGATCAAGCGCGGCCAGCACGGGGTTGCCGAGATTGATCGACGCGCGCAACGTGCCGCTCGGCGCGAATGCGGCGGCCATCGATGCGCTGGCTGGTTTTGAAGTGGTGGCTTGCGGAATGCTCGCGTCGTTGGGTTGCGCGAATGCGGGCAAGACTGCGCTGGATACCAGGAGGGATGCCAATATTCTGAGCATGCTGCTGTGTCGTTCCATGTTCGAAAGTGTAGTTGCCAGTGCACGCACGCGCTTCCGCAGCGCTCGATATCTCATCAGGATATCGAAGCAAGCATGTTCGACAGCCGTCTGATGTGAGCCTTGAATGCGTCGCTTGCCTCACGGTCGCTGGTGGGATTCAGATGCGAGGTCTCGGCGAGTTGAGCCTGCTCGTGGAAATCGTTAGCGACCGCGCGTCGCACGTCCGGTGGCAACGACCGCACGATGGAGACCAGTAATGCCTCTTCGGCGTGGATCATGCCCAGAATCGAATGAGTGTCCATGGAAACAACTCCGTTGATGGCGCGATAGGTCCAATCTAGCACGCTCCGCGCCGAGTATTCCGGTTACTTCCGCATACCTCTCGTTACAAACCGCCAGCGGCCGGTTGGTTATCATGTGCGATCGCATCGCTCTGAGCACCCGTTGGCAAATTATGAGGAATATCGGAAAAGCATTGGTAGTCGGTTTGGTGCTTGCAGAAGTCGCCTTCACCGTCTACCTACTGTCCCCAAAAAGTGATCCGTCGACCCGCGAACCCGGCGCCGTTACGGACGGCTCTGTGGCGCTGGCTTCGGATAAGGTTCAGTCCGGCACCTTGCATGTGACCGCCGACAACGCAATCGGCGCGCCGTCGCCCGGCGCAAGCGCGAATGACGCCGCACGCGTCCCCGCGCAAATCCCCGCTCAATCTGTGCAGGGACACATCACGTCTGCGCCTGCGCCCGAACCGTCAACGGAGCACGCCGCGCAACTGCCGCGGCAACAGGCACAACCGCACCCGCAAACCGTGCCAACGCCCGCAGTGGCCACCGTCCTCGCCGCCACCGATTCAAAAACAGCCACCGCCGTGCAACCCGGCCGCGGCCGTGACGGTCTGTATCGCCGCGATTCGAATTCGGTTTCGTCCTCGGCAACGGACGAACTCGTCAAGGAATCCGCCAAGCTCGATCCGGCGCTCCCACCGCCTGAGCCATTGGCGCACGATGATCAGCCTCATCGCGGCTCGAACGCGGTAGGGGCCGCGATGACGGAACAACTCGTCAGAGAGTCCGCCAAGCTCGATCCGGCATTGCCGCCGCCGAGCTCGTCGAGCATGCACTAATTGGGTGAACCACCGCTTGCGCGACCGCAGCGACCGCGGCGACCAACGTGATCGCCGCGATCACACGCCGGCTGCTCAAGCGATGATGCGTTCGATTGCGCCGTAGTCTACGATGTAGTGCACATCCATGCGCTCCAGCAGCAGCACGATTGCTATCCCAGCGCAGGCTTAGACGCATTCCCATCGCAGCGAACCTTGATGGAGGACGAGCATGGCCAACGACGCCCCCGACAAAGCAGAACGTGGCACCGGCTGGATCGACCAGCCCGAAAATGCTCAGGCGATCGCTCTCCTCGTCGAAAAAATCAAGGCGCAGCAAGCGACGATTGCCGCCAGCAGCGCGACTCATCTGGACGGACGCGTCGACCGTGGTCAGCATCAGAAGCAAACGCTCGGCGCCTTTGGCACGCTGCGGATCTTCGAAACGATACCCACTGCGCTCAAGCATGGCCCTTTCGCGAAACAGGACGATCTGGAGCGGTCGCTATGCTATCGGGTCGCCTGCCGCTTTTCGAACGGCCAGCCCTGTCCTTTTTCCGACCAGGCCGCCGACGTTCGCGGTGTCGCCATCAAGTTGTTCACCGCCCAAGGCATTGAAACCGATCTCCTCATGACCAACGAGGGTGGCCGTTCGCACGCGCGAAACGCGGTGCAGTTCATGGACTTCGCCGATATCCTCGTCGCCCAGATCGCCAGAGGCGCGCTTGGGGCATTGGAGCAGGCGTCGATCGAACTGTTGAGCGGCAAACTGGGCCCCGTCGAGACGGCCCGTATCGTCGCAATCCTCGCCAGGGAAACGACGCTGCACTCCGTCGACAGTCTCACGACCGAGCGGTTCTGGGGCTCGGTCGCCAAGCTCGGCGCCGCGGCCATCAAGTACTCGCTTCAACCCGAAGATATAACCGTGCAAGGGACGAATGGCGACCGCCACGGCGACGACTATCTGCGCGAAGACCTGTTGAACCGCTTAAAAGCCGGTCCGCTGAAATGGCAACTCTGCGTGCAGTTCTTCGTGGATGAAGAGAGCACGCCGGTCAACGATGCATCGGTGGTATGGGCGGGGACGCCGATTGCGATAGGTGTGCTGGAGATTGCGTCACTGCCCTCCGCCGACGACGAAGCGCGCATCAACCAGATGGCATTCAACCCGGGCAACGGCTTCGAACCGCTCGGCATCACGCACGCCCGCAAGGACGTTTACGCGGCTAGCGCCGCGAACCGCAAAGAGCGCGGCGTATTGTCGAGCGAGGAGGCACGCCGGTATATAGAACCCATGTGAAGCTTCCTGTTCAAGCATAGCGACGCTCTGCGACTACCCACTTCCGCTCGACCCAACTTGCAAATAGCGGCGACGTCAGCACGTTTTTACTCATTGACGCATCTCCTCTCATTTGTTTAAGTAGAGCTTACGAGAACAATGTCTCGATGTCTTCGGCATCGAATCGAACCGCTTACCCAAGCGTCTTTTTTTGTTGAGTCGAAGGACCGCGTCTGCGCACGGTAGCCGAGGTTCATCGAGGAGAAGTGTGGCATGACAACAGTACCAACCGACGGCGACAAGCCCGTCTGGATCCTGCAGGGAAGCTTCGGCCGGGCAACGGTGAATTTCATCAGCCGTCCGCTTGTGGCTCACGCGCATTCTCAATACCAGTTCCTCTTCAAACTCGGCGGAAGCGATTGCCCGTTCCGAATCGGCGCTCAAGACTGCACGCTCAGCGCCGAACGCGCGATCTGCCTGAACCCATGGGTCGAACACGCGAAGGGCGGCAGCGACGACCAACCGTCATTGATACTTTCGCTCGTTATCGAGGCGCCGTGGCTGCGTGCGCGATTGCAGCTCGGTGAAAACGGTACGGCGAACATCTTTCCAGAACCGCTCGTCGTGGTGACACCCGACGTCCACCACCACGTGGAACGCCTTGCCGCTGCGATCACCAATCATCTGGTGGCTCAGGACGACGGCTGCATGAGCATTCTCGAAGATCTGATTACCGCGCTTGGGCGTGACTTCGCAGACCCGGCCCTGACCGCCGGCATTACGCCGTCGGGCCGGCCGGTCGACTTCCGGATCCACAAAGCGCTGAGCTTCATCAAACACACTTCGCTCGCCAATCCGACGGTGGCAGAGGTGGCCGCGCAGGTCGGATTGTCGCGTTCGCGCTTCTTCGAACAGTTCCGCCGCTGTATGGGCGTTTCTCCGCAACACTATATCGACTGGGTTCGTATGTCGCACGCAATCCAGTTGCTGGGCACGAGCGACAAGCCGCTGTCCGACATCGCCGCCGAGCTCGGCTTCGAAGAGCATAGTCACTTCACGCGCTTCTTCTCGCAGCATATGGGCGTCCCGCCCAGCGAGTTCCGCAGGCGCTCGGTAAGGCTTAACGTGCACGCCGGTTAATCAATCAAATCGACTTGCTGCCGCCGTCGTTCGACGAGGCAGTACGCGACCGCCACGTTGTCTCTTCGGCTGACACAAGACGCTTCATCACTGGCCAGCAGGCAAACGCCTTCACAGCCCCTTCAGAACGCCAGCGCTTTCTAGTGCTCGGCGATCGCGACGCGCCCAACGTATCGAGGCGCGCCGCGACCCATCAGCGACAGGCCGCATAGCGTAACGATCGCCGCAGCGGCCGGCACAATGGCGGTGAGCAAAATCTCGCGGGCCGGCCAACCGCGCGACAGCAACGCGCCGCCGATAGCGGGACCGACGAACGATCCGACGCGCCCTATTGCCAGCCCCCAGCCGACGCCTGTCGCCCGCATCTCGGGCGGATAGAAAGCGACCGCCAATGCCGTTTGACCCATGATGCCGTTGACGAGACCGCCGCCGATTACACCGATGAACAGCAGCACGAGGCCTTGCGATGCGGCGATCTGACTGAGACCGGCCACGCAGACGATCACCAGCATGACGCCCATGGTCAACGCGGATTTCACGCGGACCTTGCCGGCTAGCGTCATCGCGGTGACGGCCACCGTCATCAGAATATTGCCGCTCAGGCCGCCGATGCTGAAAGCCGCCATGCCAACCGGCGCACGGTCCGCGGAAAAGCCGAACGATGGCAGCAATGTGGGAATCCAGAACAGCAGCGCGTACACGTCCATGAAAATCAGGAACGAGAATAACCAGAGCAGGCACGTGTATCCGGCAAGCCCGTTCCGGAACAACGTCTTCAGTGAATTCACCGGCCGCTTTTCCTCGGCTTCCCGATTAATGGACGAAGCGTGCGGCAGAACACGGAAAAACAACGGCACCAGCACGAAGGGGAGCGCGCCGCCCACGACAAAGATGGCTTGCCAGCCGAAGTGGCGCATGAGAGGGCCACCTGCAATTCCACCAATCACGGCGCCCACCGACATGCCGGTTGTGACGAGCAGCGAAGCGGCGACCTTATGCCTTACCCCGATCAGGTTCGCCGATGCCGTGATAGCAATGGGCAGCGCCGCGCCGAGTCCGATCGCCGCAACGAGACGCATGGTCGACAGGCTTGCGATATCAAACGCGAACGCTGTCGGCAGCGTGCCGCCGCCAAACAGCACAACGCTCGCCACGCCGATTGCGCGATGCCCGAAACGGCCGGCGAGCGGCCCGACAATCACGAAACCCAATGCCGCGCCGATGTTAGTCGATATGAAAACAGGCGTGAAAAACGACGGTGCCTGCCGCCATTCAATCGCGAGTCGGGGAACCACAAACGAGATCGAGGTGGTGTTGAATCCGTCGAATACGATCACGAGAAAACATACGAGCAACGCCAATATTTGGCTGCGCGAGACGCCCCCGGACGGCGCCTGCTGGTTCGACTTCATCAACTTTTCCCTGCAACGCAAGCGGGCGAGAAACGCGTGACTGCGATGTGTGCAGCCCACATGCCTAGTCCTGCCATGACGACCGGCATTTGGCGCTGTTCTGTATGTCGAGTCATCAACCTTCTCACTTCTGGTTCAACGGAAAAGAACCATTCATCGCGTGCTAGTCGCGCCGATGGCTTCGATTGCGTCCTTGACGGCCTGCTCGTCGACCTCCGACGGTGCACCGCTGGCGCCCAGCGCGCCGACCAGATGACCGCCGATGAAGATCGGCAGCGCGCCTCGCGCCGGCAGGAACGGGGCGTAGTAGCCGGCGGCGGACATATTGGTGTATTCCGACGGGTTGTCCTTGAAGCGCTGCTCAAGCGTTGCCCCCGCCTGGCCGCCCAGTGCCACCGAAGCGAACGCCTTGCCCCGCGCGAAGTCGACGCTGGCGAACGGCGCGCCATCCATCCGCGCCGCGGCGATCAGATGTCCGCCTGGGTCGACTATCGCGAAGCTCAATGCCAGCTGGTGTGACTTCGCAGCCGCAGTCGCGTTATCGAGCAGCCTCGTCGTCGCCGCGTAGCTCAACGAGTAGGTATCGACCGTTGCGGAATCAGGCGGCGTCGACGATGCCACGTCGGCCGCGCTTGCGGCATGAGCGACGTATCCGCCACACAGCGTCGCCATGGCAAGCCATCTTGCCAATCGATGTGGAAAGGGTAATTTCAGGGCCGTCTCCAACGTGTTGTATTCGCGTGCGCCTCTTCAGTCGAAGCGTACGCCGGCAAGTGAAGACCGCCGTGATCAAAAGGCCCGCGGATTTACCACTGAGTCCGATAATTTTTTCCGATGCCGCGTTGACTGCCGGCTCGCGAAACGGCGAGCCCCGCCTCTTTTTGTTATCGACGCCGCGTCGCATGCCGTGAGGCTCACGTGGGCTACGCCGACCGGCGTGCTCAATTCAGGCGGCGCCCACCGTCGACGACCACGGTGACGCCCGTGCTGAACGTCAGATGCGTCGCGCACGCCTCGATGGCCGAAGCCACGTCGTCTGGCGTGCCGATGCGGCGAAGCGGTGTCGTCGCCGCGACTTTCTCATTGAAGTCGGCGCCGCGCCCGGGCACGAACGTCGTGTCGACCGCTCCAGGGGATACGTTCAACACCCGAATGCGCGGCGCCAGCGCCCGTCCCAACGAAGCGGCCATCACGTCGAGCCCTGCTTTGGCGGCGCAATAGGCGATATTGCTGCCCTGCCCCGTGGTCCCCGAGATGGACGAAACGTTGACCACCAGACCATCGCCGCTTGCATCGAGTAGCGCACGGAAAGCGCGGATCGCCGCAAACTGCGCTCGCCAGTTCACGGCAAATATCTGGTCGATCAGTTCGTCGGTGAGTGCATCGAGATTCGCGTGCGGCACGGCCTGCGTGATGCCAGCCGTATTCACCAGCATATCCGTGCGCCCATAGTCGGCTTGCACTTTCAAGGCCAGATCGTTAAGCGCGCTACTGTCGGTGATTGAAACTGCCGCGGCGAGATGGCCGCTTCCTGGCAGCGAGTCGACAACCGCTTGCGCCTTCTGCAAATTCGCATGGCTGGTCACGACGATCCGCGCGCCCAGTGCCGCCAGGCGCCTCGCCGTCGCACTGCCGATACCGCCGGAACCGCCGAGTATCACGCAGACTTTCCCTTCCAGAGACTGTGCCATGTCAACACCTACGCATGAATGGAATACCGACTGTCACGCCGCGTGCGCGACGCCGTAACGACCGGGTCAGTGAGGCCCTCAGGAATGGTATCGTCTCCCGGGAAGTGCGCCTGACAACCACTTTCGAAATTCGGACAATCCCTGGATCAGGCCCCGGCCGCCCGGATCGTCAAAAGCTCGTGCGCAAACCAATGCGCGCGAGCGTCTGCGACCGGTTGCTCGCCGCACCGTCCGGTTGCAGCAGACCGTTGATCCATGCCCGCGTCACAGCCGCGTCGCCACTGGCGCGCTGATAGATCGCTTCGACATAGGCGGTGGTGCGTTTCGAAAAGCTGTACTGCAACGCGGTGGTGACCTGTTGCGCCTTGTTGTTCAGCAGCACGTCGTTGCCCTTCATGTACGCGTAGTCGAGACCGAGCGTCCACGGACCTGAGATCGTCCACGACGCGCCGCCCTTGTAGACGTCGATCTTCGCGCCGCTCGCGGTATTTTTCGTATTGGTGTAGAGCAACATTCCCAGCACGCTGCCGAAGTTGTAGTGCGCGCCGAAGCCGAAATTGCGGATGCCGTCGTGACCGTCGCCCAGTTGCGGATACTTCACCTCGACATACGCGGCGCCGATGCCCAACGGGCCATTTGCATAGTTCGCGCCGAAGCTCATCGTCGAGTCCGACGAGAACGAGCCGGGCACGCCACCGAATCCATAGAGCGCACCGAAGGTGAAACCCGAGATGTCCGGGCTGCGATACTTGACCGAGTTCCCCACGCGCGTCGCGCCCGCCATCCGGTCGAAATCGAATGAACCGGTCGGATTGTTCGGCACACCCAGCGCGGTAAACGGCCCCTGGCGAAAATCGTAGATGCCGCCGAACAGGAACGCGCCGTCATACAGACCGAGCGTCAGCGTTTCGAACATGAAGTCGTACTGGTTGCCGAACGTGAGCGAGCCGAAGCGGTCGTTGGTGAGACCGACCAGCGCCGTGCGGTTGAACAACTGCCCTGCGCCCGGAATGGTCGCGCCGCTGCCCAGGTCGAACTGCGACGTGAGTTCGAAAATCGCCTTGTTGCCGCCGCCCAGATCTTCGCTGCCTTTGAACGTCAGCAGGTCCGGCGAGAGCACACCACTGTCGAACAGCGTCGCGGCGCCGCCATGCTGATTGTTCACATACGTGACGCCCGCATCGATCACGCCTTGCAGCGTCACGCTGCTTTGCGCGACGGCGATACCTGGCGCGATACCCGGCGCGATGCATGCAAACGTGCAGCCTGCGATCGCCAGGCGCTTCGGCTTCCTGCTTTTCATAGCTGTCTCCTCCAGTCGTTGTTGAATATCTGTCGTTGTTCGATGCGGATGTCGACCGGTGTGAGCGATGCGCCCTCACACGGTCCATCGATGCACACGCCGTCTTCGAAGCGGAACATCGCGCTGTGGTGCGCGCACATCAGCAATTCGGCGTCGTAGGCCCAGAACGTGTTCGGTTCGTAGTTCAGTGGAATCGAAAAGTGCGGGCACATGTTGCGGTAAGCCCATGCGTCGTCGCCGCGACGCAGAACCACGATGCCTGGCACGCCGGCATGGTCGGCGGGGATTTCAAGCGCGCCGCCGTCGGGAATGTCGTCGAGCGCGCAGAGAAAGCCTTGGTGAGGTTCAGGATTCGCGGCGTTCATCGCGTCGCCTCCTCATGCGTGATGAGCGGACAGCACGAAGTCGCGCTGCACTTCGAAGAACGGGCTCGGCAGTGCCCACTCTTTTGCAGCGGCCGCGTCGTGGTTCGGCACGTAGTCGATCACGAGCGACGGCTTCGAGCCGAACACCGCGTCGGAGTGAACGTAGGGATCGCCGTCGGAGTAAAGCGCTGTTGTCAGCGTCTCGTAGCCCGGCGCTACGATCAGGAAATGGATATGGGCTGGCCGCATCGGATGACGCCCGGTCGCCATCAGCATCCGACCGACCGGGCCGTCGGTCGGAATGGGATAGCTGGTCGGTTTGATGGTCCTGAATGCGTATTCGCCGTTCGGCCCCGAGAGGAATTTACCGCGCAGGTTGCTCTCGGGCTGATCGGGATCCTGGCCTTCATACATGCCGTTGTTCGCGGTTTCCCACACCTCGATCAACGCACCGGCCACCGGCGCGCCGCGTTCGTCGACGAGATGGCCATGAATCAGCGTCGGCTCGCCTTCCGTACGCGCGATGTTGGCGCCGAATTCTTCTTCCTTCGCGCCTTCGCGATAGAACGGGCCGAGCAGGCTGCTCTCGGTGGTGACGCCGCCGGGCCCATGATTGATCGCATCGACCATGATCGACAGGCCGAGCGTGTCCGATAGCAGGATGAACTCCTGGCGGATGCCTTTGCACATCTTGCCGGTGGCTGTCAGAAACTCGATGCCTCGAAGCCATTCGTCGCCGGTCAGTTCAACTTCGCTGGCGAAAGCATGGAGGTGTGTGACCAGCGCGGTCATGATCTGCTTGAGGCGTGGATCGGTGCAATCGGCAAACGTGTCGAGCACGTTCTGAGTTAACGGGTGGATGGTTTTATCGTTCATGGTTGGCCTCATACACGGTGTGCCGCCGAGCCCGCGTCGAGCGAATCGGACGCGCCGTCCGGCGAGCGTTGTTGAGAGGGACCGGCGTCGCGGAATACGACGCGCCGGCCCACGGGGAACAATTGCAGGCCGTAGCGGTGCGAGACGAAGCCCCACAGTCCTTGCGGAAAGAACAGGGTCACGACGATCGCCAGTGCGCCGAGGCCGATCAGATACCAGGTGCCGAAATCGGACAAGAACTGGTTCAAAAGGAAGAAGATCAGCGCGCCGATGATCGGCCCTTCGAGCGTGCCGAGTCCGCCGATCATCACGATGAAAATACCGAACGCGCTCCAGTTCACCGAGAACGCGGCGTCGGGCGAAATGCGCAGGTTGCCGATGAAGTACAGGCCGCCCGCCAATGCGGTGCCGCACGCTGACACCAGATAGACGATCAGGCGTGCGCGCTTCACGTCCACGCCCTGGCTGCTGGCCGCCACCGCGTTGTCGCGCATCGCGGTCAGCGCGAGGCCGGCTTTCGAGCGCAGAAACAGATACAGCAGGCCGATCGCCGCCGCGACGATGGCCAGCGCCAGCCACAGCGTCAGCGATTCGCGCAACGCACGTGGCACGTCCTGCAATGCGGTGAGACTCGTGCCCGAGCCGCCGCCGAGCACCGAGACGTTTGCCACCGTCAGCCGGAACACTTCAGCGATCACCCAGGTGCCGATCGCGAAGTAGCCGCCTTCGAGCCGGAACGCCACGATCGACACCGGGATCGCCACCACCGTCGCAATCACCGCAGCAATCGGCACCGCGATGAACGGCGAGATGCCGCAGTAGTTGGCGAGAATCAGCATCCCGTATCCGCCGATGCCGAAAAACGCCTGCTGTCCGATCGACACCATCCCGCCATAACCCGCCAGCAGGTTCCACATCAACGCGAATACCAGATAGGACGCCAACTGCACGAAGTCGCGCATGGCGTCACGTCCTGCCCACCATGGCGCGCTCGCCACCGCCAGCGCGACGATCAGCAGCACGATCACCGCCACGCGGCTCGCACGCGTCGCGCGCCGCACCTCGAAGCCCGCTGCGGGCTGGTTCAATTGCATGGTCATGTCGAAGCCTCTATGCGGTTTTGGGCAGCAAGCCCTGCGGCCGCGCCACCAGCACGCCGAGAAACACCACGTGGCCGAGCCAGATGCCCCAACCGGGGTCGAAGTAAAAGCCCACCTGCTGCGCGATGCCGAGCGCCATGCCGCCGACGAAGGTGCCCCAGAACGACCCCATGCCGCCGATGATCACCGCCTCGAACGCATACAGCAGCAGCGCCGGACCATCGGTCGGCGACACTGCCGTGCGCATCGAGTACAGCGCCGCGGCCACCGCGATCAGCACGAAGGCGATGCCCATCGCCAGCGCGTAGGTGCGGCGATACGAGACACCCATCAGCTGCACGATTTCGCGATCATCCGAGGTGGCGCGAAACGCACGGCCGAGCGGCGTGCGGCCGAACAGCCACTGCATCGCGAAGGCGAGCGCCACCGTCGCTACCAGCGTGACGAGCGGCAAATAGCCGAGCGTGATGCCGCCCGCGAGCGTGATGCTGCGCGACTCGAAACTGCCGGTGGCAATGGAACGTGGATCGGCGGAAAAGATCTGCTGCAACACGTTCTGAATCACGATCGACAGACCGAACGTGACGATCAGCGACGGCAACGGATCGCGGCTGCTGACGCGGTTCAGAAGCGCGAACTGCACGCCATAGCCCGCACCGAACGCGATCACGAGCAACAGCACCAGCGCGACGGCGAGCGGCAGATGGGCGAAGCTCGTCAACGCGAACAGCACGAACACCAGCAGCACGATGAAGTCGCCATGCGCGGTATTGGTGAGACGCATCACGCCGAACACGAGTGACTGGCCCATCGCGAAGAGCCCGTAGAGCGCGCCCAACAGCACGCCCTGCACGACGATATTGATGAACGTGTTCATGCGGCCACTCCAAAATACGCCTGCGTGATCGCCTCGTCCGACACCTCAGACGAGACGCCCGTCAACGACACGCGCCCTTCCTGCAAGCAATAAAACCGCGCCGACACGCGGCGCGCCAGTTGCACGTCCTGTTCGACGACGATCGCGCTCATGCCATGCGCGACAATCTCGGGCAACGCCGCATAGATTTCTCGGACGATCACCGGCGCGAGCCCGAGCGAGAGTTCGTCGCACATCAGCAGATCGGGGTTGCTCATCAGCGCGCGGCCGATCGCGACCATCTGCTGTTGACCGCCCGACAACGCGGTGGCCGCGTGGTGACGGCGCGCCTGCAACGCCGGGAACAGCGCATAGACGCTTTGCAGGTTCCAGCGCCCCGGCCGCTTGCTGAACGCACCGAGCAACAGGTTCTCTTCGACGGTCAAACTCGCGAACAGACGCCGCCCTTCCGGCACCAGCGCAATGCCCTTGCCGACGATGCTCGCTGCCGCTGCCCCGCCGATCGGCTCGCCGCGATACAGAATCTGCTCGGCAGTGCGCGGACGCAGCAGGCCCGCCACCGATTTCAGAAAGGTCGATTTACCCGCGCCGTTCGAGCCGATCAGCGCGATCACTTCGCCCGGCGCGACCGTCACGTCGATGCCGAACAGCGCCTGGAAATCGCCGTAAAACGCGCTCAGCGCGCGAGTCTCCAATAGTGCCGACATGGTCACGCCTCCAGTCCGAGATACACGCGCCGCACTTCGGGGTCGTCCATCACGGCGGCGGGCAAGCCCTCCGCGAGCCGCTTGCCGAAGTTGATGACCAGCAGACGGTCGGCCACCGCGAGCAGCGCATGCACGACATGTTCGATCCACACGATCGTCACACCACGCTCCTTGACGCGGCGAATCTCGTCGACGAGTGCGTGCGTTTCGGGTTCGGTGAGACCGCCGGCGATCTCGTCGAGCAGCAGCAGTTGCGGCTGCGTGGCGAGCGCGCGAGCCAGTTCGAGCCGCTTGCGGTCGAGCAGTCCCAGCGTGCCGGCCAACTGGTTGGCACGGGCCTTGAGGCCGGTGCGTTCGAGCACGTCGACGCACACGTCATAGGCGGCGTGGCCGGTCAGTTCGCCGCCAAAAGTCGCGCCGACCAGCAGGTTTTCGAACACGGTCATGCCGCCGAACGGCCGCGGCACCTGATACGAGCGGCCGATTCCCGCTGCGCAACGGCGATGCGGTGGCAAGTGGTTCACATCCTTGCCGTCGAATTCGACGCTGCCCTGATCGGGCCGCACGTCGCCGCTGACGAGGTTGAACAGCGTCGTCTTGCCGGCGCCGTTCGGGCCGAGAATGCCGTAGGTTTCGCCACGTTCGACCGCGAAGCTGATGTCGTCGGTCACCTGCAGCGCGCCGTATCGCTTCGACACGCCGGTGAGTCTGAGCACTGGGTTCATCGCTGCTCTCCGCTTCGAATTCAGGCAATCAACTTGAGGGGGCCGGACAGCGGCACGCTCGGCGCGAGCTGGTTATTGACGATGGCGAGATCGAAGGGATGCTTCTGCCCTGATCCCTGTGCCCTGCGCCACTGCCCGCCAGCAAGCGGCGTCTTCGCGACGTTCTTCACCGGGCCGTTGCCCCACGCGACATGGCCGACCAGCGTATCGAGCTTTGTCGACGCCACCGCGTCGCGGATGGCTTCGTTCGAGTCGATGTCTTTCGCGCGCTTCAACGAATCGACGGCGATTTCGAATAGCGCGTGGGCGAATCCGATTGGCTGGGTCCATTGCTTCGAGGTGACGCGCTCGTAGTCGTCGGCGACCTGGCGTGCGGTTTGCCCCGTCAGCGACGACTTGAACGGATGCGAAGGCGACCACCACACCTCGGTGGACAGTCCGTCGCCGAGATCGCCGAGCGCTTCGATCGAAGTCGGAAACAGCAGCGCCTTGCCGATCGAAATGACCTTGGGCTTCAAACCCTGCTGACGCGCCTGAACGAGAAAGTTCTTGGCATCGGGCGGAATCACGACGCCGGTGACGATCTGCGCATTCGACTGCTTGAACGACGAAATCTGCGCGGAGAAGTCCTGCGTCATGCTCTGGAAGCGGCCCGGATCCTTGAGCGTGAAACCCTTCTGCGCGAGTACGGGCGGAAAGCCTAGCTTGGCGTCGCCCCATGCGTTGCCGTCGCCGTCGTTGGGAAAGAGGCCGCCCACGCTGCGATTGGTTTGCACCGATTGCCACATGCCCGTATAGACGGTGATCACATCTTCCAGTCCCCAGAAGAAGTGATAAGTGAAGCGGAAACCCTTCTTCGGATCGCCCTTTCTGCCGAAGAACCACGGCTGCCACGGCACCACCGTCGACACGCACGGCATTTCGTTCAGCTCGCACGCGTCGCTCACCGGATTGGCCGTCTCCGGCGTGCCGGACACCAGCATGATGTCGACCTTGTCCTTGAGGATCAGGTCGTTGGCGACTTCGCCGGCGCGATTCGGATTCGACTGGCTGTCCTTGACGACGATCGATACCGGATACGTCTTGCCGCCGATCACGATGCCGTTTTTCAGCGCCGTCTGCATCTGCTGGATCGTGAAGCGATCCGCTTCGCCAAACGGCGCGAGCGGTCCGGTTTGCGGCGATACGTAGCCGATTTTCAGTGTGCGCGGACCGGCCGCGAAAACGAGCGGCGAAAACGCCGAGGTCGTGGCGGCGAGCGCGCCGCCTGCCGCGAGGCTGACAAAGCGGCGGCGTCTCGCATCGAAAGTAGGTGAGTCCATGGTTGTCTCCTGAATTTTTTTGTATGAGTAAGGTGGGCGCGCTAGTCGGGTCGTCGCCCGTCGAAGGCGGCTTCGAGCAAGGCACGCAGCGGTATTCGCTCGACCGGCCGCGGATTCCAGTACGGGTTTTTCAACGCGAGATCGAGTGCGAGATCGAGATCAGTAGCGGTTAGGCCGATGTCTTTCAGCGCCGTCGGTGCTCCGTGATCGCGTGCGAGATCGAAGACGGCTTGCGCGGCATCGTCGGCGTGCAATGCGTGGGCGATTCGCTTCATCGCCTCGGGCGCGGCCGCACGGTTGTAGGCGAGCACATGCGGCAACACGATGGTGTGCGTCTCGGCATGCGGCAGATTGAAGGTGCCGCCGAGCGTATGGCACAGCTTGTGATGCAAGGCCATGCCGACACTGCCGAGCACCGCGCCGCATAGCCAGGCGCCGTACAGGCAATCGCCGCGCGCTGCGAGATCGCCGGGTTCCCGCATCACGCGAGGCAGACCCTGGCCAAGCGCGCGGATGCCTTCTTCCGCCATCAGGCTGATGATCGGATTCGCGTCCTGTGCGTAGAGCCCTTCCGCCGCGTGGGCTATCGCGTTGATCCCGCTCGTCAGCGACAACGCGGGCGGCAGCGACGTCGTCAATGCCGCGTCGTAGATCACCGTCTTCGGTAACACACGCAGATCGCGGCCGGTCTTTTTGACGCCGCCCTCGGTTAGGCCGTAGATCGGCGTCATCTCGGAACCTGCATACGTGGTCGGAATCGCGATGATCGGCAGCGAGGTTTCCAGCGCGATCGCCTTGCCTAGTCCTGTCGTCGAACCGCCGCCTATCGCGATCGCGCAATCGGCGCCGACACTTGTTGCGAAGTCGCGTGCCGCGCGAGCGGTTTCGACCGGCACATGCATCACGGCTTCCGCGTAGATGCCCGCCGCCAGCGAGCCGAGACTTGCCGCGAGCGTTTCGGCCTGCGCGCGCTGTTGCGGCGTGGACAGCACGATCGCCCGCTTGGCGCCGAGCAAGCCGATCTCGCGATCGATCTGCTCAAGACTGCCCGCGCCGAAGATCACGCGTGACGGCAAGCCGTTATAGATGAACGGTTCCATGGCGGGTCAGCGCGGGTAGTAAGGCGGGATCTGCGCATCCACGTTGACCCAGACCGACTTGGGCTGCGTGTATTCGCGCATCGCTTCAAAACCCATTTCGCGGCCGTAGCCGCTTGCGCCGACGCCACCGAATGGCGACGCGGGGCTCACGCGCTTGTAGCAGTTGATCCACACCATGCCGGCGCGAATCTCGCGTGCTACAAGGTGCGCGCGTTGAAGATCGCGAGTCCAGAGACCCGCGCCGAGACCGTATTCGGTGCCGTTCGCGATTGCGAGTGCTTCTTCGTCGGTGCGGAATGTCGTGACCGTCATGAACGGACCGAACACTTCTTCTTGCGAGACCCGATGCTCCGGCTTCGCTTCGACGATAGTCGGCTCCACATAGCAACCGTTAGCCAGTGCGGCATCGTCCGGCGCTTTGCCGCCTGCCAGCACGCGGCCACCCTGTTCGCGAGCGATATCGACAAACGAGAGCACGCGGTCGCGGTGCTGACGCGAGGTGAGCGGTCCCATCTCGGTCGACGGATCGAGCGGGTCGCCGATTTTGATCGTGCGGCTCAATGCGGCGAACTTTTCGAGCACTTCGTCGGCGATCGATTCATGCACGATCATCCGCGAGCCGGCGATGCACGCCTGCCCCTGGTTGTGGAAGATCGCGAACGCCGAGCCTTGCACCACGGCATCGATATTGGCGTCGCCGAATACGATGTTCGCGCCCTTGCCGCCGAGTTCGAGCTGCACCTTCTTCAGATTGCCGCTCGACGCCTGCACGATCTTGCGGCCCACCGCAGTCGAGCCGGTGAAGGCGACCTTGCTGATTTCCGGATGCTCGGCAATGTACTGGCCCGTCACATGACCCAAGCCCGGCAGAATGTTGACGACGCCTTCCGGAAAACCCACTTCGGCCATCAGTTCGGCAATCGCCAGACTCGACAGCGGCGTCAGCTCGGCGGGCTTCATGATCACGCAGTTGCCCGCGGCCAGCGCCGGCGCCATCTTCCAGCTCGTGAACATCAGCGGGAAATTCCACGGCACCACTTGCCCGACAATGCCGACCGGCTCGCGCGTCATATAGTTCAGAAAGCCCTGCTCGACCGGAATCACCGAACCTTCGAACTTGTCGGCCATGCCGCCGAAATAGCGGAACGTGGCCGCCGTGCGCGGCACGTCGAGGTTGCGTGTATCGCGGATCGGGTGGCCGGTGTCGAGCGATTCGAGGCGCGCGAGTTTATCGGCATTCGCTTCGATCGCGTCGGCCAGTTTGAGAAGCAGGCGCCCGCGCTCCGCTGCGGCGAGGTTGCTCCACTTCGGAAACGCCGCCTTCGCCGCCGCGACGGCGCGATCGACATCGGCCGGGCCCGCCATCGCGACGTCGGCGATCACCGAGTTGTCGTGCGGATTGAGGGAGGCGAGCGTTTCGCCGTTTGCAGCCGGCACGAAGCGGCCACCGATGAAGAGTTGCGTTTGCATGTCAGTCCTGTGCAAGTAAAACTGGACGCGACTTTCCCCGCGGCGCCAGCGGACTGGCGCCGTTCGATCGACGATCAGGGGGAATGCCGGTGAGTTACATCTGGATCGGATACGGCGGCAGTTCACCGCTTTCGTAGCGCTTGGGCAGATCGGGCGTGGCGTTCTCCCACACGAGCAGCATCGAACGCTTCTGCGAGTAGCCTTTGTGACGAATGTCGGCCGGCATCGCGGCGATATCGCCCGCGTTCATCGTGATGCGTGCGCGCGGCTCGCCGCTGTCCTTGTCGGCGACGTCCCAGATGATCTGGTCGGACAGTTGCAGGAACCACTCGACGCGGTCGTTGCCATGAAACACCGGCAGCACGAATTCCTCGGTGGTCGGGCAGAACAGACTCTGCTGGCACACCGACGTGACCGATGGATTCCAGGTCACGTCCGAACGCGACAGGTATTTGAAGAGGCTGAACGCGTGCAGTGCGCCTTCAAAACCCGGCTCCGCGTGAATTTCCGGTTCGTCCTGGCCGACGTCGGCAAACTGGCGATTGACCGGCAGATCGTCGCGCAACGGCGAGTCGCCTTCGATGCCCGGCATGCGTTTGGTGGCAATTCGCGTGCGCTCGATTGCGGCAATGTTGTCGCCGTGTTTCGTGCCGAAGGCGGAGCCGGTTTCTTCCGGTGCGGCGAACGGGTCGAAGCCTTCGTTGACCCAGTCCTTCAGGATCGCCTTGAAGGTCGCCATGATGAGCGGCGTATCGAACTGCTGCATATGATCGACGCCCGCTTCCTTGAAGCTCGCGTTATACGCGCCGGCGTACATGTCGACCTTGCCGTAGTGATTGCGCGTGCCGATCACTTCGTCGAAGTTGACCCAACCGTAGAAGAAGCCCCACGCGACGTCGCGCATCATCGCGCGCAGGAAATCGTCGGCGTGCATCTGGTGCGAAAGGATCTGGCCTTTGGCCGGCCATCTGACGGTGGCGAAGTAAGCATCGCGGCTGAATTCGAAATCGCCGAGGCAGAAGGTGCGATAACCGGTGACCGCGTCGGCCTCGCTCGCGGTGACGTTTTGCAGGGTGCTGAGTTTGTCCATGATGAACTCCGGATGGATCGATCGTGTAGAGGGATTCAGTGGATGCAGATGTCGGCCCACTTCTCGACCGAATAGCGTCCGAGGATCGTCTGCACGAGCAGCACGCCTTTAGTCTTCGCTTCGAAGCGATACGCGGCGCCGGCGGGCAGCAGTGCCTGATGGCCGCGACGCAGCCGCACATGACCCATCGACTGGCCCGACGGCTGGCCTTCGAGGCGCACGCTGCCTTCGGTCTGTGCGTCGACCAGCGGGCCGTCCGAGGGCTTGATGAAATAGATGTCGATCTCGCCGTCGAGTACCACCGCGAATTCATCGTGCGACGCAGCAAACCACGGCGACGAACCTTCCGCGCGCAGCGTCTCGATCACGTACTTGAGGTTTTTGCCGACGACGACTTTCTCGTAGGGCTCAGCGCGGCTCGCCACGTCGAACACATTCGACATCGCGTAATGCTCCGGTTTGCCCTTGATGATTTCGATGGAGCCTTTCCGAAAGTTGTCCAGGCTGCCGAACCAGGTTTGTTGCATGTCTGCCTCCAGTTGATCCACGAATGCGTTGCTTGCATCGAAGATTAAGCGGCGACAGGCGCTACAGCAATGCTCTGAGGGTCGGGAAACGCGAACCTTGGGTGCTCCAAAATCGCGCCAGGGAAACTACCTGGTGGCGAACCCTGACCGGCCTCGAATGGGCCTCAGCTGTCGGACAGTTCCTCGCCGACGCTTTTCGTTTCGTCGTCCGGCGGCGCAATGCCGAGCGCCCTATCCCACTGCGGCTCACGCAGATAGCGCGCGCGCAGGAAGTCGACGAAGGCCTTGACCTTGGTGGTCGAGCGATGCGAGGCAGGATACACCGCCGACAGCCACAGTGGCGGCGCCGCGTACTCAGGCAGCACGCGCTCGAGCCGATGTTCGAGCAGATCGGCGGCGGCGACCATGGTGGGCAGATAGACGACGCCCGCGCCGGCCCTCGCGAATTCGAGCAGCAGGTGCACGCTATTGGTTTTGAGCACCGGATTCAGCGCGATCTCGAAGCACTCGTTGCCACGCATCAGCGGCCACTTGTCGCCCCACGGGTAATACGAATAGCGGGCGAAATCGTGGCGCAGCAAATCGAGTGGTGTCTCGATCAGCGGCTCCTCCTTCAGATAGCCGGGCGCGGCACAGAGCACGCCACGCACGGGAAAGAGACGCCGCTCGACCAGCAGGTTCGACGCCGGCGGATAGATTTGCAACGCCAGATCGAAACCTTCCTGAACCGGATCGATAACCCGGTCGTTGACGGTCACGACGAATTCCACGCGTGGGTATGCGGCGCGGAATTCGATCAGCGTCTGCGAAAAATGGCCGAGCGCGAAGCCCGGCAGGACGTGAATATTGAGCGTGCCCGCGAGCGCCTGCGGATCGCCGCGCGAGCGCCCGGACAGATCGTGGACCTTGGTGACCAGTTCGGCGCACTCGCGGTAGTAGGTCTCGCCGAGTTCCGACAGGCGCACCGCCCGGGTCGAGCGATGAAAGAGCGGCACGCCGAAATGATCTTCGAGCTGCTTGACGCGCGAGGTCACCACCGATTTGGCGACGCCCATCTGGCGCGCCGCGCCGGCGAAGCTCTGCGCTTCCGCCGCGCGGACGAACGCTTCCATCGACATGAATAGATCCATGCTGTCTCCTGTGTCGATCGGAGTTAGCGCTTTAGCGCTTACTCTGATCCCATGCAAAGCTGTCGATCGGAGTTAGCGCTTTAGCTTACTCTGATCCCATGCACCCGCATTGGCCGTGGCGAGCGGTCCGTGGTCCGCCGCGGGACTGCTGTCGTTTTCAGGCAATGCCGGCGTCCAGCGTATTCCGGGTCGAGCCGGCATCATCCGGTCTGTACCGAGATCCTATCGCGAATTCGGCGGCTTCATTTTCTACGGCCCCCACGCTCAGTGGTTTCGTCCAAAGCGAATCCCCCTCCCTCCAGCACCCAGAATTTTTATTGCTTCTGTATGATACGGATTCCTACTTACACCCAAGCGCGGCTCAAGTGATGAATTCCCCTATCATTCCGGGCGTTGCAAACAACCCCGCTTCGACCGCCGCGCGCACGCCTCCCCAATCTTCAACTGCTCGCCCGTTCCCCGCGATCGCCGCCGTGCTGCTCGGCGCGATGATTTCCACGCTGACATCCCGCATCACATCGCTTGGGCTCGCCGATATCCGCGGTGCGCTCGGCGTCGGATTCGATGAAGGTGCGTGGATCAATACCGCCTTCACCGCCTCGCAAATGTTCATCGGACCTATCGCGGTGTGGGCTGCCTTCGTCCTCGGAACCAGGCGGATATTACTAGCCGGCGCGGTCGTCTTTATGGCCGCCGAAACACTTCTGCCCCTCAGCACTAACTTTGCGTGCTTCATCTTTTTCCAGGCACTCGCAGGGCTTGCGTCCGGCGTGTTCGTGCCGATTACCGTCGGCTTCATTGTCCGTAGCCTTCCACCCAAGCTTATTCCTTTTGGCATTGCGGCGTACGCGATGAACCTGGAAATGTCGCTGAACATCTCCGCCACGCTCGAAGGATGGTATAGCGAACATCTCAGTTGGCACTGGTTGTTCTGGCAAAACGCGGCGCTCACCATCCCCTTCATCCTCTGCCTGCTCATGTCGGTGCCGAACGAAGCAATCCGGCAAACTCCGGCGCGCAGCGACCATACCGGCATGCTGCTCGGTGCCAGTGGCTTCGTTTGCCTGTTCGTCGCGCTGGACCAGGGTGAACGTCTGTTCTGGTTTCAATCGCTGTTCATCACCGGCATGTTTTACGTCGGTGCCGTATTGCTGGCAGCCTTTGTACTACGTGAACTGGTGACGGAAGCGCCCGGTATTGCCCTTTCATACCTGCTGAAGCCTAACGTCGCGCTGCTGGTGGTGCTGGTCGGATTGATCCGCTTCACCGTTCTGAACACAAGCTTCATTCCATCCATTTTTCTTGCCAGCGTCCACGGCTTGCGGCCGCTCGAGGTCGGCAATACCCTTCGCTGGGTGGCCGTTCCGCAAATCCTGTTCGCTCCGTGCGTGGCGTTCATGCTTCTCCACCTCGACGCACGCCGCGTCATCGCGATTGGCTTTGCTACAGTCGCCGTCGCCTTCGGGCTCGGCACGCAACTCACACCCGACTGGGCAGAAGGCAACTTCATTCCGTCGCAGTTGCTGCAGGCGCTCGGTCAGACAATGGCACTCACTTCGATCATCTACTTCTTTGCCAAACACGTCACCGCCGAACACGCGCTGACTTTCGGTGCGGTTGTGCAAACCACCCGCCTCTTCAGCGGCCAACTGGGCACGACGTCCATCGCGGTGACCCAGCGCGTGATGGAGCAGATCCACTCGAACCTGCTGGGCCTGCATGTCAATCTGTTCAGCAGCGAAACGCTGGAACGGCTGACCGCACAGAGCTCGCTATTCGGCGTGAGCTTGGACGGCAATACCGCTGGTGTGCCGGCCGGTGCGATCGCCCTTCTGGATCGCGCCGTTCGCGTTCAGGCAACGACCCTTTCACTCGCCGACAATTATCGGCTCGCGGCAGCCTGCGCATTGTGTGGCATTGCGTTGACGCTGCTGCTACGACGGGCACCCGCGCCTTGAACCCATCTGCAACGGGTTGAAACCGAACTACCCGATGCTACCGCCTCACGACAGCAAATACATTGCACGTCGCTGAATTTATCTTAAGCAGACGAGGTGTCGAGGTCATGCTACGGAGCGCCGCTTCAGGCCACGCCGCGGACTGGCCCTACGCGAGAGCAACGGAATTAAGCTTTATTAAGGCCTCCATCAGGACATTTAGCTAAGGCCTCGATATGCTTTGTCCAATCGCCATGACGCGAAAGCGTAAGAGCGAAAGCCTCGTCAGGGGACGTCGTGTTAACTGTAAAAGCTGGCTCGATCTCCATCTTAATTTATCGATCGAACATTTATAGTACAATCAAAATAGCACGCGCACATTCGTGCGTTTGAGCGTCGGGCATCCCTGACGACATCGAAAGGATTCTTTTTGCGGAAGGTGCTGCGATGACTCGCAAGCCGATTATTCTCGCGGCCATTGCCGCTGTTGTCGTGGCGTGCGCCGTTGCGGCCGGCATCATGTGGGAGCCCAGCATCGCTGAGGTGCACCCCCCTGCTGCTTCCTCATTCGACCGCCAACTCAAACTCGACGGCGCCCGCGTCGTGGCGCTCGGCGACTGCGCGGTGTGCCACACCGCCAAGGGTGGAAAGCCGTTTGCCGGCGGCTTGCCGCTTGCCACGCCATTCGGGACGATCTACGCGACCAACATCACGCCGGACCCTGAAACGGGCATCGGCGCGTGGTCGCAGAATGCCTTTGCACGCGCGCTGCGCCATGGCATCGCACGCGACGGCCACGCGCTGTACCCTGCCTTTCCGTACATCCACTTCACCCGAATGTCGGACCACGACATCGCGGCGGCCTATGCGTACTTAATGAGCCGCGATCCGGTCAACGCGACCACGCCCGACAACAAGCTGATCTTCCCACTCAATTTCAGGCCCTTGGTGGCGTTCTGGAATGTGCTGTTCCTGCGGCCCGGCGAGCGCGCGGCGGACGCATCGCAGAGCGCCGAATGGAACCGGGGTCATTTGCTGGTGGACGGATTGGGACACTGCGCCGCCTGCCATTCTCCGTTGAACGCCATCGGCGGTGAGAAATCCGGTCAGGCGTTCGACGGCGGCCAGGTCGATGGCTGGGAGGCACCGCCCCTCAACCAGTTGGGCGATGCCGTGAAGCCGTGGACCAGGGAACAGTTGGTGACGTACCTGAGGACCGGCCGCGCGAGCGAGCACGGCGCCGCTGCCGGCCCCATGTTGCCGGTCACGCGTGACCTGGGCACGGTGCCGCAAGAAGACGTCGAAGCCATCGCCACCTATCTTCTTTCGATTCAGAAACCGGCCGTGGCGACCGTCGTGAAGACAGCGTCCGAGTCCATGCAAGATGCCCAGTCAGCGAGCGCCCAGCGCGGCGCGATCCTGTTCAACGGCTCGTGCGCATCCTGTCACGGCAGCGGCTCGCCGATGCAAACCATCGGCACGCGGCCCGGTCTTGCCTTCAGCACTGCGGTCAACGCCGCCACCCCGCGCAATGCGATCCAGATGATGACCGGCGGCGTGCCTTGGCACGGCGAGGATGCAATGAACTACATGCCGCCGTTCGACGATGTATTCAGCGACGATCAACTCGCCGATCTGGCGACCTATCTACGCTCGAGCTACTCGACGCGCGTTCGATGGGACGCGGTCAAAGACACCGTATCAAAGGTGAGAAAGGAGAATGAGACGCGATGATCCAGCTCTCAGTGAATGGCGTGCAGCACGCCCTAGACATCGATCCCTCGACGCCATTGCTCTACGCGCTGCGCAATGACTTGCAGCTGCACGGGGCCAAGTTCGGCTGCGGCCTCGGACAATGCGGCGCATGCACAGTAATCGTGGGTGATCGCGCGGTATTTTCCTGCCTGTTGCCCGTATCGGCGATTGGCAATCGCGCGGTTCGAACCATCGAAAGCCTGGGCACGATCGAACAGCCGGGCGCCTTACAAAAGGCCTTTGTTGAACACCAGGCTGCGCAATGTGGCTACTGTATCGCAGGCATGATCATGCGCGCCCAGGCGCTGCTCGACCGTACGCCGCATCCTACCGAAGCGCAACTGCGCGAGCACATGGAACCGAACCTGTGCCGTTGCGGCACCCACATGCGCATTCTGGCGGCGATCCGGCAAGTGGCCGGACTGCCCGAAAGCGGTGGTGCCGATGCCTCGACCGCTGCGGCATCGGGAAAAGGAGCGACGCAATGAGCGCACACGACGATCACGTCGACGAAGGACGCCGCCGCTTCATGCTGTCCGGCACCCTCGTGGTCGGTTTCAGCCTGGTTCCCGGTGTGAGCGCACTCGCCCAGGAAGTCATTGCCGACGAAGGCAAAGCCGTGCAGATCGGCAAACAAACCGAAGCGCTCGCCGGCAGCCTGAAGACCAATCCGTTGCTCGACGCGTGGATAAAAATTTCGTCCAACGGCAAGGTGACGGTCTTCACCGGCAAGGTGGAACTCGGCACGGGCGTACGCACGGCCTTACTGCAAGTGGCCGCGGAAGAGCTGAATATGGCGCCGTCGCTGATCACGTTCCTCACCGCCGACACGGGCCTCTCGCCGGACGAGGGTTTGACTGCCGGCAGCCATACCATCGCCGACAGTGGCACCGCGCTGCTCAATGCCGCTGCCCAGGTGCGCGGCATTCTGGTCGATGCGGCCGCGCAACGTCTCGGTGTCGAAAGCGCGACGCTGGTCGTCAAAGACGCGGTGATCGCCGCGCCGGACGGGCGCCGCGTGACCTATGGCGAGGCCGTGCAAACTGTCGACCTGCATCGGATGGCGACCCCCACTTCGCCGCTAAAAGATCCGCGCACTTTCAAGGTGATCGGCACGTCGCTGCCGCGTCTGGACATTCCAGGCAAGCTCACGGGCGGTGCGAGCTATGTGCAGGACATGCATCTGCCCAACATGGTTCACGCGCGCGCGGTGTTGCCGCCGGCCTATCAGGCTAACCTGCTAAACACGAATGAAGCCGAGGTCATGAAAATGCCCGGCGTAGTCAAGGTCGTCAGAAACGGCAACATGCTGGCCGTAGTCGCAAGAGGCGAATGGCAAGCGGTCCTCGCGCAAAGGGCCCTCTCGGCCGGCAGCAAATGGAGCGCCGGTCGCCCACTGCCTGACCCCAACACCGTTCACAGCGAACTCAAGAAAATCGCCACGCAACAGATCGAGATCGCCAATGCTCATTCGCCCACGGCGCCGCCGGTCAAGACGCTGAGCGCGACTTATATGAAGCGCTATCTGTTGCATGGCTCGATCGGCCCGTCATGCTCGGTCGCCACGTTCGAGAACGACACACTGACGGTATGGACGCACTCGCAAGGCGTCTATCCATTGCGCGACGGGTTGGCGGAAATGCTCTCGTTGCCAAAGGAAAAGATCCGTTGCATCCACACTGAAGGCTCTGGCTGCTATGGGCACAATGGCGCCGACGACGCGGCCGCGCATGCAGCGCTGATCGCGATGGCGTTGCCCGGACAACCGGTTCGGGTGCAATGGATGCGTGACCAGGAGCATACGTGGGACCATTTCACGCCCGCGATGGTCACCGAGGTCAGCGCATCGCTCGACGCGCAAAACAATATCGTCAACTGGGACTACGCGCTGTGGAGCAGCTCTCATAACGAACGGATCGTCAACGCAGGCCGGCTGATGCCGGCCACCCTGCTGGCCAAGCCCTTCGTATCCGCGCCCTCCACGCCGATGGTGCAGCCCGAGGGCGGCGGCGATCGCAATGCAATCCCGCTCTACACGCTGCCGAACCTGCACGTCATGAACAACTTCTCGCCGACGATGCCACTGCCCACATCGGCCATGCGTTCGTTAGGCGCCCATACCAACGTGTTTGCGATTGAAAGCTTCATGGATGAGCTGGCGTTTGCCGCGCGGATGGATCCTGTCGAGTTTCGTCTGAAACACCTTCAGGATGCGCGTGCGCAGGATGTGATCCGGCTCGCGGCGAAGCAATTCGGCTGGCCGAGACCGGCGCGTCAAGCCGGGCGTGGCGTCGGATTTGCGTTTGGCAAGTACAAGAACCTGATGGCGTACGTCGCGATTGCGGTCGAGCTTTCCGTCGAACGCGAAACCGGCATGGTGCGTGTCGAGCACGCCGTCGCCGCGGTCGATTGTGGTCAGATCGTCAATCCGGACGGTGTCCGCAACCAGATCGAAGGCGGCATCATCCAGTCTTCGAGCTGGACACTGTACGAAGAACTGCAATTCGATACGAAGCAGATCCGAAGTTTTGACTGGAGCAGCTATCCGATCATGCGCTTCCCGGCAGTACCGGCGAGCGTGAAGGTGCACTTGATCGACCGGCCCGGCATGCCGTTTCTAGGCAGCGCCGAAGCCTCGATGGGGCCAACTGCGGGTGCGCTCGCCAATGCGTTATTCGATGCAACCGGCAAGCGTCTGCGTCAGATGCCCTTGGGTGGCGACAACTTGCGCAAGCAGATCGAGGTTTGATCGACATGACAAAGTCTCTTTGACTGCGCACCGACTCAGCCCTCCAGCGAAGTGTGGAGCCGGGCTTCGAGAAACTGAACGAGGGCCCGCACTTTGCTGGAGTGGCGGCGATTAGGCAGGTACGCCGCGTAGACGATTGCATCGCCGCTATGAGGACTCGCGTCGAAGTTCTCGAAGAGGCGCATCAGGCGTCCCGCGCGAATCTCGGCGGCGACCAGCCACTCGGGCAGCAACGCGATGCCGCGTCCCGCAAGCACGGCCTCGAGCAGGATGTCGAGACTGTTCGACAACAAATGGCCGCGCACTTCGACGCGAGCCTCAGTGTGTTGCCCTGTGGCCTCGCGGCGGAAGGTCCAGATCTGGCGAGTCCGATAGCCGCCGCCGTACGCCACGCGCAGGCACTCGTGTGTATCGAGCGCTTGCGGCATTGGCGGCGTGCCGCCGCGTTCGAGGTAGTCGTGGCTGGCCACCACGTAGCGTGGATTGTCCGCGAGCTTTCTGACGATCAGATTGGCGTCGCGGTTGGGCAGGCCGATTCGTATCGCAACGTCGATTCTGTCGAGCGCGAGATCGGCAAAGTGATCGGCGACGACAACATCGAGAAACACACGGGGGTTGTCGGACAGGAAGGCCGCGAGATGCGGACCGAGCCGTAACCTGCTGTATGTCGACGGCACAGCGATGCGCAGCGCGCCGACCGGCGACGCGCCGCTGTCGAATACGCTCTCGTCCGCTTCGGCCAGATCGTCGAGCACCTTGCCGACCTGTTCGACGTACGCAATGCCGGCGTCCGTGAGACTGACCTTTCTCGGTGTCCGGGTCAGAAGCGCAGTACCCAATGAGGCTTCCAGCGAGTCCATCAAACGCGTAACCGATGAAGTGGCCACACCCAAACGCTGGGCGGCTTTCGAAAAGCCGCCGGCGTCAGCCACTTCCAGCAACGTATTCAGGGCGAGGAGCTTGTCCAATATATGGCCTCAACAATGGCTTGGTTGCGCCCGGCGCAATGTGGGATTGCATTTTAGCCCCATTCAGTAAATTTCTCGCAACGCCTATGCTGTGTGCGTTACCTAGTGAGGGACGCAACATGCAAGCCATTCAGGTCGAGGTCAATTACGACTTCATATGTCCGTGGTGCTGGATCGGTCAACGAAATCTTGCTGCGGCGCTCGCCGATTCCGGTGTCGGCGCGGCCGTTTCGATCCATTACGTGCCGTTCGAATTGAACCCGTCGATGCCGCCCGAAGGTGCGGACCGGCGTAGCTATCGAACGCAAAAATTCGGAAGCTGGGCCCGCTCGCAAAGCATGGACGCGCAGGTCGCTGCCGCCGGACTGAGCGCGGGCGTCCAGTTCAACTACGACAGGGTGCTACGCACGCCGAACACGCATCTCGCGCACCGTCTGATGCAGTTCGCTCAAGATCGTCGTGAGCCGCAGAAGACCGCGGCGCTCTATCAAGCCATCTATGCCGCCTATTTCTCGGAAGGCCGCGACATTGGTTCACTCGATACGTTGGTCGCCGTCGCCGCCGAACGCGCTTTCGATGCGGACCAGGTTCGTGCGTATCTGCTGAGCGCCTCGGGCAATCAGGAAGTCGAAGCGGCGCGCAACGAAGCGGACACGCTTGGCATTCAGGCGGTTCCGACCATCGTGGTTGCAGGCGAGTTCATCAGCGGTGCGCAACCGCCCGCTGTATTTGCCCATGCACTGCGTTCGGCCGCGCAACGGAACGCAGCGTGAGAGCGCCCGAAAACCACGCGCCGTCGTGATCGGCGGCTCGTTGAGCTCACATCCGAATCCACGTTCATCCATTTTCTGATTTCAGGGAGTTCTCATGTCAACCCAGTCGTCCACCACTGCCGGCAGCGCAAGTCCGGCAAAGATGACAAGCGGCCTGATCGCGCTGTTCGCTTTCTGTTGCGGTGCCATCGTCGCGAATCTCTACTACGCGCAACCGATTACCGAGCTGATAGCGCCGGCCATCCACATGTCCGGCGGCACCGCGAGCCTGATTGTTTCATTGACGCAGATCGGCTACGCATTCGGCCTGTTCTTTCTCGTCCCGCTGGGCGACTTGCTGGAGAACCGCAAGCTGATGATCACCACCGCACTGGTGTCGATCGTGAGCCTCGCCGCGGCGGCCTTCGCTCACCAGCCGGGTTGGTTCCTCGTGATCTCGCTGCTGGTCGGGTTCAGCTCAGTGGCCGTGCAAATTCTGATTCCGCTCGCTGCTCATCTCGCACCGGACGAAACGCGCGGCAAAGTGGTCGGTACCATCATGAGCGGACTGCTGCTCGGCATTCTGCTGTCACGGCCGATTTCCAGCATGGTTGCCGGGCATTTCGGCTGGCGCGCGGTGTTCGGCTCCGCCGCCGTCGTGATGACAATCGTCACCACCGTGCTCGCGCTGACCATTCCGCGCCGGCAGCCGGATCACAAGGCCACCTACTTCGAGTTGATCGGTTCGCTCGGCCACCTGGTCCGCACCATGCCGGTTCTGCGCCATCGGTCGTTGTATCAGGCGCTCATGTTCGCTTCGTTCAGCCTCTTCTGGACCGCGATCCCCATCGAGTTGATCCGGCATTTCGGGCTTTCGCAAACCGCCATCGCCATCTTCGCGCTGGTCGGTGCGATCGGCGCAACCTCGGCACCGGTCGCAGGCCGTCTGGCCGACGCAGGTCATACCGTGCGGGCGACCTTGATTGCGCTCGTCGTGGGTGCGCTCGCCTACACGCCTGCATTGATCCATCCGGCCTGGGGCGTAGCAGGGCTCGTCGCAACCGGCATCGTGCTCGATTTCGCCGTACAGATGAACATGGTGTTGGGACAACGGGAAATCTATGCGTTGCATGCCGCGAGCAGAAACCGTCTGAACGCGCTGTATATGACCAGCATTTTTGTAGGCGGTGCCTTCGGCTCCGCGCTCGCAAGCCCGCTGTATGAACACGGTGGCTGGCCGCTGGTCGCCGGCGTCGCCACCGCCTTCCCGCTGATTGCGCTAATTCACTATCTGGCGATTGGCCGCCCGCACGCCGCTCGCGAGTGCAAATCGGCCTCCCGCACCGGTCGAGTGCATCTTGACGAGTTGACTCCACGTTGACTTGTATCGAGTTCCACAGAAAGTTGATTCGGACGGAACAGTTGCAAAACGCGCCGGGTACCGACGTGGACAAGCCGCGACTTTTGATAATTTCGGACACGCTTAAATACACTCGTCGACGGTGGTCATGGCATGACGTTCAACGTATTTGCGCTACCTGTCACCGATGAGTTAGCCAGTAGCGCCGAGCGTGTGCCTGGTATCCAGTTTGTACAGGCGGAGGGTAGATTGAACAGTCAGACGCAGCAACTTGCCCGCGTCTGGAGGTGCGATTCGCAATCGGGGGGCGCGCCAGATCGCGACGCGCGTTCGACTACTGGGCGCCTTCCTCTTCCAACACAAGTCGATTATCGACCGACTGCACCTGAGGGACCCGCTTCGCGGCATCACCCGCGAGTTGGATCTGCGAGCTATCCGGCACCGTTCCAACCAAAGAAACGACACCGCCTTTAACCAGTACGGCGATATTGCTGGAAGTCAAACCTTTCGTCGCATAGAGCGCGTGGCGCACAGCCTTCGACAGTTGCCGGTTCTGTGCGCGGATTGCAGATTTGCTGGTGCTTGCAGTCGGTTGCGGCGCGTTGGCGTCGCTAGCGGTCTGGGCGAAAACCAGATCCGCGCTGAGTAACGCAATGAGGCCGCACGTCGCGGTAAAGGTGGAAAGTCGCATGATATTTCCCTGAAAGCGTTGACCACTAAAAGTGGCTCGCAGAAAATCTGTGCTTAACAGTGGCACAGACTGCGCATGAAATAGTGATAGGGATTCGGACCCCACACCAGTTAAATCTTATTAAATAATTTGGCTTTTTTCATTGATCTGCCCAATTTTATGAGTGCCCTCACATCTTTGCATTGTTATCCGCGTCGCAGAGCGGCACGAGGGCCCGTGTCGCCCCGTACCATTGCGCGCCAGTTTCCGACTCGCGCTCAAAAGAAATGGATCATGCCAGTAACGATCGAGCGCTGGTTGATGCCAGGGCTGGCCGGTGAAGTGCTTGAGATGCCAAGCGTACCTTGAGCGTTGTTTCTGGAAAGTCCCGCCTCCGTGTACAGATCCGTCGACTTCGACAGCAGGTAGTGAACGCCCAGTTTGAAGAAGGCACCATTGCGTTCGGAGTTCACCCGGTCGGCCAGATACGTATAGTCCGAAACAAGCCTGAACGCCGGCGTAATATCGTACCGGCCGCCGATCGAATAGTAGTCCTGGCTGCTTCCAGTTGCGGGATCCTGGAAGTTCTGGAAATTCAGACTGACCTTGAATACGCTACCTGTATAGGCCAGGAATACGGTGTAGGCCCGCGCCACTGTGTGATCGGTCAGCCCGGTCGGATCGTTGCCGGAGATATAGCCGGCGCTCGCGGAGACGGGCCCCAGCGCGTAGTACAGCGCAGCCGACACCTCCCGCTGGTTCTGAAAATCGCCCGCGGTCCCGCCAAAGCTGTTCAACACGCTGGCACTCAGGCCGTAGAACGTCGGTGTTTGATATTTGACCGAGTTGTTGGCCCACGTATATTGAAACCCGTTGAAGCCGGTGCGAGTCTGAAAGACCGTGTTTGCCACCGAGCCGAAATTCTCAAAGCCACTGGCATCCGTGCGATAGAGGACTTCGACGAACGGGGTGTAGTGACGGCCAAACGAGATCGTCCCGAAGTCATCTTTTCTCAGTCCCACCCAAGCGCCACGGTCGAACAGGAAACTGCCCGCCGAAGTGGGCTGCCCCGAGTTGGTGCTCTTCCCGGCACCCGGCAGGAAACCCGACTCCAGTCTGAACAGTGTCGCCATCCCGCCGCCCAGATCCTCCGTCCCTGAGAAGATCAGCCGGCTGACAACCAGATTCGCCTGGCCGTATGCCCACTGATTTTTATCAGTCGCGCCCACGCCGTTCGTGAAACTGATGCCGCCGTCGATGATCCCGCTCAAGGTGACACTCGATTGCGCGTGAGCTTCGCCCATCACAAGAGAAACGGCTAGAACAGCAAAAATCTTCTTGTACATTCATGGTCTCCAATGTTCTGCCAATCGCACAGTCCGACGACCGCTTAGATTCGCAATACTAATCATCATGACTTGGGCAGCGACCATCAAAAGAGCCGTCACCAGGTCGGTCGAACCGCTATTCCATGCGTCTTGTCCGACTTCGAAAACGTCCTCTTTGGTCCTGCAGATGGACTGGGAGACGTCGCTAACGCGCGTAGCGCATCAGGAAATCCCGCAGCGCCGGATTGACCCGCTCAGCGTGAGTCAAATTGGGGGTATGCCCTGCTTTGTCGACGAGGACAAAGCCCTTGCAATTCGGCAGTGCGGCGGCGATCGATTCGCCGCACAGCGGACTGATGGCGATATCGTCGCTACCGTGAAAAACAATGGTCGAGTGCGTGATTTCATGAAGTCGTGACGTAATGTCATCCCTTGAAATCAGTGCATTCACCGGATGCTCGAAGTGCTCGGAGCCAAGCCGAAGCCATTTTTCTATCCATGCCGGCGACGCCTCGTAGTTATCGCCGAGCAGGAACGCGGACAGATCCTGAGCGACGTGGGTGGCACCGTTTCTAGCCCACTCTCCCCTGAGATTTTCGAACGATTGTTGAACGGCCTCGGAGTCGATATCGCTGCGTGTCGATATCAGTGCGAGCGCGCGAAAACGGTCGGGTTCGAGCAGCGCTGCCCGCATCGAAAGAAAGCCGCCTTGCGACATGCCGACAAGAGATGCCGAAGCGATCTCCAGGTGATCGAGCAGCGCAATCAGGTCCCGTGCCGAGTCCCAATAGCTAAACGCATTGGTAGTCGGACCCGTTGCGCCAAACCCGCGTTGGTCCCAGACAATGCACCGGAATGCATTGCTGAGTTCGGCGATGTTCGGCTGAAACATCTCCCCGTCCATCAGAAAGCCGTGGCTGAAAACCACCACCGGCGCTCCGGCCGGGCCCGATTCTTCGTATGCGAAGCGGATTCCTTCGCGCTCAAAATACCGCATGCGTCTCCTCCTGATGTAACGTGCTTATCGTGTAAATCACTATACGGCCAACATATGCAGGAAACCTGACCAAAAAGCACACCGGCTTGCCGGATCGTCCGGATTTTTCATTGCTTCAGCGTCGCCACATACGCGGAAACGGCGGCAATTTCGTCCTCGCTCAGCAGCGGAACGATCAGGCTCATCAGCTTCCCCTTGCCGCCACGCGCTCCGCTCTTCCATGCGTTGAGTTGCGTTTTGACATACTCTTCATGCTGACCGGTGATGCGCGGGAAGTCAGGCTCAATACCGCCTCCCGCCGCCCGGTGACAGGAAATGCACGCTGGCGCGCCGTCCGCGCCGCCGTGTGTATAAACCAGCTTGCCGGCATCGACGAGCGCGGCGTTTGTGGCCGCACCCGGCTTGGGCTTTTGCGCCGCATAGAAAGCCGCGAGCGCTTTCATCTCGTCCGGCGAGAGATCTTTCACCATCGCCTGCATGATTTCGTTGTGCCGCAACGGCGGCACGCCAGGTCCACCCTTGAATTGCGAGAGTTGCTTGTACAGATACTCCGGATACTGGCCGGCAAGGCGCGGATAAGTGCCGACCGTGCTGTTTCCGTCGACACCGTGGCAGGCCGCGCATCGTTGTGTCGTTAGTTCTCCGACACGCGCAGTCAGATCGGCGGCTCGCGCGCTCACCGCGGTGCACAGCAGGGCAGCGGCGATCAGCACGGCCTGCGCCGACGGACCCGCCACGCCTCGTGAGAAAGCGTTTCCAGCCATTGCGTGTCTCCTCGCATTGGGTGATGTGAAGCCGGCTCTAGCTGCTGGTCCGAGTCCGTGCCGCCGCATCGGGAGACGCGGCAAGGTCCTGATCTCGGCGGCACCGGCGTTGTGTTGCTACTGCGCGCCTACGGAGTAGGACGTGTCGGACACCACCTGGTTGCGTAGCACGCCGAGTCCGTCGATCTCGACTTCGACACAGTCGCCAGGTCGCATGTGAACGAGGCCAGGTGTCGGAAAAGGTCCATATTGACGGCTGAGATCCTGGCCTTCCTTGTCGTCGGGTTGCGGCTTAAGCGCGCCGGGCGTGCCCATTGCGATGAAATCACCCGGGCGCAAGCAGTAGCCCTGGCTGAGATAGCTGACGACTTTGGCCACGTCCAGCAACATGTCATCCAGCGGTGCTCGTTGGCGGACGACACCGTTGATGCGCGTGAGGACCGAGTGCGTGGCAGGGTCGCCGAACTCATCGCTTGTCATCAGCCACGGCCCATACGAGCCGGATGCCTCGAAGTTTTTGCCGAGGCCGAACTGACGGTTGTGCATCTGATACTCGCGCACCGATCCTTCGTTGATGCACGTGTAACCGGCCACGTGCTCCATCGCCCGCTCGACCGGGATGAAGCGGCCAGGCTTGCCGATCACGACGCCGAGTTCGCCTTCATAGTCGAAGGCACGCGCAACTGCTGCCGGTGGCGCGACGATCGCTTCATTCGCGCCCACATACGAGGCGGCGGTGCGCATGAACAGGTGGGGGAACTCCATCGAGGTTTGCAGTCCGGTCTCCGCAATATGGCTCTTGAAGTTCAATGCGAGCGCCCACATTGCGTTCGGCCGGTCGAGGAACGGCCTGAGCGTGACGTCGGCCAGCGAGCGGTCTCCTTCGCGGCCTCGGAGCGCTTGCTGAAGTCGCGCGAGGCCATCCTCATGCTCGAGGATCGCAATCAGACTGGCGGGCAATTCGGGCGCGATATCGGCGACGGCCAGGAAGTGCGTTGGGCTGGTGACAACGCCCAGCGCGATACGGCCGGCTTCGGCGTAAGCGATGATTTTCATGATCGAGGTTTATCCGTGAAATGAATCGGGAAATAGAAGCTTGCATTGGACGAACCTGCTTACTGCTGGGCGCCGCAAGGGCCTCGCAGGCAGTGCGCGTCCCCACCGCCGACAGCGTGCCGGCGGGGTATCGAGTCTGAATCGCGGCAGACGGTTTAGTGCTCTGCCACAGCGTTGCTGACGAACCCGCGTGCGCCTCTGCGACCGGCCAACGCCAGCGCGCCGAGCAGGAGAATCGCAACCGCTGCGGGCAGCATCGCGGTGAGAACGATGTCGCGTGCGGGCCACCCGGCCGACAGCAACGCACCGCCGATCGCTGGGCCGACGAAGGAGCCGACGCGCCCGACCGCATGTCCCCAGCCCACACCGGTCGCGCGTATTTCTGTCGGGTAGAAGGAAACCGCCAGAGCGGTCTGGCCCATGATGCCGTTCACCAGTCCCGCCCCGATCACCGCGATGAGCAGCAGCGCAATGCCAGGCGCTACAGTGATCTGACTCAGCACGCCTATGCTCAGGATCATGAGCACCCCGCCGAGCGCAAGCGCCGACTTCAATCGGAGCTTGCCGACGATGGTCATCATCGCGACGGCCACGGTCATCAGCACGTTGCCGGCCAGTCCGCCGACGCTGAAGGCCGCCATGCCGACCGATGCATGATCCGACGCAAAGCCGAACGTGGGCAGCAGCGTAGGCAGCCAGAACAGCAGCGCGTAGACGTCCGTAAAGATCAGGAAAGAAAATGCCCACAACAGACCGGTGTAGAGCCCGAGTCCTTCCTTGAACAGCAGCTTGAATGGATTGGCCGTCGGCACGGGTTCACCGCTGGTGGCAGCCTTACCCTCGGCCGGCAGAATCCTGAAAAATGCCGGCACCAGAACGAACGGCAGCACACCGCCCACGACGAAGATGGACTGCCAGCCGAACTCGCTCATCAACCGGCCGCCCGTCACCCCGCCTATGACCGCGCCCACCGACATCCCGGTCGTCACCAGCAACGACGCCGCCACCTTGTGTTTCGTTCCGATGATGCTGGCCGACGCGGTAATGGCGATCGGCAGCGCGCCGCCCAGGCCGATCGCTGCGATCAGGCGCATGGCGGACAGGCTGACGACGTCAGCGGCAAACATCGTCACGAGCGTGCCTCCGCCGAATAGCACGACACTTGCGAGCCCGACGAGCCGGTTGCCGAACCGCTGCGCAAGCGGCCCACTGATCATGAAGCCGATTGCGGCGCCGATATTCGTTGCCACGAACACCGGCGTGAAGCGCGCGGGTGCGAGGCCCCAATCGCCAGCCAGTTTCGGCACGACGAACGAAATAGACGTGGTGTTGAAGCCGTCCAGCACGATCACCAGAAAACACACCAAGAGGGCCCACAACCAGCCGGAACCTTGCGTCTGCCCGAGGTCGTCGCCCCTCATGGCTTGTTTGTCTTTCGCATCCATCGAATCATCTCCTTGCAACGCGCGCGCACTGCCCACGAGCCGCGCTGGACCATCGGCGGCGCGCCGAATCAACCGCTCCAGGTCTGGAATGAACCAGTCAGGTTCGTGTGAACGTCGCGATCCGCTGCTGCAGGACCGTCGAGAAAATGTTCTTCGGCAGCATGCAGTGAATGCCCTTCGGGGGAACCGTCGCGTACACGGTGGCGGTCTGGTTCGCGTATTGCGTGACGCGAAAACTGCCCGCCACACTGAAGATGCCGTAGCAGTCCTCCGGCGCAATGCCGGTCGCCGCGGAGAGCCAGCCGATCATCTGGCGCAGACAGGCCACCAGCGAGTTGTCGAGCGAGTCGGCGAAGCCGAAGCCGATCCAGTAGTCGGGTGTTTCAGCCATCGGAACGTTCAGTGCCGCGCGCTTGTGCAGCACGTATTGAATGCGCATTTCTTCGAAGGCCGTTTCGATCGACGTTTGATCGACATTACCTTCGCCCGACGCGCCCATCGATCCTCCGGTCCACACCCGCCCGCCCGCCATGTGGACAGGCAGCAAGATCGACGTGCCGACGCCGAGCACCGCGCAATCCAGATTGCCGCCGTAATTGCCGGCGAGGTTCGCGCTCACCGGCTTGTCGCCCACGGGTTGCGTACCGATATACGCCTGAAATGGCTTCAAAGGAATATTGACGCCAGGCACATACGCGGCCGAGTTGCGCTCCTTGTCGAACTTCAGATAGCGTAGATAGGGCTTGAAATCGTGCGGCAATGCGCCGACGCCGGGCGGCGCCGAATTCCATCCCCAATCGATCGGCCGCATGCTCAGCATCCGGCATTCGATCAGGTCGCCCGCCTCGGCGCCCTCCATCACTACCGGACCGATCAGCGAGAACGCGCCATTCGGATATTTCTTGCGGATCGGCTCGCGCTCCTTAAAGGTCATGCCGTACTTCGCTTCATTGCCCCAGTTGGTCCACGTGCCGTCGTACCACACGGTATCGCCTGATTTGACCGCGGCGGCGACCGGCGTATCCGGCTCCATCTGGCCTACACGCACGGTTTCTTGCGAAGGCACGAGCCTGACGAGCGCACCGTCCGGCGACGCCAGTCCACCGGCCTGCCCTGGCGCAGCCGTGCTTTGCGCACGAACCGCGCGTGACAATCCGAACGCCCCCGCGGCCAGCGTGCCGAAACCGAGCTTGAGCATCGTGCGACGGCAAACGGCGGTTGCATCCCGCGTCGTCGCGCTACCTTGCTCCAGTGCGCCCTCTTTGACGACGGATTGGAGATCCTGCTGTGTCTCTTTTTTCATAGGTATTCCTGATCTGTTCTCGATGGACCAGCCGAATTCATCGAGCGGTCGATGCACCGATCGATTCGATTGCGCCCTTGACCATCTGTTCGTCTATATCCGAAGGCGCCCCGCTCGCGCCCAGCGCGCCCAGCAGGTGTCCGCCGGAAAAGATCGGCAGGACGCCACGCCCCGGCAGAAACGGTGCGTAGTAGCCGGCGCTGGACACGTTGCTGTATTCCGACGGATCGTCCTTGAAACGCTGCTCCAGCGTCGCGCCCGACTGCCCGCCAAGCGCGACCGATGCGAACGCCTTGCCGCGCGCGAAGTCGAGACTCGCAAAAGGCGCCCCGTCCATGCGCGCCGCGGCGATCAGATGACCAGCCGGATCCACCACGGCGAAGCTCAGCGCAAGATGGTGTGCACGAGCCTCGGCGGTGCCGGTGTCGATAAGCTTCATTGCCTGAGTCAAGCTCAGCGAATAGGTACTGACAGCCGCAGTGACTTGCGGCGTCGAGGCCTGGTCGGCCGCTGCGGCTCTCTGCGCGCCGGCGGCACACAGCGAGCAAAGCGACGCGACCGCTGCCGCCTTCATCAACCGGAACGGACTATTGAACTTCACACTCGTCTCCTCTTTGTTACTGCGCGGCTCGTCTTGAACTGAAGAGTACGTCTTCATCTTTCGCGAGTCGTAACCGTAAAGCCCGCACATTTACCGCTGAGTCCGATTAATTCCACCGAGCTCGAACAAGGCACGGCGCATCGTCACGCGCCGCCGTCAATGGCTCAACCCACCCGGCGATGAAAACGATGAATTCTGACTTCGTCCCAGACCCCAGCTGCGAAGAGCGGATCATTGCGGTTGAATGCCTCGACTTCGTCGCGCGTCTGCGCTTCCACAAGAAAGAAGCTGCCGATCTTGTTCTCGCCGGCGTCGTCCACCAATGGACCGGACGTGACAAGCGTGACCGTCCCGCTCTCCAGATACGCGCGATGTTTCGGGGTAGTGGCATCGCGAAGGGCCAGAGCACCAGGCTTATCGGTGCAGAAAACGATCCAATGCATGATCTTTAGTTCCTATCAAAGTCGGACGGGATAACCTGTACGGAAGAAAAACGGGAGCAGTATCAGTCCATTGCGGCGTAACCGGATGCGCTGCACGTCCTGTGACTTACCGAATGGTCCGATTTTTCTATGTTGGGTAGGCCGACTTGCGCTGTGCCTGCGTCGGTTCAGAATGATTTAGATCTTTTAGCGCGCCGGACGAAATACTTTCGAATATGCTCGATGGACTGCTCGTGAGCGTCCGGCCGTATGCGCCGCGGTCGAGCTATCTCTCCCTACGTAAACTGAATGAAAGTGCGCTGCCTGTTCGAATGGCGATAGATCGGCAAGCAGGTGGCGTGAATCACCAATCCGCCGTCAAGCGGCGACCACTTGCGCAGGCAGATCGAGGCCTGACGCATCGACATTGAGCAGATATCCGATATGAAGATTGCAATCGCAGGCGGTTCGATTTCGGGGCTTGCGGCAGCCCTCACGCTGAATTGCACCGGGCACGACGTGCTCGTGTACGAACGCTCTGCGCATGCATTGCGTGGTCGGGGCGGTGGCGTAGTGCTGCTGCGGCGCATGCTGCGCTTCCTCGAAAATCACGGTCACTACTGCCGCGACATGATCAGCGTGCCGACGCATCGCCGGCGCTGGATCGATGTCGGCGGTGCCGTCACTCGCGACGAACCCGAGATGCTGCCCTTCTCGTCGTGGGACGCGGTCTATCGCTCCCTGTGCAGCATGCTGCCGGCGGAGCGAATTCGCTACGGGCGCGAAGTGGCAGGCTTTGACCAGAACAAGTACGGCGTCGACATTCATTTCGACGATGGCCAGACAGAACATGCGGACATTCTGATCGCCGCTGACGGTACCGGCTCGCGCCTGCGCTCCCGGCTCTTTCCCGACTATCATGCATCGTTCGCGGGCTATATCGCGTGGCGCGGCATTGTCGATGAAGCCACCTTCAACCCCGCTGATATCGCCACTCTCGTCGAAAACATGACACTGCACCGGCAGCCCGGTGAACTCTTCATGGCGTTCCTGATCCCCGCTCTCGACGGCTCGCTGGCGCCGGGCAAGCGGCGCTTCAACTGGCTGTGGTATCGCAACGAAGCTGACGCCGAAGCACTGCGACGGCATTTGACCGACTCCACCGGGCGCAAGCATCACACGTCCGTCAGCGCGGGACAGTTGGCGGCGGCGGCGCTGGCCGACCTCAACAGTCTCGCCGCGCAGCGTTTGCCTGCCGTATTGGCACAACTGGTGCTCGCCACCCAGGCGCCGTTCGTACAGGCCATTTTCGACGCGCTGAGCCCCGCCTTTGTCGACGGACGGGTCGCGCTGGTCGGCGACGCGGCCTGCACGCTCCGACCACACACCGGCTCAGGCACGTCCAAAGCAGCGGACGACGCAGTGTCCCTTGCTGAATTCTTGCCCCCAGACAGCGACGATGTTGCACGACACCTCGCCGACTGGGCAGCGGCCCGGCGCATCGCGGTCGCACCGCTGCTTCAGAAAGGGCCACAGCTTGCGGCCGGATTCGGACTTGGCAGCCCGCCTCCCGGGTGACGAAGGCCTCTCAGCCCCGCCATCAATATTTCCGAATGTCCTGCATGCCCTCAATCGTTGCGGGCGGCTTTCTCCATTCCCGGACGTGCTTCGCTATCAGGCGTCCATCCGCCGCCGATCGCCCGTACCAAAGTAACGATCGCGACCGCCTGCGCCTGGCGGCTGTGGATCAGCTCACGTTGAATGGACAGCGCGTCCCGATCGGAATCGACGACCTCGAAATAGTCGACGTAGCCGTGTTCGTAACGGCTACGCGACAGCCGGGCTGCTTGCGCCGACGTCGAGGCCGCCCGCTCATAGGCGACGATGCGCAGCCGCTGCGCCGCGACATCGTTCAGCGCGTCCTGTACCTGCCGCAACGCGTCGAGCATGAGCGCCTTGGAATTGGCGTCCGCGATCAGATAACCCGCTTGAGCGGACTCGACCTCCGCACGTCGGCGGCCGCCGTCGATCAGCGTCAATGCCGCGCTAATGGCGAGGCCCCACACCGAGCTGTTACGGTCGAGGAACGAGCCCAGATCGCGGCTTGCAAAGCCGCCGTCCGCCGTGAGCGTCAGGGTCGGCAGATACGCCGTTCTGGCAATGCCGATCTGCAAGGATGCTGCATCCAGTCTGCGTTGTGCGGCATAGATGTCCGGGCGCTGTTCGAGCAGCGCCGACGGCAAGCCGACCGGAATATCAGGCAACTCGACGGGGGCCAATCCCGCACCGATCGTCAGATCAGTCACGGAGCGCCCTGTGAGCACTGCGAGCGCATCGACGAGATTGTCTCGTTCACGCTCACTCTCGGCGAGGTCCGCGTTGGCCGTGTTCAACTCGGTCGCTGCGCGCAGGGCGTCGAGGTCGCTGGCGGCGCCCGCCTTGACGCGGCGCTGCACCAGTTGCAAGGCGGCCCGCCTGAGCTCGATGGTCTGCCGCAACTCCGCACTATCCTGCTCGACAAAGCGCAAGGTCAGATAGTCGCTCGCCACTTCCGTCGAAACGCGCAGGCGCACCGCGGCCGCATCCGCCTGCACTGCTAGCGCATCCTCACGCGCCACATCGGCTTGGCCCTTGAGACGTCCCCACAGGTCGACCTCGTACGTGGCATCGACAGGTAACGCCCACGTGCGCAGCATCCGCTTCGGCAACGCATCGTCCACTGTGCCGGAGACACGGTTGCGCGAAAACGACGGTTTAATCCCGACCGTCGGCACCTGGTACGCGTCGCTGGCCATGACCAGCGCACGTGCCTGGGCAATACGCGCGTTGGCCGATGCAATCTCGTAGTTGTTCGTCAACGCGGCATCGATCAGGTTGGCCAGCAGTGGATCGGCGAACAGTGCGGGCCACGCGCCGTCGGAGATGGCGGCCGCATGCGTCGGCTCCGCGTGGCGAAATGGCGCCTCGCTTAACGCAAGCGGTGTGCTTGATTGCGGTGTGACGCTGCATGCCGCAAGCGCGCAAACCGTCAGCAGCATGACGCGCCCGCTCATCGCGACTTGCCCTGCGGCGCAAGCGTTGCCGTGACCGATAACCCCGGTCTGATCCGGTAGTCCGGGTCTTTCAGGCCGTCAAAGCGTATCTTCACGGGCACCCGTTGGACCACTTTCGTGAAGTTGCCGGTCGCGTTGTCAGGCGGCAGCAGCGCAAACTGCGCACCGGTGGCCGGTGCGAAGCTGTCGACGTGCCCATGGAAAGGCGTGTCCGGCACCGCGTCGATGTCCAGATCCACGGCGTCGCCCACCTTGACATGCCTGAGCTGCGTCTCGCGGAAGTTCGCCACGACCCAGACGTCTGCCTCGACCACCGTCAACAGCGGCTGACCCGGCACGAGGCGCTGGCCCGTCTCGACAGTTTTCTTTCCCACGTATCCATCGGTGGGCGCGATGATATTGGTGTACGTCAATTGCAGCGACGCGTCGCGCAGGTTGGCCGTGCTCTGCGACTCCAGTGCCCGCGCCGCCAGCAAACCCGCCTGAGCCGCTTCGAGCTGAGCGGTGGCCTGGCGCACGCGCGCATGCGCTGTTGTGCGCGCGGCATCCGCGGCGTCGAAATCCTGCTGCGAAAGGCCTCGCGGTGCTTCCGCAGTCAGCTCGCGGGCACGCACAAAATTCAGGTCGCCCTAGCGCGCGTCGGCAGTAGCGGCGGCAATAGCGGCTTCAGTCTGACTGATTTGCGCACGCGCGTTGTCCTGGTCCGATCTGGCCTGCTCCACCCTCGATCGTTGCAATGCGACTTGCACGTCAAAGTCACGTGTATCCAGACGCACCAACACCTGACCAGCATGGACCAACTGGTTGTCGTCGACCAGCACCTCTTGCACCGTGCCGCTCACCCGGGATGAAATAGTGTGCAGATGACCGGTCACATAGGCGTCGTCGGTACTGCGCTCACCCTTCACGAATGCAAAGGCCAGAACGGCGGCTAGCAGCAGCGCAAACGCCACTAGCGCGAGAATTGCCATCACCTTTGGCCGCGCGGACGATGTCGGCTCTTCACTGGTCTTGTCCAAAGTGAAACGGCTCCTCTGACTTGCGGGGTTGTCTGCTCACGACCATGTCGAACGGTGCGATTCGTGGTGAGCCGCACCGCAGCGACTATGCGGGCACTCTATTCGGCGCAGGTGGCTTCACTGCGTTCTCCGTCGCGCAGGGCTGACGAGCGCGCCTGCCCTGATTGTGCGCAGCCAATACTACCGAGTTGTGCCATGAAAAAGCCTTGCCCAAAGCTTAATTTCCCTTAAGAGAACAATACCAGGTTCACGCTATGTGGCGGCATGGCACGCAATACAGCGTCGTCACTGAAGACGAACTCGCGTGTGGACGCCGATTGCCGACAAGCACGACGGATTTGAAAGACCTTAGCCGCCCAAATTGGGAGGCGCAAGCGTCTGAAAGGACGTTGACGTTGCGCGCGCTTCTTCAGAACAATTAACCTTGCCAACCTCACCTGCTTCTACCGGCCGAGGCATACACTGGGCTTACGCGGTCGGGCTTTCGTAGAAGGCGGAGAAAGCCAATCAGACGAGCGACTCACCTTGTCGCTGCCCAACGAGACCATCAGGAGCGCAATATGGGCCATGCCGCCCAACCCCGGGCCACCATTATCGGCGGCTCGCTTAGCGGTCTGTTCACCGCGACTGCGCTTCGCGCGGTCGGCTGGGAGGTCAATCTCTTTGAGCAGTCTCCTAACCAACTCGACAGCCGGGGCGGCGGAATCGTACTGCAGCCTGACGTCACGGAAGCCTTCAGGTTCGGCGGGGTCGCACTACCCGCCCCTCCGGGCGTGGACTCCGGCGAGCGCATCTATCTCGATCAGGCCGACCGCATTATCGAGCGGTTCAACATGCCGCAGTCGCAGACCTCATGGAACCTGATTTACAGCACAATGCGACGTGCGTTACCGCCCGAAGTCATTCACCCGGGCGAACGCTTCACCCATTTCGAGCAAAACGGCAAAACGGTCACAGCGCATTTCGAAAGCGGTCGCGTGCAACACGCGGACTTATTGGTCGGCGCCGACGGTGCGCGCTCGACGGTCCGCGCCCAGTTGCTGCCTGGCCTCGATCCCTCCTATGCAGGCTATATCGCGTGGCGCGGCCTCGTCGAAGAAAATGATCTGCCCGCCAAAGCCGCGGACATTCTGCGTGAGCGCTTCACCTTCCAGCAGGGCGAAGCGCATCTCATACTGATCTATCTCGTACCGGGGGAAGACGGCACGGCCGAGCCTGGCAGGCGCCGCTGGAACTGGGTCTGGTATCGGCCGATGTCGCCGGAAAACCTGAAGACACTGATGGTCGACCGGCACGGCAAGCAGCGCAGTACCTCTTTGCCGCCCGGCGCCACGAAGGATGACGATATCACCGGGTTGCGCGCCGCCGCCAGTCAGCTGCTTGCCCCATCTCTACAACTCCTCGTGAACGCGACGGCCGAGCCGTTCGTTCAGGCGATTCAGGATCTTCGGGTGGAAAGGATGGTGTTCGATCGGGCCGTCCTGCTCGGTGATGCCGCCTACGTCCCGCGTCCGCATACCGCTGGCAGCACTGCCAAGGCGGCCGCGAACGCAGTTGCGCTGGCTCGTACCCTGTCGGCCGGAGACACCCGCCTGCAGTCCGCCCTGTCCCGTTGGGAACTATCGCAAAGACGGCTAGGTATCAGCATGTCGGAACTCGGCATCTCTCTGGGCGACCGCATTATGAAGCCTCGCGCCTAGCGCCTGGCTGGAATGCTGAAGACTGTCGCGGCGGCAGCCAGCGCCGCCGCCCCTGGTGATCAAGGCTTAGAAACGGTGGGCCAGTCCTATCGTGTCCGCAATCTGCTGGTTTCTCGCAGACGGCGTCAATCCCGCGATCGAAGCCACCGCGCTTTGTCCCAGTGAGTTCGTTCCGGAGGCACGCTGATAGGCGGCGACCATATAGACGTCCGTGCGTTTGGAGAAAAAGTAATGGGCACCGACCGTCACCTGCTGATAGCGGGCGCTCTGATCATTAGGGCCATCGTCCTTGGTGAACGAATACGACAATCCTAGTGTCACGGGTACCGAAACCTGATATTGCAGGTTCGCTTCGACCGTATTGAAGGTAGAGCTACCCGCGTACGACAGCGGATTCGGTCCCGAAGACGAACCCAATCCGGCAAATCGCGTGTTGGTATAAACGAGGCCCAGCGTTGCCGGGCCAGCCACGTATGAGCCGCCCGCACCAAAGATCTGCTCGCGATGCGCCGACGCGTAACCCGCGATGATCGGGTTTCGTTGTGCGGTTGTCGCGGACCCCAAGGATCCAAAATTGTTCGTTGCAGCGCCGCCCGCAGCGGGCGTTGCTCCATACATCGAGATATTGGGTTCAAACGCGTCCACAAACGCGATGCCCAGACGCACTGCCCCGCCGGTGTAGCCCATACCGACGGACCAGATCTGATTCTCCGAAAAACTCCCCGCGACGCCGCCGGCAGCATACAGTGCGTTGGCTGTCATGCCGTGCCACGTGGGCGACGTGTACTTGAGCGAGTTGTTCTGCCGATTCGTCCCGCCGATGTTGTCGAGATCATCCGGATGGGATCCGATATAGCCGGCCCACTGGGTAATGACCGCGAGGGGGGACACGAAATCCCACATCGACGAATACTGGCGGCCGAACGTGACACGCCCGACCGGCGCCGATAAGCCGACAAATGCCTGCCGTCCGAACAACAGCCCGCCCTGACCCAACGTGCCATTCGCGGCGTTGAATCCGTTTTCGAGCGTGAACATCGCGGTCATCCCCCCACCGAGATCCTCTACTCCCTTCAGGCCAAAGCGGCTGCCGAAGTAGGCGGATGTCGTTGCGTCCATCATGGAGTATTGTTGCCGCCCTGTCAGTTGACCCGCCGAACGGCCCGTCTGTGCATTGTTCACAAAAACAATGTCCGGATCGACAACCCCGTACAACGTGATGCTGCTTTGCGCGTGGACCGCGGAAATAGACATCGTCAGCAACGCAATTGAAGCCCCTATCTTTTTCACTGAAAGATCCCCTCTCGATGTAGTCAAAATTTTTCGGATATGAGTAGTACTCCAACCTAAGCTGGTTCGATCCCGGCGCGCATGATCATGTGTCGGCGACACGGTGCCGGTCGATCCGCAGTAGTTTGTTCACTGCGGCAAAATATAAATGATCACTCGATAACTTGCAACGCGCCGCGTGTTGGGGTATTGCCTGATTTCGCCCCACATGCCCGCGTGCTTTAATTGTTCGACTGATAATCATGGCGCGTTCGATCACGACCAGGTCCCGATTCGCCTGCAACGTCGAGTCGGCGACCAGACAGCCGTATCCCCATCTGAACGATCGCCTGGTCTGATAGCATTTCGCTGAAAATGCATGGCCGCGCTAGTCCGTAGGCGCGGCCATCGTAATCGCGGCACGCCGGATGGAACAACGTTATGGACAAGCTATTGGCTCTGCGGGCATTCGTGGAAGTCGCCGAGGCGGGCGGTTTTTCGAGTGCGGCACGACGCCTCGATCTGGCGACGTCCTCGGTCATGCGCTCTGTCGATTCGCTCGAGAAACAGCTCGGCGCCGCACTGTTCAATCGAAGCACCCGCCAGGTGACCCTCTCCGACGCGGGGACCTCGTACTATGCCAAGGTAAAAAAACTATTCGAGGATATGGCTGACGCGGACGCGTCAGTTTCGGACAGAAGCGGTGAGCCATCGGGCCCACTGCGCGTTTCCGTGCCGGTCGCATTCGGCTCCCGACGCATCGCACCTGCCCTCGCGGCGTTTCTGCGGAAATACCCGAAGCTTGAGCTGGACGTCAAACTGAGCGATGCTTTTGTCGATCTGGTGAGCGAGCGAATAGACGTCGCTATTCGCCTCGGCGAGGTGGCGCCCATGGCCGACGTTGTCAGCAAGCGGATCGGCATCTTCGCCCGTTATCTCGTCGCGAGTAGCGAATACCTCGATCGAGCAGGCTATCCCGTGTCGCCTGACGAATTGGCAGATCACGAATGCCTTCGATTCACCTACACCACCGAACCTCAAGTCTGGACATTTTCGCGTGAGAACGAAGAAAAGCGTGTGCCCGTCAGCGGCCGGCTCAAGGCAAACAGCTCCGAAGTACTGCGCGAAGCGGCGCTGGATGGTATGGGTATCGCGCTTCTTCCCGACTGGCTGGTGGAATCCGACGTTCAGTCAGGAACCCTCACGCGGCTGTTCGCCGAACTCGAGGCGGGCCCGAACGATGCACGGGCTGTTGTGAGCGCGCTCTACCTTCCCAATCAACGAGGATCGCGAAGAGTGAAGGCGTTTATCGATTTCGTGTCCGAACTGGCGAACGGGCCTCAGTGAACGCTCGCGTCAGTCAATAGCAGCTGGCATTCGGCCGCTGCTGGCAATGCCGCTTGCCTGCTACGCCTTCCTTGAGCTTTGCGTGCCACGCAATGCTGTGTAGCGCGCCGTTGGGATTCCGGCCAAGCCCGGTCTCACCTACCCTTGCATTCATCGACCCACCGCGCAGACCTGTAGCGCCGGCGCATGACGGTCAACCACGACCTGTAGTCGCGCGGCGATAAGCGGAGCCTCGACATGCAAACCGCGGGTCTGCACGGCGCACTTCACATCCTCGACGGAGATACACCATGACGAAGCACCTCTTCAATCCGATCAAACTCGGCCGGCTCTCCCTCGGCCACCGCGTCGCGATGGCGCCCCTTACGCGCTCGCGTGCGGGCCGGTCGGGCAATGTGCCGACCGCCCTGAACGTCGAATACTATCGGCAACGCGCCAGCGCGGCGCTGATCGTGAGTGAAGCGACGCAGATTTCACAGCAAGGCCAGGGTTATGCGTGGACGCCGGGCATCCACACGGAAGAACAGATTGAAGGCTGGCGTGCCGTCAGCAAGGCTGTGCACGAAGAAGGCGGTCACATGTTTCTTCAGTTGTGGCACGTCGGCCGTGTATCGCATCCCGTGTTCCAGCCCAATGGCGGCCTGCCCGTTGCACCGACCGCCATGCCGGTGCCCGGAAAGACGTTCATTCTCGATGAAGCCGGCAACGGCGTATGGGGCGACGTACCGGTTCCGCAGGCGCTGACCGTCGAAGGCATTCGGGACATCGTCGCCGACTATCGGCGCGCAGCAAGCAATGCGATCGCAGCCGGCATGGACGGCGTCGAAATTCATGCGGGCAACGGCTATTTGCTGGACCAATTCATCAACAGCAGCAGCAACCATCGGCAGGACAGCTACGGCGGCGGCATCGAAAATCGCGCGCGGCTGCTGCTTGAAGTCGTCGCTGCTGTCAGCGATGAAGTGGGTCCGCAAAACGTCGCTGTTCGCCTGACCCCGATGGGACGGTTCATGGGTATGAGTGACGAAACGCCTGAGGCGACATTCGGCTACATCGTGCGAAAGCTCAATGACTATGGCCTCGCCTATTTGCATCTGGTCGAGCCGGCAATGGTGGGCACCGTGAAGGACGAGAACTTCGACCCGCGTTGGGACGCCATCATGAAACTGCTGCGAGATGAATACAAGGGCGTGTTGATGATCGCCGGCGGCTATGACCGTGAGACCGCGGAAAAAGCGATCGCGAGCGGGCGGGCTGATATTGTCGCGTTTGGACGCCCCTTTATCGCGAATCCGGATCTGCCGGCCCGTCTGCGCAACGGCCACCCGCTGAATGCCACCGACAGCAGCAGCTTCTTCGGTGGCGATGCGGCCGGCTATATAGACTACCCTGCCATGAGTTGAGCGGGAGCCTTCGCACCAGGCCACGGTGGGCGAAACGAGTAACGATACCCGGCCGGTCTAACTGGCCCGTATGCCGCGCCCATCGGTTTGAGATCGCATCTTCGAACCTGCTATATTTCCCTTTCCAGTGATCATCCGATAAGGGAACGAGGGAAGAGGATGCCAAAGCCGAAGCGCCCAATCAACCACCCCAAAGGGCAAGCCGAAGAGGGACTCGCCCATGCTTCGCGAGACCTGGCGGAGGCGCCGGTAACCGCCACACGGCGCATGCTGCCGGAAGAGCGCGAACTGCAGATCGTTGAAAAAGCGATCGAGCATTTCGCCACCCACGGCTTTTCCGGCAGTACTCGCGAACTGGCCAAGCAGATCGGCGTGACACAGCCCCTGCTCTATCGTTATTTCCCTAGCAAGGAAGCGCTGATCGACCGCGTCTACAACGAGATCTACCGTTGGGATCCGCAATGGGAGAGCCTGATCGCCGACCGTTCCATTCCTCTTCAGGAGCGCTTGTGCACGCTCTACAAAGCGTATTCACAGGTAATCCTGCAGCGCGAATGGATCCGCACCTTCATTTTCGCCGGGCTGACTCGGGAGGGTATTAACACCCGCTATCTCGACAAGCTGCGTGAACGCGTGTTCGGACCGGTGATGCGGGAGTTGCGCGCCGCCTATGGCATTCCGGCACCACGCACGCGCGCCGCGCAGGAAGCCGAACTCGAACTGATCTGGAGCCTGCATGCGGGCATCTTTTATATCGGCATGCGCAAGTGGGTGTACGGCCTGCCCGTGCCCAAGGATCTCGACGCGCACGTCGAGCGCATGGTTGACGTCTTTTTGAACGGTACGCCTGCCGTACTGAAGAAGATGACGCCCGCTGGCGCCACTCGAGTCCGCTCAGCCTCGTAGCTTTTTCTGTCGCTTCCGTCGTCACCGCTTGCGTGGCGTGAAGCGGCGCGATGACATCCCCCAGAGAGGCGCCGCCCATTTCCATCTCAGGTGACGGACCGGCGCCGGCAACTGCCGATGCCGCGACGATGGCGAGTTCCGCCGCCATGGCAATCCGCATGGAGACCGCAACGGCCTGTCTGACCGATGCGGCTCAATTTCTTCACATCTAACTTTCGATTACGCCTGAACTGCCACCACCCTGCAAAACGCCAGGGTAAACACCGGCGCATCACCGCTTTCTCCCAAAGACACGGTGACCTACAATTTATCAACCGATCACTAATCGATCGATAAATTGCAGGAGAGCCTCATGGCAATCACCAAGCTAGCCCATTACTCGATCCGTACAACCGACCTCGAACAATCGCGCCTGTTCTATGAACGGGTTCTCGGCTTCAGACAGGGGTACCGGCCACCCTTCGATTTTCCGGGCCTTTGGCTCTACAAGGGCGGAGACGAAGCCGAGTTCGGCACGGTTCATATCATCGGCGTCGATCCGGGCAACCCGGAAGGATTGACGGCGTACCTGGGCAACAAGGAACTCCCGGCCACCGGCACCGGTACCGTCGATCACATCGCCTTCCTTGCGACCGGTGTCGAAGACATGTGGAAAACACTGGAAGCGGAAAACGTCGCGTGGCGCGATCGCACCGTGCCAAGCCTCGGACTTCATCAGATTTTCATCGAAGACCCCTCGGGCGTCACGATCGAGCTGAACTTTCCCGCCGCGGAAGTAGCGCATCTCGAGATCCCGCATCCGGCCGCCGCCAAAGAAGCAGCAAACACAGGAGATTGAACATGATGAACGCTGCAAGCAAACCTAAAGCAATAGTGGTCGGCGGCTCTCTAGGCGGACTCTTCGCCGCGAACCTTCTGACGCGCAACGGTTGGGACGTCGACGTATTCGAGCGCATTCCCGAGGAGCTCGCGAGTCGCGGAGCCGGGATCGTGACTCATCCTGAACTGTTTGAGGCCCTGAGCGCAGCCGGCGTCCAGATCGACGACTCGATCGGCGTCAAGGTGCAAGCGCGGGTGACGTTCGACCAGCAGGGTGCCGTGCTCTCGGAACGGGCAATGCCCCAGACACTCACCGCGTGGGGCAAGATGTATCACGTCCTGCGCTCTGCCCTTCCTGACGTTCACTACCATTCAGGGGGCACCGTCGTGGCCGTCGAAAACGGCCCCGATCATGCGACGGTGACGCTCGGCGACGGAACGGTTCATCGGGCCGATATCGTCATCGCTGCCGATGGATTCAAATCCGCTATCCGGGACCAGTTTCTGCCCGACGTCAAGTTGGAATACGCAGGCTACGTGGCGTGGCGCGGACTCGTCGACGAGATGAACCTGTCGCAACAGACCCGCGACGCGCTGTTCGAGAAGTTCGCGTTCTGTCTGCCGCCGCGCGAGCAGATTCTCGGCTATCCCGTGGCCGGTCAAGGAAACAGCACGGTGCCCGGCGAACGCCGCTATAACTTTGTCTGGTACCGGGCCACCAGCGAGGACGTCGACCTGCCGAACCTGCTGACCGACGCGACCGGAAAACGCTGGACAGGTGGGATTCCCCCAACGCTGATCCGCCCGGATGTCCTCTCGGATATGGAAGAAGCCGCTGTTACGCTGCTCGCACCGCAGTTTGCCGAGGTCGTGGCACGCGCGACGCAACCGCTCTTCCAACCCATCTTCGACCTCGAGGTGCCGCAGATGGCGTTCGGCAGAGTCGCATTGCTTGGCGACGCGGCATTCGTTGCTCGCCCGCACTGCGGCATGGGTGTCACCAAGGCGGCGAGCGACGCCATGGCGCTGGTTGCAGCCCTCACCGCCAGCGCCGACGTTCCCGGCGCACTGGCCGAATACAGCCGCGTGCGCACCCCGGTGGGCGCAGCCATCGTCCAGCATGCGCGCCACCTCGGTGCGTACATGCAGGCACAGCTGAAGAACGACACGGATCGTTTGATGGCAGAGCGCTATCGCACCCCAGAGGCCGTCATGCGTGAAACAGCTGTACCCGCGCGCTTCTGATTTCTTTGCACAGAACAGCCCGGCCCTCGCGCCGGCTCATTCGCTCAGACAGACAAAGGGCGATTCGAAAAAGGAGACATCATGCAGCACACCGTTCCAACTTACCCGGCCGCCGAGCGGCATGGCACTGCGGATCGGGCCGTCACGGCCAATCCCTTGCTGAACGATCCACGCTTCAAAGCGCTGGTGCGTGCACGCCGGACGTTCTCCTGGACGCTTACGCTTCTCATGCTGACCGTCTACTTCGCGTTCATCCTGACGCTCGCCTTCTCACCAACGCTGCTCGGCCACCCGGTCGCCCAAGGTGACTCGACGACTTGGGGTATCCCCATCGGTTTCGGCATGTTCGTTTTTACTTTCGTCCTCGTAGCCGTGTACGTCGCACGGGCAAACTCGTCTTACGATCGCGCCATTAGCGAGATCAGGAATGGAGTCCGACCATGAAACGCCTGACTGCTTTAGCAAGCCTGTTGCTCACAACCCTTCCCGCCTGGGCCGCGGGTTCGTCGGGCGTCGCACAGGGACACAATCCCATTGCGATCGGCATGTTCCTCGTGTTTGTCGCGTCTACGCTTCTGATTACCCGCTGGGCGGCCCGCAAGAACCACAGCGTTTCCGACCACTACGCCGCGGGCGGCAAGATCACGGCCTTCCAGAACGGTTGGGCCATTGCCGGTGACTATATGTCCGCAGCGTCATTGCTCGGCATTTCGGCCCTCGTCTTTACGAGCGGCTACGACGGTCTGATTTACTCGATCGGCTTTCTCGCCAGTTGGCCGATCATCCTTTTTCTGATTGCCGAGCCGCTGCGCAACCTCGGACGCTATACCCTGGCGGACGTCGTATCGTATCGCTTGCAGCAAGGCCCAATACGCGCATTTGCGGCGTCGAGTTCGATCGTGATCGTTCTGCTCTACCTGGTTTCGCAGATGGTGGGGGCCGGCAAGCTCGTCGAGTTGCTGTTTGGTTTCAACTACACGATTGCCGTGGTGATCGTCGGGGTGTTGATGGTCGTGTACGTGTTCTTCGGCGGTATGTTGGCCACCACGTGGATCCAGATCATCAAGGCGGTCTTTCTTCTCGCCGGCGCCGCATTCATGGCGTTTATGGTCCTTGACCGCTTCGGGTTCAGCCTCAATGCGCTCTTTTCGCAAGCGATTCTCGCGCATCCCAAGCATGTGGCGATCATGAGCCCGGGCGGTCTCGTGTCGGATCCGGTTTCCGCGGTGTCGCTGGGCCTCGCGTTGATCTTCGGCACGGCGGGTTTGCCCCACATCCTGATGAGATTCTTCACGGTGGGCAACGTCAAGGCTGCCCGCAAAAGCATTCTTTACGCGACCGGCATTGTGGGTATCGGCTATGCCCTGATCATCATCATCGGCTTCGGCACGATTGCGTTGGTCGCGACCGATCCGAGGTATCACACGTCGTCGGGCGCCGTGATTGGCGGCGCGAATATGGTCGCGATCCATCTCGCCCACGCGGTAGGCGGCAATATATTTCTCGGCTTCATCTGCGCGGTGGCTTTCTCGACCATTCTGGCTGTTGTCGCAGGGCTGACGCTGGCCGGCTCGTCGGCCATCTCGCATGACCTGTACGCGAATGTGATTCGTAAAGGCAAAGCTTCGGATCACGAAGAAATGCGTGTTTCAAGAATGACGACGCTCGTGCTTGGCGTACTGGCCATTCTGCTCGGAATCGCGTTTGAAAAGCAGAATATTGCGTTCATCGTGAGCCTTACCTTCTCGATCGCCGCCAGTTCCAATTTCCCCGTGCTCCTGCTGTCCATCTATTGGCGAGGATTGACAACGCGCGGTGCAGTGCTCGGCGGCTCGCTAGGGCTCGTAACAGCTGTCGCGCTAACCATCCTCAGTCCGACTGTCTGGGTCCAGGTGCTTGGACATGCCCATGCCATCTACCCGTATGAATACCCCGCGCTCTTCTCGATGATCGTTGCATTCGCCGGCATTTTCGTCTTCTCCATCACCGACAGGTCGGCACATGCGGTTCGGGAGCGCAGCCTGTACGACAATCAACTCGTCAACTGCGAGCTTGGCATGGTGGAACAGGGCTAGTCCCAGTTCAGCATATATAGACAAAGGGAGGCGGCTTCGCGCATGCCGGCACACGGCCGCGATGGACTCGGCTGCTGTCCATCGCCGCACCTCACGGACTCGGATCGACAATCACCGCCTGCAAGCTTCCCTGCTTCTTCTTGACCGACACCGCGACAAGCAATGCCATCGCCGCGACACAGGCGGGCGCGGCCATCGAGGTCAAAATGGCGATCATGCTGTAGCCGGCAGCCGAAAGCGCTCCGCCACCGAGCGCGCCGAGAATGCCTCCCAAGCGCCCGATGCCCAGCATCCACGCAACGCCGGACGCGCGTCCGTGCGTGGGATAGAACAGCGCCGCGAGGGCCAGCATCGACATTTGTGCGCCCGTCATGCAGACACCCGCCACGAAAGTCGCGATCCCAAGCGACAGAACATTGTCAGTGCCTTGTCCCATTGCGCAGACAGCACCAGCCAGCAACAGAAATGCGAGCGCGACCACTCGCCAAGGATTAAAGCGGTCCATCAACCAGCCACAACCCAATGCGCCGATTACGCCACCCGCCGGAAACAGTGCCGACACTAGCGACGCCTGACGCAATGTGAACCCCGCTTCATGGATCATCGTCGGCATCCAGCTTGTCAGCATGTAATAGACAAGCAGGCCCATGAAGTACGCTACCCATAGCATCAACGTGCCGAACCTGTAACGCGCAGAAAGGATTAGAGTAAGCGGCGCTTTTTCCTTCTCGCTCACCCGGTCAGAGACAGAGAACTTTGAAACAGTCACTGGTTCACCATTGGCAATTCTTCGAAGTACTCGACGAATCTGCTCATCCGGCCAGCCCTTGATCACCATGAATCGTACTGACTCCGGCAGCGCAACAAGAGCACATGCAAGCAGGACAGGGGCAATGCCGCCCGCGACGAAGATCGCGCGCCATCCGAAGTCAGGTATCAATGCAGCCGACACCACACCACCGGCCGAAGCGCCTAAAGTGAATCCGCAGAACATGACGTTCAGCAGCAAGGATCGAGATCTCGCCGGCACATATTCCGACAACAACGTCGTCGCGTTGGGAAGTGCTGCGCCAAGCCCGATTCCGGTCAAAAAGCGAAAGACCGACAGTTGCCAGACACCCGAAGCGAACACGCAGGCGATCGTCCACACGCCGAAAAAGCAGACTGATCCGATCAAGACCTTGCGACGCCCGATCCTGTCGGCAACAGGTCCGGCAAGCAGCGCACCGAATGCGAGACCCACGAGCGCCGCACTCAGTACGGGGCCAAGCGCGATTTTTGTCACCCCCCACTCTTTCGCGATCGCCGGCGCAACGAAACCGATTGCGCTGGTATCGAATCCGTCCAGTGCGACGATCAGAAAGCAGAAAAACAAAATCAGCCACTGATAGGGTGAAAATCTACGTTCGTCGATGAACTGCTCGACGTTGAGTACATTCTGCTGGCCGATATCCTGTGTGCTCATACAAACTCCGTGATCAAGCAGGCGAAGCGTTCGCCAGAACACCGTCCGCCTGCCTTGATTAATGATTGCCCCGCGGATTCACGGAGCACGATGCCCGTCGCTTCGATCAGGCAACTCGCGCTTCGTCCACGTGCCCAGTCAGAACAGGTGCCGAATTCCTGCCATCGCACCGAACTGACCCACACCCGCCGCCGGTGTCGTGCCCCCGCCGCCCACGCTCGCAGAAAAGTGCGCCTTGGCGCTGTTCCACAAATACGTACCGCCTATATAGACAGCCGTGGCTTTCGACAAGAAGTAAGTGGCGCGAAGCGATGTCATCGTTGCCCGTGCATCCTGCTCCCGGACCACGATCCGAAAGCCTTCGCCATCGATCACAAAGCTCGGTGTCACGAAATACTCGGCGCCTACGAAGTAGAGATTCGACCGTACGTCGGGCGCCGCCATGGAGTTCGTCTCGACGTGTCTTCCGAGCCACCCCGCTCCGACCTTTAACCCGGCAAATTTCACGTAACCGTTCGCCTCGATACGCGTGTCCTTGTCTGCGCCCGACGTAGTGGGAAACGTCCCGATGCCGTCAAAGAAATTCGCTGCGGCGTTTGCACCGCCTCGCTGTTCGTCGTACGCAGTTGCAACGCCAAAGCTTGCTCCGTCGTACTTGAGCATCGCACTCCACTCGTGACATGGGTTGAACTGACCTGGAATCTGACCAGCGCATGTGCCCTGCCCGGGCGAATTGCCGGTGCCAGCCGAGTCGCGTCCGAACGAATACGAGGCGCCGACTGTCACTCCTTTATAGGTGCCCTTGTAGACGATGCTGTTATCGCTCCGCGCATTGGGCAGATAATTGTCCAGCGCGCCAATCCCGTGGACATCGGGGCCCAGCATGTCCGCATCAGACAAAGCCCAATACACCATGTTGTATTGGCGTCCAAAGGTTAGCGCCCCCCACGGCCCATCGAGGCCGACCCACGCCTGGCGGCCGAAAAGACGTCCTCCTTGTCCAATGTCTCCGGCTCTCGTATTGAAGCCATTCTCGAGCGTAAAGATGGCCTTCCAGCCGCCCCCGAGGTCCTCGGTTCCGCGGATCCCCCACCGGGACGGCAATTCCCCGCTGATGGCCGGCATCCGAACGACGTGGTCGCCAGCGGAATTCGCATGAGATACATACTCGATGCCGGTATCGATCAAACCGTACAGCGTGACGCTGCTTTGTGCGAAAGCCGATGCACTCAACATCCCGAGACCGAACGCTGCAAACCTTCCACGCTTCATACTCCTCCCAATGATTAGTTAGTCGCTTCGTTATCCAAAGTACTTTATGTGTTACGGATCATTGGTCCGGAGCTTATGTTTGCAAATAGAAAGCAACAACACGGTGAAACGCGGAGCGACGAAAATCCAACCAACATCTGCCGGACATCTGGAAAATTTAAATTCTCCTGTCAGCGAACAGACGCATGTACTTTTCTTTGCACGACATGATCAGCGGTGATTTTCATGCGATGACGTCCTACAGAGAGAACCACCGGACGCCTCGAATATCGAAATGAATTGTGTTCATATGCCTATTGAACGCAGCAACTCGTAGCCTCCACACGGCGCCTCGACCGATTCCTATTCGGTGTGCGGCACTTGAACATCATTCAATGTGGTATTGAAAACTCTCCCCTTCATCCTCGAGCGGCGATGTGGCATCGTGACTGCAGCGGTGAGCGCCCAGTCGCTATACGTCGACGGGCAAGTTCACCATCTTCGACGCGGCGTCGTCGATCCGGACTGCACACGCAGCCATTCAGACCAGTGAGGAGCAATTTGTCACAAGCCAATAACCCAAGCAGTAGAGATGAACTGATAGCGAGATGCCTGCCCTTTCTTGAGGAGGTCAAGGACCTGACTACGGGTAACGAAGTCGAACAGTGGCTCAACGAAAAATACGGCACGTCGAGCGAGTTCTATAAAGATCTCCAACGCCTGATCACGATTGGCGTAGTGAAAGAAGGCTGGGCGGCGAACATTGAAATATCCGGACGCAAGTATCGGCGCGCACGTCTTGTCGAACCGTCGGAAGAGACCTTTGGATTCAGCATTACGGCTGTTTATATGGACAGCACCGGCAATGACCAGAACAATCCGGAGGGAAGCTTCCGGGGTGATTACCACGCGCATCCCTACGGCGAATTCAACATGGTGGTGTCGCTAAACGAAGGTGCGGCCCTCGCCGGCCCGAACGGTTGGTGTTATGGCGGCTGGACCGCACCGGCGCCGGGCAGTCATCATTACCCGGAAGCAAAGGGCGGTGCAATTATCGCTTTGTTTTTTCTGCCTGCAGGGCGCATTGCGTACAACGTCAAGGCGCCTGACGCAAATTGATGATGCGCAGGACTCGTCGGTAACGGCGTGTCCTGCGCTTGCTTGCGCCGCGCCGATACCGGTTCCGCTTCAATCCGGAAGCTGGAGCGCCAGACCGGCATCACACCGGGCGCGTTGAGTCGCGCCCGCGCACCGACAATCAGTGGGTGGTCAGTTGCTTTGTCACGCCGACGAGACCAAGACCGACACGTCGCACCTCGGCGTCTGCCTTCTCATCGACGAGCCCGCCATTTTCGCCAAATGCCTGATGCGCAGAACCCAGCGAGAACCCTTGAGGAATCAGGATCGCGCCCAGCTTCTCAAGAACACCACGCATTCCGAGCATCGCTCGAATACCGCCCATCGGCCCCGGTGATGCTGAAACAACCGCGGCCACCTTACCCGTGAACAGCGTGAGGCCGGAGCTTCCCGTCGCGGTCGGCCTGCTGACCCAGTCCAGCATATTCTTGAGCACAGCGGTGTAGCCGCCGTTATGCTCAGGCGAAGCGACTAACAGCGCATCATGTTTGGCGAACAATTCCTGCAGTGCTCGCACCCGCTCAGGAACACCATGCGTACTTTCGATATCAACGTCATAGATCGGCAAGGGAAAGTCGGCGAGTGCGATAAACGTGACTTCTGCGCCATCCGCTTGTGCAGCAGATGCAGCTATTTCCAGCAGTTTTCGATTAAGGGACTCACGGCGGGAACTCCCGCAGAAGGCAAGGATCTTTACTGTCATATTTTGAAAAATAGATGCGCGCACCGCAACTGCGGCGTGCGCGGATTCTGAAAGGAGAACGACTGATTAATCGATCGGGAAACAATCGCCTTCGGCGCTATGCCTCTTCGTCGAAGCCGACAAACGTTGCAAATTTTTCGACCGCCTCACGCGGAATAGCGAGTCTGTTGACCACTGAATCCGGGTCTGCGTAACCCAGCGACATTCCGCACACCACGTCGACGCCCGGCTCGAGTGAGAGATGTTCCGCAATGATCGTCTGATAACGCGCGAACGACACTTGCGGGCACGTATCGAGGCCCCGTGCGCGCGCTGCGAGCATGACCGTCTGCAGAAAGAGACCATAGTCGAGCCAACTGTGCTTTTTTAGTCTCGCGTCGATAGTGAAGATCAGGCCGACAGGTGCCCCAAAAAATCCAAAGTTCCGGCCTGTCGCGCCGGCTCGGCCGGCAACGTCCGCCTTGTCGATACCAAGGGCACCGTAGTATCGCGCACCGAACTCCTCCTGCATCGGGCGATAAGCTTCCGGCATCGGGTCTGGAACATGCTGAAGCGGCGGATGCAAATCCGCGACATGGGCGCGCACAAGGGCCTCGCTCAACGACTCCTTACTTCGTCCGCGCAGCACGTGAACCCGCCACGGTTGCATGTTCGAGTTGCTTGGCGCTGCGCGAGCGACATCAAGAATCTCAATGATGTCTTTCTGTGGGACGGCATCGGGACGAAAAACGCGAACGGCTTTCCGTGACCGGATAACCGAATCGACGACTTGAGCGTCCGAATGCATTTGATGACCGGTCTCCACGGCCTTAGGGATATCTATCTGCATAGTGTCCCCATGATGGCATAGCCAGAACATCAAGCGCGGTGAAAAACCTGCAAGATGATCTTGAAGGAAACGGGACTGACTAGCTTCGAACCTGCCGGCCGATGTCGAGTATCTGAGCCCGCAGCCACTGTAACGCCGGGTCGTGGGCGTTTCGCGCATGCCACACCGCCCTGACCGCGGACTCCGGCGGCGGGTACGGCGTCGCGCGCGTTTTCAGCTCGCCGTAGCGCTCGAACTCGCGTCCCAATGGGGAGGGTACGATGGCGAACATCTCGCTGTGACGCAGCAAGGCAGGGATCGCCAGCGAATGAGCCACAGCGACCCGCAGCCGCGGACGCGCGAGTCCCTCTGGAAAGGCATCCTCCAGCGCCTGCCGGTCAAACATTTCCGACTGCCGCGCCAAGCCCCGTTCAACGATAAAACCGCCAACCGCCCCCTCTTCCGCGCCACCGAGCGAGACGGCGACAAGTGGATAGCTCAACAGGTCGTCATGAGTAACGGCCCGGTCGCCAATGGGATGATCCTGACGCGTCACCAGCACATCTCTCTGCTGCCACACCATCATCGACTGAAAGCGCGGGGGCACTTCCGCAAAAATTCCGATGGCGATGTCGATCCGGCCGATGTCGATCTGGCCGGCGAGATCCAACCGCGTGGAAGGCCGTATGACAAGGTTCACCATTGGCGCTTCGGCGGCAAGTCTCTGACTGAGACGGCCGAGAAGAAGCATCGTGATGTAGTCGTTCGCCGCGACGACAAACTCGCGTTCAGCAACGTCAGGCCGGAACGGCTCGTCGCCCAGCGCCACCTGAATCTGGTGCAGTGCGTTGCGCAGCGGGGCTGCCATCGCGACCGCACGCGCGGTTGGCTCCATCCCTTTCGAGGTCCGGACGAACAGGTCATCCTCCAGTGCGTCCCGCAACCGCCCCAGCGCGTGACTCACGGCGGACTGGCTAAGATTCAACCGCTTTCCGGCAAGGACCAGATTGCGGTCCTCGAACACTGCGTCGAATACTCGCAAGAGATTAAGGTCGATCCGGCCGAGGTTCATGTTTTTTAACGGGTTGGCATTACAGTCGGATTATTTTACTCGCGCCGACTCGTGCTTCGAAACCGACAGGCCGCACAGAACAGCAATACATGGCAACAGACGCTTTCGCGCATACACGGGATGGTTTTGCCAGGCGGGAGTGCAAACTGAAATAGCCCGCGGCAACGAGCATGACGGTCGTCGCCAATCCGAGGGCGTTTGTCGAATGTTTTCTTCTGACGTCGAGGCCTGCGCTCCTATTGGCTTGGAAGCAAAGGTTCGGTCGCAGAGCCTTGGCCGACGCGCGCCCCGCGACCGGGGTTATCAATTGCCGCGATACATCACGCCGACGCTATCCGCCGGGGCACGCGCGCCAGACTGCGATCTGACGGATTCGTTACCGCCGACGCCACTACCGTTTCCATCAACCATGCTTCCCGGGCTACCTTCCGCGGCCAACGTCTGAGCGCTTTGACTGCGTTGCGCAGCTGACTCGCCGACGTCGGGGCGATAGAAGGGTGCAGGCCCATAACCGCTCGCGAACGCGGGAGCAGCCAACGAGGCAGAGCAAGCGACTAACAAAGCGACGATAAATTTCGTCTTCATAAGCACTCCAATAAATTAGTTGAATACTCAAATGCACCCGCCTAAGGTCCATTTTCAGCGCGCTATTCAACGTTGACAGGAAGAGGTAAAGGACCTGTCGCGCGCTGACAAGGAGGCTCAAACGAACAACGCATTTCCACTGGAATGTGAGCAATATTGCTGACGCCGCGGCGAAAGCACGAAACCGGTCGTCGTTGCGCCCGCGGCTACAAACGCACGGGTTATGCCAGGCCCGATGCGCCTGCTCTCTCATCGACCCTAACCGCTTGAAAATAAACAGGCTTTGATCTCAACCGAAAAGTTATTTTGCGAGATTGATGAGCAACGATGTGTGACTGTAGCGAACGCTTTTCCGGGCCGCTGTTTGCGGTAATCCAACAAGGCAAAGTTTCTTGTCGATCAGCGTCCACAACTTGCATTTGCTATAAAACCGGCCGCAGATCTTTTGTCCGATGTTTCCGTGCATAGGCAGGCACTTTCGAATTGATTCCCGTGCGAAAACCGTGCACGCAAAAGTGTCAGAATTTCGCGACAGACATTTTGTTTTTGCTTCGGTATCCCAAGGTGTGGGGTTACGCTCAGCTTCGCAACAGCACCCTAATCGTCTGCGTGGAGAAATCGATGAAACGAATCGCTCTATCTACCGTCTCGCTTGCACTGCTCAGTGCAACCGGCGCAGTACATGCACAAAACAGCGTTACCCTATACGGCGTCATCGATGAAGCGTTTCAGTACGTGCACAACGCCAATCCGGAGGGCAAGAACCTGTACCAGATGGCTGGCGGCAACCTGCAGGGCAACCGCTGGGGCCTGAAGGGTACGGAAGATCTCGGCGGCGGCCTGAAGGCGATCTTCCAGTTGGAAAACGGCTTTGACATCAACAACGGCCAACTGAACCAGGGTGGCCGCATGTTCGGCCGTCAGGCGTATGTCGGCCTGGCGCATCAAGCGTACGGCACCGTGACGCTTGGCCGTCAATATGACCCGGTCGTCGACCTGGTTCAGCCGCTAACGGCTGACAACTACTTCGGCAGCACATTCACGACTCCGGGCGACGTCGACAACAACGACAACAGTTCGCGCACGAACAGCGCGGTCAAGTACACCTCGCCGACGTGGTCGGGCTTCCAGTTCGAAGGCATGTACGCGTTCGGCGGCGTGGCAGGCCAGACGGGTTCGCAGCAAACGTGGTCGGGTGCGGCAACTTACGGAACGGGTCCGTTCAGCGTGGCAGCAGGCTACATCCGCATGAACAACGCCAGTTCGAGCGTAATACGGCCGAACAACGCCTTCACGAGCACGTCTGACGGCACGATCGATTCGATCGTCAACGGGGCATATGCAACGGCAAAGTCGATCGGCATCGCCTCGGTTGCCGTGCAATTCGTCACCGGCCCGTTCACGGCCAGCGCGCGTTACAGCAATGCGCAATACAAGCCTGACGGCGCGTCGACGTTCTTTTCGACCGAGCGCTACAACGTGGCCGGCGGCTATTTTGGCTACCAGGTGACACCGGCTGCGTTGCTGGGGCTCGGCTATACCTACACACACGGCTCGGGCGACACGTCCGCATCCTATAACCAGGTTTCACTGGGTGGGGACTACAACCTGTCGAAGCGCACGGACCTTTACCTGGTGGGGGCCTGGCAGCACGCGAGCGGCACGCAGCGGAATCCGCGCAGTTCGCCACCGCAGCAGCTACAAACCGCGGTTGCATCGGTGGCTGACTACGGCTTCACGGGGGATTCGCGCACGCAAGAAATCGTCAGCCTTGGTATTCGTCACAAGTTCTAATCAGAGCTTGTTGCATAGCTGAAGCAAGACGCTGTCAAAGACCAGTGACAGGCGCAAGCCGGTGACTGGTCTTTTTTTCTTGAGTGACGTCCCTTTAACGCGGCCCTCGCATATGGTGCGTGATGAGTGGCTTGCAGCGGGGTTATATGCTTCACAGCGATCCCACCGTTGGCCAATAAGATTAATTTAATCTTAGCGGTTTGCAGACAAGAGCCGATTCGCCGTGAAGTACGGCTAACGTTCTGTCGCTTTCCTTGTCGAGACACCTTCATGGTCCGGAGGAGTGCTAGAGAGCATGGTTTTGCGTGACGTTGCCCGGCATCGTGCCAACGTCGGGCAACGTCGTGACAAGCCATGACAATGCGGCCTGGTCACTAGCGAGACGTTGCGGCAATGCTTCCTTGAGAAACTCGACCCACGCCCTGATTTTTGCATCGAGATGCGGGGCAGAGGAATAAAGCACATAGGCATTGCGTGCCGTCATCCTGTACTCGGGCAGGACACGCACCAACGACCCGGTGCGCAATCCGGGCATCCCAACCGAAACCGGCAAAGGACCAATGCCCAAACCTGCCTGAATGGAATCATGGAGTATGTCGCTCAGATTGCATTGGAGAACTGTGTTGCCAACCGAAAATGCTTCATGTCCATTTGGCCCGTCGAACACCCACTGATTGGATGACGGGTCGTCAGCCAGACGTATGCATCGATGTTGCTTGAGATCAGTGAGTGTTTGCAGCACTCCGTACCGCGCTAGATAGTCCGACGACGCACACAGGATTGACGACGTCGCACCAAGACATTCAGAGGCCATGCGCGGCTCAGGTGGATCCGAGGAGCAAAGAAGTAACACGTCATAGTGGCTGAGCGGTATTTCCGTTACCTGTTGCGCCAGCGTTACGCTCACCGAAACCTGTGGATACCGCTCCTGATAGCTTGAGATCAGATGAGGCAGATGGTGCCGATCAAAGCTGGCGGTCACGCCGATCTTAAGCGTCCCGGACGGCTCGGAGCTCAATCCCAAGGCCTCCGCCTCCGCCTCTGCCAAACGCGTGAGAATCGCTTCACAGTGAAAAAGGTATCGCTCCCCTGCTTCAGTCAATGCCACCTGCCGAGTAGTTCTATTTAACAGGCGAGTGTTCAGATGCGTTTCAAGGTCCGCTATGGCGCGCGAAACCTGAGGCGTGCCGATCGCTAGCTGTTGAGCCGCCGCCGTAAAGCTGCCCGCGGAAGCAACCTGAGCAAAGGCACGGATGCCCTGCAACATATCCATCGTTGGTTTCCGGTACGGTCGGGTTCGCGGTATGGGTCGATGCCTGGTATTGAACAGTCAGGACTCTTCGCGAATTTTATGCCTACTGGACACCGAATGCATCCACCTTGAATTGTCCAAGCACTGTTGCAGGGAGCATTTAGCGAATGGCCGTTGACGGGCCCGAGGCGGACCGTCCACCCAGTTCGACATCTACATCGGCTTTCACGATTCAACGGCAGCGCGCCGCCTCCGCACCCGCTAATTCTCCGCTCATTTTGCAAACCCATAATGCGTGAACACCACAGCCTGATTCGCGCATCGAATCACGCATCACTCAAAGGGAGCAATCGTGGAGAACGACGGAAAAGCAGCCTTTCGGCCCTATGTTGACGCCCTGCTCGATCAATTGGAAAGTCAATCTGATCGGGCAGTACTGCGCTATCTCGACCATGACGTAACGGGCAGGACCCTGCGAAGCGCAATATTTCGCTATGCGCGGGCGCTTGCGGTGCTTGGCATCGGCCGGGGCTCCCTGGTCGCACTGCTCGCCCCCAATTGCCCGGACGCGCTTGCGATTCGCTACGCAGCAAACCTCCTTGGCGCGGCTACGATGTTCGTGCCAGCGTCTGCGAACGCCGAACGGCGCGCAGCCTTGCTGGCCCGCGTCCAACCGACGCTTCTCGTGGCCTTCCCGGAAACGCTTCACCTCATTCCCGTTGCGGTCGAGAGCCACGTGGTCTTCGTCGGCGTCGGTCCCGCGTCTTCGCGCCTGGACAAGCTCGCGCAAGTGCTGTCGGATCTGCCGTTGCGCAGACGACTGAGGGCCGATGACCTCGCAGTCGTCGTCTCGTCGGGCGGCACGACGGGTGTGCCGAAATGCAGCCGACGGTCCTTCGCGACGTATTCGACGATGGTCTGCGCAGCGCACGACCAAGACCGGCGTCAGCTTATCAATGGCCCGCTCGCCTACCTGTCGCAAGTGCTCGTCGACACCACGCTAATCGGTGGCGGCACGGTCGTGCTGAAGCGTCGGTACGGTCCCGCGGAGACGCTCGCGACGATCGAATCGGAACGCATCACCGACGTGCTTCTCGTCGAGCCGCAGCTGTTCGAAACAATGGACCACCCCGACGCCGGCCGGCGCGACCTGTCGTCGCTGCGCGCCATTGCGCACATTGGCGGGTCGGCGCCTGCGATATTGCGGCAACGCGCGATCGCGCGTCTGGGTCCTGTGCTCACCCATCTGTACGGTGCAAGCGAAACCGGGCTCGTCAGCATTCTTCCGCCATCCGCGTACGAGGCGAATCCGGACGTGCTGGGTTGCGCGGGCCGTATTCGACCTGGCGTCGAGGTACGTTTGCGCGGCGCCGATGGAACGCTGGCGCGTGCGGGACAGTGCGGAAACATTGAAGTGAAGTCGGCCGCTGTGGCGGACGGTTACTACCATCAGCCGGTCGACGAGGCTCAAAAGTTTCAGGACGGCTGGTGCCTGACCGGCGACGTCGGTTTCATCGACGAAGCAGCCAATCTGCACGTTCTCGGCCGCGCGGCCGATGTCGCGGAAATCGATGGACTGACGATTGGCCCAACCCATATCGAAGATGTCCTGTGCCGCTTACCTGACGTTCGCTACGCCGTGGCGCTGGCCGCAAACAAGGCTGTCGGCGAACACGGATGGAACGCGCTGATCGAACCATGGGTCGCTGGGCAGGCGGACGTTGCGCGATGCATGCGCAGGCTCGAAATCGCCCTCGGCCCTTTGGTCGCCAGGCGGATTCGCATCGTCGTGGCAGATCGCGTGCCGCTTACTGAACAGGGAAAAGCAGACCGCACCGCAATCGAAATGATCGTGCGAGGCGACCCGCGGTCGAGCCACGCCGCGCTCCAATCGGTCATCACTCTCATCGCTGACCGGCGGCTGAGCGGTCGCCGGAATGCCTCCGCCAATGAACCCCAACCCACCACATGACACACCCAATCATTTCGTTTTCCTCAGTTAGTGAATGCGCGAGATTAACTGAATTGTCACGGCGATTCGCCCGGATCATCTCAGGGTTCATTTCGCCGCGCCGTTCTTGCCGATATGGAAAGGAGTAGCAAATGCGTCACTATCAATGCAACAGTCCCGAGGCAGCGGGCCGCATCCTGGCAGCATGCCTGCTAATCGATGGACACCTCAGCCTCACCGAACTCGACGCGCTCGATCGCTGCGGCATGGAAAGGCGCCTGTTGTTGAATCGATACCGATTGCTCTCGATCGTGCAAACGCTGTACGAAGACCTGACGCGCTCCGGGTATCTGAGTTGGAGCGACATTTGTCAGGTCGATCCCACGACGCTCGCCTGGCTCGCGGCTGATGTGCAGGATCGGCGACTCCGTCGCGACATCATGGAACTGTGCAGCGAAGCCGTCATGGCGGATCGTGGCCACTGCGATCGCGAAGCCGAGTTCCTGAGGCTGCTGCGCGACGCTTGGCAACTTCCGGCCCGTCCTGTTCGGCAAGTTGCGCTAGCGGGCACGTCCGCTTCGTAACGCGCAGGAATCAGGAGAAAACGACGAGCCGTTTCGCGTCACCCGTCTGACGTGCCCCTTGGACCCCGCATCAGCCGCCCATTCGGATCCGTCGGGCCGCGCGTGTGATAACGCGTGGCCTCTCGTGCCACCAGCCATATAATCTGCAGCATGGCTGCGAGGATGACCCGACATCAGTGTCATAGCCCGCGCGATAAAAGGAGACCGGTTCCACATGGATCACTCTGTCTTTTCCGCCATTGTGCTTGGGCTCCTCGTTTCGAGTGCGGTGGCGTAGATGACGCTCGTCGGCACGCTTGCTCAACTCTGCCACACGGCCATCTTCGGGCTCGGGCGTGAACTGGCGGCCTGGAAGGCTTCCAGAGCGCGCGCGACATTTGGGGCCCAGGCGATGCTCTCAGTCGCGCTCTCTGTGGCGCTGGCAAACGCGTTGAATCTATCGGACACGTGGTGGGCCGCGATCAGCGGCTTCGCGGTCATGCAAACGAGTTTTGCCGGCTCCGTGCAGCGTGCCGCACACCGCATCATAGGCACGGTGATAGGCGCCGCGCTCGGGACCATCGCCGGGCCCTGGATCGGTGACCGCCCGTGGGTGTTTGTGCCCGCGCTGGGGGCGATCGGCGCTGTCGCGGTGTATCGAGCCAACGGGTCCAAAGCGGCCTACGCCTGGATTCTGGGCGGCGTGACGGCCCTGATGGTGACGTACGAGGCGCACAAGTTCGCGTCCGTCCGGGCGACCGCATTATTTGCGGCGCTGCGAGTCGCCGAGGTCGCGGTTGGAACACTCGCTTGCCTGCTGGTGGCGAGCGTATTTCATTTCGGGCCGAAGTGGTATCGAAGGAACAGGACGCCCTTGGAGGCTTCAACCGCTCGCGTGGCGGGCGAGTCCGGTGTGACTTCCGCTGCGGATTTGACGCCGCCACTGGAATCGGCGCGCTCGACCCGCATGCTGTTGTGCTTGCAAGCCGCGCTGTCCATCACAATCCTTGCATCCCTGACTTACGTTCTGCATCTGCCGGGTTTCGCGCAAGCCATGGTCACGGCGATCGCGGTGTTGATCGTGCCGCCGGGCCTGGCAGCAGACAGAACGCAACAGCCGGTCATGGAAAAGATGGTACAGCGCGTGGCCGGCTGCCTGCTGGCCGGTGTGATCGGTGTGGCGCTGCTCCCTCTGATGCAGGGGCAAGCAATCCTATGCATGCTCGCGCTGTCCATCGGCGTGTGGGCAGGATGTCACGTGCAAACGGGACGAGAAGGAGCAAGCTACGTGGGCCGGCAATTCACCATCGCGTTCATCATGGTGTTTGTCCAGGATCACCATTGGTCGTCCGATCCGTTACCGGCGCTCATGCGGCTATCCGGCATTCTCACCGGGATTGTCGTGTTGGCAGTGGTGATGCTCGTGACCAGCCGGCTTTATATTTCGCCCATGCCTCAGGATGCTGGTCGTTAAAACCCGTATACACTTCGTATTGTCAGTGAGGTTCTTTTCCACTGACGCATTCACGTAGTAGCAAATCAGCGAGTCAGCGCCGTCTCAGCCCCCACCGCGTCCAGAGTCCAAGCCCCGCAGAGAGCAAGCCAGATTTGCCGAAACGATCACGCGCTCTTCGCGCGTAAGCGCCATCGCGGCGGTGCGTCGTCGGTCAATTAGCGAAATGGCTCATCATGTCAGCGCAATTTACCGCTCACCAATGATGCGACCGAAGGCGTCGCCGCATTTGCTGAAAGGCGTCAGCTGAAATATGAAGGCTGCTAGTTCGAATGGCATCGTCGGCCCGAATACGATTGATATCGGCGAGCTCGTCTGAACGAGATGTCGAGTATGCGGGAACAAGGTCACCGCGCATCGGCCAGGAAACCGTGAATCTGCCCCACCACGGCCGCGCCCTCACCCACTGCCGACGCGACACGCTTGGTCGATCCTGAACGAACATCGCCGATCGCAAAGATACCTTCGACGCTCGTCTGCAGCGGCATCGAATGGACGCCGGCTTCCCCAAGATCAGTCCCCGTCAAGACGAACCCTTTGCTGTCGAGCGACACGCTGCACGTCTTGAGCCATTCCGTATTCGGTTCCGCGCCGATGAATACGAACAGATGATGTGCCGTCATGCTTCCTTCAATGCCGCCGGCACCGCGGTAGCGCACGCGCTCGAGGCGCGCCGCCCCCTCAAGCGCGGTCAGTTCGATATGCGTATGAAGCGTCACGTTCGGCAGCGACGCGACACGCTCGGCCAGATAGTGCGACATGCTGTGCGCGAGGCTCGCGCCGCGAATGAACATATGCACATGCTCGGCGTGTGATGCCAGAAACACCGCCGCCTGCCCTGCGGAATTGCCGCCACCGAGCAGCAACACCGGCTCCTTGCGGCACAGCCTCGCCTCGATCGGCGTAGCCCAGTAATAAACGCCACAGCGTTCGAAGCGCGGAAGGTCCTCGACGACAGGTCGCCGATACTCTGCACCACTGGCGATAACCACAGTGCGCGTGGTAATGCGGCGGCCATCGGCAAGCTCCAGGACTGGCGGTTGCTTGTGGCAATACAACGCCTTGACCTCGCACGGGATGCCAATATGCGCACCGAACTTCTGCGCCTGGACGAACGCGCGGCCCGCGAGCGCCTGACCGGTGATGCCGGTGGGAAAGCCCAGATAGTTCTCGATACGTGCGCTCGTACCGGCCTGGCCGCCGGGTGCGCGACAGTCGAGCGCCGCCACCGACAGGCCCTCGGATGCAGCGTAGACGGCCGCGGCAAGTCCCGCCGGCCCAGCACCGACGATCGCCACATCGTAGACGTGCGCCGGATCGAACTCGGGAATCAGTCCGAGGCAAGATGCGAGTTGCCCCTCGTCGGGATTTCTCAGCACAGTACCGTTCGGACAAACGACAAGTGGGAAGTCATCGGGCTGCGGCGTCAGGCGCTCAAGCAGCGCAATGGCTTCGGCATCCTGCTCTGCATCGAGCGTCATGTTCGGAAAAGCATTACGGCGCAGGAAATTCTGCAACGCGAGAAGTTGTGGGTGATGGGAGGAGCCGACAAGAATGACCCCTTGTCCGCGCTCTATCACGAGGACTCGCCGCAGAATCAGTGCGCGCATGATCTTTTCGCCAAGATCGGCTTCACTGATCATCATGGCGCTGAGTTCGTCGGGCCGCACCAACACCGCTTCGACATCTTCGACGACATGCGCGTCGACAACCGCGGGCTTACTCGAGAGCTGGGTGACGTCCGAGGTGAATTCGCCGCGCTGCGTATAGGTGTGAATGATCCGTTCGTGGCCGAGGCCATCACGGCCGACTATCCGGACTTTGCCCGACAGCAGGACGAACATGCCGGGGCAGAGACTTCCCGCACGGTAGAGCAATTCGCCTTTGACGTAGCGGCACAAGCTGCCGAAGCGGCGCACCCGGTCGACTTCAGCATCCGTGAGCACCGGAAACATCTGCTGGTAACGCGGGTGATCGCGCACGGCCGGGTCGTCTGCGAGCGCGCCGTCGTCGACACGGCTTCCATCCGCGGACGACTGAGGAGCGGGCGTACCGCCTTCCAGCCCTGACTCGTTGCTCATCGCGGCGTCTCCTCCAACGGCTCATGGGCATCGCCGTCGCGCGGCCGGCCGCCTACGCGATTGCAATGAAAAGAGTAATCGAGTTATGGCCGCCGACCAAGATTTCTTATAGTCGTTCTTTGGGTCCGCGTCAGACTTTATGGATGCGCGCCCAGCGCAAACCAGGACGGCAGGCCGCGACGGCCGCGCCTGGTTCAGGAGGACTATCGAACGCTCAGCGGCTATACATGGCATTCCAGTCCGCAGCCGACACGCCGCCACCCGACTGGGACGTGTCGCCACGCGCGCCGCCGTAGTTGCTCGTCGATGCATCGCGCGCCGCCACCTTCGTTTCGGCGGCCTGGATTGCATCAGGATAGTGCGTCGGATCGCCGTCACCGACGTGATAACCCACGCTCTCGAGTTGCACGAGTTCTGCGCGGACCTGCGCACGTGTCGTGTGTTCCGTCGACTGAGCGAACGACGCAACAGGGATCACAAGCGCGCTGGCAATAAGGACTCCACGGATAATTGGTTTCATGGCAAACACCTCGATAAATGTTGAACCTGCCTGCAACACACTCAGTTGTCTGAAGCGGTAAATGGTCTATGCTTCAATGTTGTCGGGGTTAACCCCAGATCGATCAACACATCGTTTACCGGGTGCGCGTGAATGTACGCAACGACTGGCTCGCAATGCACGAATGAGCGTCCCGACTCGATCAATCGCGATCTGATCGCGCCGCCCCGCGCGCCATCGATCGACATTGCTTTTCTGCGGTAGCATCATCACCACAACCCGGAGGCTCGAAATGACTGCGAAACCGCTGACACTTGGCATCGATCACATCGGCTTGACCGTTCGCGATCTGAATCTCACTCGCGACTTTTTCATCAATTGTTTGGGATGGACGCAAATTGGCGAGAAGCCGGACTATCCGGCTGCATTCGTGTCTGACGGGCAGGTGATGCTGACGCTGTGGGAAGTCCAGAATCAGGCGGGCCGCGTGGAATTCGACCGCAAAACGAACGTGGGCCTGCACCACCTGGCGCTGCGCGTCGGCAGTGAAGCAGCGCTCGAAGACGTGTTCTCGAAGGTGTCCAAATGGCCCGGCGTCGAAGTTCAATTTGCACCAGAAACCTTGGGTGCCGGCCCGAAGCGGCACACGATGATTTTTGAACCGGGCGGAATCCGGCTCGAGTTCGACTTCGATCCGCGAGTCGCGACCGCCTGAGCGCGTGCTGTTACCGGAAGCAGACTCAGTGCGGCAGGCGGTCCGCGACTTTCGCTACGCCCGCCGCCGCGCACACTTCGTCCTTGTCGCCGCCGGGTGCGCCGCCGATACCGAGCGCGCCCACCATCTCTCCGTTCACCTTGAACGCTACCGCACCGGGCAACGCCATGACGTTGTGCACGGTCGCGAGTTGCGGTGCGTACGGACTCGTCTTCATCAATTCGAAAAAGCCACTCGACCGGTCGAAGCCGAATTCGGGCCCTAGCGTCACGACGGTGAAGGCTTTGCGCATGCTCGATTCGGCGGTGTGTACCGTGCTCCTGTCTCCGCGCAACACCACTTGCGGCACGCCATCCATATCGAGCACCGTCGCGGTCACCCAGTAATGCTTCGTTTCGCACACGCGAATCGCTTCTTTCGCCGCGTCGAGAGCGACGTCGAGCGGCAAGGTGTAGTGGTAGCCGGACGGCTGCGGTTCTTGCGCCTGACTTGCCGGCGACATAAGCGACGCAATGCATAGCGACGCGGTCAGACTAAAACGTTTCATGATTACACCGTGCGGCGCCGCCATGGCGCCGTTTGAACAGATCGATAAAGGGCAGTAGTGCGCACATCGAGTATTGGCACAGGTTGATTGATAAAACCGGCTTGCGGTCCAAGCGAACTATAGGGGTCGCGGCGGCTGTTTGGCACGGCCTGTCGCTGAACAACAGTTTTTCCTTGATGGAATAAATGCTTCCAGGAGTGGTTGTCTTTGCGTACGCCACGCGTTGCCAATATCGGCGGACTTTCTTGACTCCATGTATCAAGTGTTGTTTGTACGACTGCGTTCTTCCCAGACGAAAAAGTGCGTAATCTCGTGCCACGCTCTGAGGAAACGCCATGGATATGTCCGTCACGCTTGCTCCCACCGACACAGCCGCGACCACGATTCGACTCGAATCGCATCCGGGATACCGCCGCGTATTCCAGCCGCGCGAACTCACTGTCGGGCTGATTCTGCCGTTGGAAACGCACCCTGGAATGCCGCACCCTACAATGCGCGACCACATTTCGATGGCGCAACGCGCGGAGAGCCTGGGCGTCGCAGCATTATGGGCACGCGACATTCCGTTCTTCGATCCCGCGTATGGCGACGCCGGGCAGATTTTCGAGCCGCTGATCTATATCGCGCAACTCGCTGCCGCAACGCGCAACATCACACTCGGCACGACGGGCATCGTGCTGCCTATGCGCGAACCGCTGCTGTTGGCGAAACAGGTCAATTCGCTCGATCAACTGACGGATGGACGCGTTGTGATCGGCATGTCGAGTGGTGACCGGCCGTCGGAATATCCCGCCTTCGGCATTGACTTCGAGACACGTGGCGAACGGTTCAGAGACGCTTACGGCGTTTATCGGAATGTCAGCGAACGCGCGTTCCCACAGTTCGCCTCGGCGCGCTTCGGACGATCGCCAGGTGGGCTGGATATGCTTCCCAAGCCGCCGTACGGCCGAACGCCCGCCATTGCCGTCGGCCGCTCGCAGCAAACGTTGCAGTGGATCGCAGAGAACATGGATGGTTACCTCGGATTCGTTCCGGATCCATCCGAGTTGCGCAGCTTCGCAGAAGAATGGCGAAACCTCACACAGTCCGCCGCCAATACGGCCGCATTCAAACCACTGGCCTTTGGTGGATTCCTTTATTTGCATCCGAAGCCCGATCATCCGTTTACACGAATTCGCGGCGGGTTCGCCATAGGCAGCCGTGCGTTGAGAGACTTCCTTGAGCAGGCGCGAGACGCCGGTGTCAATCATGTCGCACTCAACCCTCGGGTCACGCCGCGCCCGTATGTCGAGATACTCGATGAACTCGGCTCGATCGTACTCTCGGCTTTCCATCCTCAATGACGGCACCGCGGAGTTCGTAACGTTGTCGCTATTCAACTCTGGCGGCGTACGGTGCGGTTCTTCAGGATAGACCGACGATCTGGATCTTCACGAGCGTCGTTCCGAAAGCGGCCTCGTCAGCGCTTAACGCGTGTGCGATCGACTCGCGCAAGAAATCAATCCATGTTCTGATTTTAGCGTCGAGGTACTGACGCGATGCATAGTTTCGGAACGTATCCATATGTTCGACTCCACCGACAGGTTAATCCTGCGACTTTTGTCTCGATCGTTGCGGCACCCAATCGAAATGTGGCGAAGCGTTCTTTTGAATACGACGCGTTGGCATGTCGCGTCTATCTCATGTCTCGGCAACGCGAAGTGCTGCCGGATTTCGGAGCCCGCAAATTGATCGGCCACGCCTCTTTGATTCTGCCATGCATAAGTGCATTTCCAATTTGCCATCTTATCGTCAGGCGCGCCGGCCTATAGACTGCTCTTAAGCTGCTACGCGATGCTCCCCCGCTATTTTCACGTCTGAACCGCTGAGCAATGTCCTCACACTGAAAAGGATCGATCATGAAACTCATGCGTGTAGGTTCGCAACCTTCGATGAAAGGCCCTGAAGCGAACTTCACGGGTACTGTTCGCATTGACCCGTTGAACCTTCCGCCAGAGCCGGCGCGCGTTTCCGTGGTGAGCGTGACGTTTGAACCTGGCGCGCGGAGCGCCTGGCATACCCACCCTCTTGGACAGACGCTGATCGTCACCGCAGGCTGCGGATGGACTCAGTGCGAAGGTGAACCCATCGTCGAAATTCGGGCTGGCGACGTGATCTGGTGCCCGCCAGGTCACAAGCATTGGCACGGCGCATCCGCTACGACTTCCATGACCCACATTGGCGTTCAGGAAGCACTGGATGGCGTAAGCGTCGTCTGGATGGAGAAGGTGACTGACGAGGAATATCAGATCGGGCCTACTAGCGGCGAGCATGGCCACAATCATTCATAGTGCGGTTCAGAATGGGCATCATCTGGGCGCCTAATCGTCGGCGCTCAGCGGCCATCCCTGAGAAAAACTATGAGTTGCCGTGCTCCTCAGCCGGCTGTCCGTCCGGCAAACATACCGGGGCATCTCAACTGGACAAACGCGCTTTTTATGCTGACAGTCTATTCGACTGTCAGCCGCTTCTACTTGTGCATCATTCCATTGAAGCCACCACCTCGTCGGTAGTCAGCACGCCGTGCGCGAGAAATGCGTAGTTGATCATCGCCGCCTTGTATCCGTCGCCCCAAACAGGATGCCGCGGTCCGGCAGTGGCATCGCTAACAACGAAAACCTCGAAGCCCTGTTCGAGCAGATCACGCAGATGTGACTCCACACACATGTTGGCAAGCATGCCTCCGAGTACCACCTTTCTCACTCCCCGCTTGCGCAGTTGAAGGACAAGATCGTTGGTCTGCGGTCCGAAAACTTTGTGCGGACTTACAACAATCGTCTCACCGTCGTTGATGTAAGGCTTGAATTCATCGAGCCAGTCAGCACCGGAGCCTTCGAAACCTTCCAGACTCAGCTGACCACTACGCGCAAACGTGCCGGTAGCGAATTCATCGGCTTCCAACGGTCCATTGAATTTCCATACACGATCGGTCGGGAAAAAATAATGGGGCGATATAAAGACCGCAAATTTCGCGGACTTTGCCGCCTTGAAGATCCGCAGCATGTTTTCTACCGTCTTGTTCTCTGTCACGCTTGCTCCCACCGCGCCCCAGTTCTTGCCGTTCTTGCTTAACACATCGACTTGCGGGTCAATGAAAACCACGCCTGTCTCAGTTCGATCAAAGGACACTTCGGACCTCCAATAGAGTGCGCAAGGCTCGCTAACTTTCATCGATCCGAGCCCCTCCGATCAGAGTAGGAAACGGAGGACTGAAAAGCAACGATGGTCCGACAGATTTCGATGGCGCATCCCGAGCGCGGAGACAACCCGGCGGCGTTCCGGGCCGTCGTCGCAATACTCGTGCTGATCCTCGCGAGCGACCAGTCGGCCACGGGCGGCCGGGCGTTACTCCGGCTGCTATGTCCGCGTCACTGTGTCGGGCGATTTTCCGACCATACGCTGGCGAGTGATGCGCACCTTCACACCTGCGGTGCAGGCACCCGTGGGTTGATCATTGTGCGCCAATAGGCGCCAGCATGGCAGGGACGCGGACCGCAAGCCGTTTCCGGGCAGCGACGGGTCTCACGACACGCAGCAGAAGTATCGGACGAAGGCGCTATGCCTCCAACTTCCGCTCGCTCATCCACTTGACGATCGCCGGATCTCGATGCGAAAAGAAGCTGCTCTTACCAAGGTCGAGTCCGGCGATCAGGGCGAAGTCCGACTCATCAAGCGGGAAGTCGAAGACGTGATGGTTCTCCACCACTCTCTCCTTGCGCAATGACTTCGACGCCATTGTTCAGAGTCACTTGCTGCATATCTGGTCCTTGTTCCCGTTCGATTGACTTGCGTTAGCGGTCAACGCGTTGCTGCATCTGCGCGGGATAGCGCTCTCCGACAATCTGAACATCGTGTAACGCCGCTTCGATCGCCGCGAGATTGTCCGCCGACAGTTCCACAGCGGCGGCCCCCACGTTCTCTTTCAACCGATGCAGCTTCGTGGTGCCCGGTATTGGCACGATCCCTGGCTTTTGTGCGAGCAGCCAGGTTAGTGCAATTTGCGCGCGCGTGACGCCTTTTCCCGCCGCTATCTCGCCGAGCAGGTCGACGAGCGCCGCATTCGCCTTGCGATTCGCTTTGGAAAAGCGGGGCACGATGTTACGAAAATCGTTCGAGGCGAACTCAGTACCTGCGTTGATCGCGCCGGTCAGGAAACCCTTGCCGAGCGGGCTAAAAGGAACGAAGCCGATACCGAGTTCTTCGAGCGTCGGCAGCACGGACTGCTCCGGCTCGCGCCACCATAACGAGTACTCGCTTTGCAGCGCGGCGACCGGCTGTACGGCATGAGCCCGGCGGATCGTCTGAGCGCCCGCCTCCGACAAACCAAAGTGCTTGACCTTGCCTTCCCGGATGAGGTCCTTCACGGTTCCCGCGACATCTTCGATCGGCACGTTCGGATCGACGCGATGCTGGTAGAAGAGGTCGATCCGATCGGTCCTGAGCCGCTTCAACGAGGCCTCCGCGACCGCGCGGATGCGCTCAGGCCGGCTGTCGAGCGGGTTCTTCGAATTGCCGTCCTGGAACCCGAACTTCGTCGCAATCACGATCTGATCACGAAACGGCGCGACCGCTTCGCCCACCAGTTCCTCGTTGACGAACGGGCCGTAGCACTCGGCCGTATCGAAAAACGTGACGCCCGCATCAAACGCCGAACGGATGAGTACGATGCCGTCGGCTTTCTCGACGGCCGGCCCGTAGCCAAAGCTGAGACCCATGCAACCTAGACCGATAGCCGAGACCTCGAGTCCACCGTTACCAAGCTTGCGCTTTTGCATTGCTTTATCTCCTTCGGATCGCCAAATGGCATGTGGAAGGCCCAGCTTAGTCTGCTGCGATGCATTCAACAATCGGCTTACAATTGCATAGGCTTATGAACATTCCTCAACTATGCAGAAAGCTGGCCTTTCGGATCTGACGATCTTCGTGGAGATTGCCCATCAGCGCAGCTTCAGTGCGGCCGCGCGTAGCCTGGGCGTGTCGCCGTCGGCGCTCAGTCATGCCATGCGCGCGTTCGAAGCGCGCCTGGGCGTGCGAATGTTCAACCGGACGACCCGTTCGGTCGCGCTCACTGAGGCAGGAGAACGGTTACTGCGGCGCGTCGGTCCCGCCCTCGCCGATCTGCAAGGCGCGGTGAGCGAAGCGGCTTCCACGCGTGACCGTCCGTCGGGGGTGATTCGCATCAGCGCGTCTGAGTCCGCGGCAAAACCGCTCGTGCGCAGTGTGTTGCCGAGCTTCCTGACGCGATATCCGGACATTCATATCGAAATCGTCGTCGATACGCGCTTGGTCGATATCGTTGCCGACGGATTCGACGCGGGCATCCGCGTACTACAAGACGTTCCGCGCGACATGATCGCCGTGCGCTTCGGAGACGACATGCGGTTCGTAGCCGTGGCATCGCCGGACTATTTGCGGCAACATCCCGCACCGCAGGCACCCCACGATCTTGCGCAACATCGCTGCATCCGCTTTCGTTTCGAGAGCGGCGCCCTGTATCGATGGGATCTCGAACGTCGCGGAAAAAGCGCGAGCATCGATGTCGATGGTCCGATGACGCTCGGCAACCTCAACCTGATGATCGAGGCCGCGCTCAACGGGATAGGTATTGCGTGGGTTCCGGAATACATTGCGGCAGAACAACTGCGGTCGGGGCAGCTCGTCGCGTTGCTCACTGACTGGAGCCCATCGTTTCCCGGGCTCTGCCTCTATTACCCGGCGAATCGCCACCCACCCACAGCCCTTCGATTATTTGCGAACGCAGTTCGGGACTGGGCCGAAGGCGATATGAAAGTCACACCGTCCGCGCCTCGCTGGCAATGACGACGCGTGTATCGGTCGACGGTCGTCTCGTCTATCGAATTCACGCTTGCCCCTTCGGGCTGAGTGAAAAGTCAGTCGCGTCGACGCGTATCGCCCAGCGGCGAGCCACGCTACCTGTCTTCATCGAGCCGCGGACTCCCGCAAAGGTGCCGGGGGGACGACGGTCTCGATCCGGCCGGTTTTGACTTCATAGACCAGACCCGACACGATCACGCCATCGGGGAGGTCCCGGTTTGCTTTAAGCGCTGCGACATCGAGGGCCACCGCCTCGTAGGGCTCCGTAATAGCGAGATCGTCGAGCGCGGCCGTCTCGACACCCATATGCCTCGCGAGCAACGCGGGTGCGTGCTTATGGCAGCCGATAATCCCGCAATCCGTGTGCTGTAGCAGGACGAGATTACGCGCACCATCCGGGCGTCCCGCCGCTTTCGCGACGACGGCGAGGATCGCCAGCGTCTCAAGCAACGATTTGTTGACCCGGCCACCGACGTTACGGATTACCGCCGCTTCACCTTGTTTCAACCCCAGCACGCTCGCGGGATCGACGCGAGGATCGACGCAGCCGACGACAATCGTCCCCGTCGACGGCATCATCTTGAGTTCAGGTGAAAACCCCGTGTTAGCGAAGTCAGCGTTGCGCTCCAGCATGACATCATTGAAGTCCATTTTTTTCTCCAGCGTAGTGAATGCAAAATTGCCCGGTGAATGCCATGGGCGAGATGACGATGACCGTATTGCGCGAGACGACACACCTTCAGGCGAGTACTTCGATATCCCTCACTGGCTCTTCGCCTGGCGCGCGCAGCGTTCGCTCCAGCACGTGTGTCCTCGGCGTGCGGTCGATCACCAGCCCGAGGACGTCCGGACGGCTGTAATGACCGCGTGAGTCCATCATGCGTTTGCGCTTGTCGATCTGCCAGAAATCCAGATCCGCAATAATCTCGCCCTCTCCTTCACGCAGCGGCTGGCCGCCCATGTACTCTCCCTCGGGCGAAATAATGGCAGTGAAACAGCCGCTGGAAATCGGGCCAACCTCGCTGGTATGGGTATCGTGCAGAATCTGCTGTTGCTGCTCGGGGGTCAGCCACGCGGTCGCGTTGACAACGAAGGCGCCAGCCTCCAGCGCGTGCTGCCGGATATTGACGGAGATCTGCTCCGAGAACAGGTCACCCGCGAACGAACCCGGATACATGGCCGAATGGATTTCCTCGCCATCCGCCATCAGCGCATAGCGCGCAAGCGGGTTGTAGTGCTCCCAGCAGGCCAGTTGACCGACCCGGCCCACGGCGGTATCGATTGCGCGCAAGCCTGAGCCGTCGCCCATTCCCCAGACCATTCGCTCGTGATAAGTCGGCGAGAGCTTGCGGCGACGTTGCACCAGCGTGCCGTCGGCATCGAACAGGAGCTGGGTGTTGTAGATCGTGCCGCCGTCGCGTTCGTTGACGCCGATCGACACCACCATTGCGGCCTGGCGCGCCGCTTCGCCAATCGCACGGGTGGTCTCCGACGGAACAGTCACTGCCTGATCGAGCAGCTTGTAATGCTCGGCTCCCATGGCGAATGGAGATTCGATGAACGAAAAGTACGGGTAATAGGGAACGACAGTCTCGGGGAAGGTTGCGAACTGAACGCCCTGCTTGCCGAGTTCCAGAATTTTCCTGACAACCTTGTCGACCGTGCCTTCCCGACTGTAGAGGACGGGCGCGATCTGGACGGCTGCGGCCCGGATGATTTTCGACATGACAGTGTTCCTTTCGTTGACTGCGAGGCGGATGAGAGAAGTGCCTGTACCTTAACGCCGCGGGCCATTACGATGGATGTCGTTGTTGCCACCTTTCATGACGTCTGTCATTCGAGCGCAGGAGATCCACTACTCGAACTCGTTGGCCTGACATTTGGGAATGCGACTCGAACAGCACCGGTTCACGGTCACTTTTATATTGCGGACGGCAGGAATAGATATGCATCGGATCGGCTTCATCGTGCCGCCAAGATTTCAGCTAATGAGCCTCGCGGCCCTGACGGTGTTCGAGCTAGCGAACATGCCGCCGTCAGGCCGGTGCTACGACGTCCATTTGCTGTCTGAACATGGCGGTCCCGTCGAATCTTCGGGTGGCATGACATTGCAAACCGAGGCATTCGGCGATCCGGCATTCGACACGCTTATCGTGGGTTCGATCACTGAAATGAAAATGCCGTCGTCCGATGCAACGATGATTGCGTTCGTGAAACAGGCAGCCAAAGCATCGAGACGAATAACCTCCATCTGCAGCGGTGCATTCGTTCTTGCCGAGGCCGGGCTTCTGGATGGCCGGCGCGCGACCATGCATTGGGCACATGCATCTGAATTCAGGGCGCGCTTCCCGAACGTCATAACGGAAGAAGATCGGATCTTCGTCAACGACGGTCCAATCTGGACTTCAGCGGGAATGACCGCCGGCATCGACCTTGCCCTGGCGTTGCTCGATAACGACCTCGGTCCTGATACCGCGAAAATGGTCGCCAGGCTTCTTGTCATGAATCAGCGTCGGCTAGGTGGGCAGAAGCAGCATTCCGCACTGCTCGACATGACGCCGAAGTCCGATCGGATCGAATCGGTGCTGGCACATATTCGCCGAAACCTGCGCAATCCGCTGACCGTCGAGGAGCTTGCAGATGTGGCCAACCTCAGCCCTCGTCAGTTCAGCCGCGCCTTTGTGGCCGAAACCGGTCAGTCGCCGGCCAAGGCTGTGGAACAGCTTCGGCTGGAAGCAGCCAGATTCATGATTGAGCAAGGCCGGCACACGATTAACGTGGTGGCGCAGGAAACGGGCTTTGCGGACCGCGAACGCATGCGCCGCGCGTTCCTCCGAACGTTCGGTGTGCCCGCCGATTTCCTGCGCAGGAGCGCTCGACGGGAACCGGTCGCCAGCAGCTGAAATCCGCTTGCTTGCCCGTCCGCCGCCAACCCCGCCGCCATCTCACCGTCAGTGGGGCACAGGCAGGCCAAGCCGCCACATCAGATTGCCCCGAGCGCGCGTTTCGCAGAGGGTATGGAAAAAATCAGTGTGATAGATGCGTGAGCGTGCCAGCAGGTTGCCCAGAATCGTCCGTTCGTGCATGTCGTAGGCGCGGTCGTCAAGGTCGGGACGTTCCGCCCTCAGGCGCGCCCCGTCCTCACGAAAATTGTCGCGTCGAGCGCCCAGTACAGCGAGGTCAATATCGCAGGCAAAGCGATCGTCCAATCCGGCCGGCACACGCGTATGCTTCGTCGCCAGGATCATTTCGCAGATGCGTTCGCCCACGACGATGCGGTCATCCGCCCATTGCCGGAACCAGTCCGCGCTGCGTTGCTCGTTGTCCCGTGCGCCGGGAACGTAGATTACGTCGTGACACCACAGCGCAAGTTCCACGACATCGGGATGAGGAATCGCGCTACGCGCCTGGTCGAGATAGTTCAAGCAGCGGCGAATATGACGCAGCGTGTGGTAATGACGTGCCGGTTCGGCATAAAGCTGCACCAGCTCGTCATAAGCGGCCTCGGCGCGCAAGCCGCCGCTGCTTGACCACACTGCGATGAAGCGCGTCTGCGTCTGACTCATTCCCGCCTCTTTCCACCATGTCCGGATCGCGTGACCGTCCGGCGCCGTACCCATCACGACCGCGTTTCTTTGCGCCGATCCACTCGCCATGCTCAAAGAAACTCCTCGCGAATGTCGATACTCGAGCGTTGCCCAACGTCCCGGTAGTGATGCGTGAGCCACGCGTCGGCCTCGCGCCGCCCGTTATCGCGCAGTCCGCAAAGAAAATCCCAATCGGCGTTGTACTTGCTGGACACGCTGAGCGCGCACATTGCCTCGTCGGATCGAATGGAATGGATCAGCATCTCCTTCATCTCGCCACCATCGACTTTGCCTTGCTGGATCAGATCGGTGACGAAGGCGATCGCGCGCATCTCACGCATCAGCGACGAATTAAAGCTGATTTCGCTGACGCGGTTGAGGATGTCGGCAGCCGAGATCGGCACGCCCCGGCGAACGAGCGGGTTGATGTGGACGATCACGACGTCGCGCGTCTTGCAGTGGTAAATCAACGGATAGATGGCCGGATTTCCCATGTAGCCGCCGTCCCAGTAGTGTTCGCCGTCGATGACGATCGCCTGGAACAGCGTCGGCACGCACGCAGAGGCAAGCACGGCGTCCGCGCAGACATCCTCGCCCGTGAAGATGCGTATTTTCCCCGTCTCGACGTTGGTCGCGCACAGATACAGCTGGATGGGACATTGCTTTCGCAACGCGGTGAAGTCGACCTGACTGTCGAGCACCTCGCGCAGCGGATTGAGATTGTTCGGATTGAACTGGTAGGGCGAGAAAATGCGCAGCGCCATGTCGGCGAACGCGTATAACGGCGAATGATCGAACCCGAAGCTGTGCGTCCCTTTCAGCCAGGGCATCCAGCGCAATGGGTTGTAACGCTCGGCGGATTGCGCCACGGCGTACCAGAAGTCGTGCAGCGTCTGCCGTGCGCCCTCCTCGCCTCCTTTCAGCAGCCCGTACGCGAGCACGGCGGCATTCATCGAGCCGGCGCTGGTCGCACTCACCCCTTCAATCGCCAGCCTGCCGTCCTCGAGCAACCGGTCGAGCACGCCCCACGTGAACGCACCGTGCATCCCGCCCCCCTGCAAAGCCAGCGCGACCGGCTTGCGCTCGTCATCGCCGCGACGTTTTGTATTCTTCGTTGTCATTGCCCGTCTCCATCGATCGCTCACCTTTCGCACAACGCCAACGCATCGAGCAAGGCCTTCGCCTCTCGCATGTCGGCGGTATCAAAGCCTTCTGCCAGGCTGCCGTACACCAAGGACAACGCCTGGCGAGCGTCCGCCGTTTTGCCCTGGCATTGCCACAAACGGGCGAGGCTCGATACGGCCCGCAATTCGAACGACCTGGCGCCATGACGGCGGGCCACTGCGATCGCCTGATGAAAGCAGCCCTCGGCTTCTTCCGCACGGGTAGCATGGCCGATGCGATCGCTCGACGCGTCGAGCAGCAGTTGCCCTTTGATCCGATGTAACTCCGCCTCGAAGCAATGCTCGCCCGAACGACTCACCATCGCCATTGCTTCGTCGATCGCGCCGAGGCCCGCGTCCGTCTCTCGCGCTTGCCGGTAGCTGTCGGCGAGCAGCGCCAAAAAGTACGAGTAGCCCATTTCGGCCCCGGTCGCGCGGTAGCCGGCCAGGCCCTCGCGTATCTGCGCAATCCCCTCGTCGCGGCTACCCTGCTGGACCAGCGTCCAGCCGCGCAGAATCGTTCCCCACGCGAGCCAGAACGACATCCCTTGCTCGGTCGCGAGTGACATGACGGCCTCCGCGTACTTGCGGGTCAGCGTCACATCGCCGCGAAACAGATGCAGTTGCGCCGTATAGGCCAACGTCAACGCCAGGGTCGAGCCGCCGGTATATTTCCTGGCCAGTGCCAGACCTTCCTGGCTTCGCTTGTTTGACTGATCGGGGTATCCCTGATGCCACAAGGTCCAGGCCATGAAGTTCAGGGCGCGCACGCCCGGATCGATCACGTGGTCGTAGACCTGCTCGTCATGTCTTTCCTGGAGATAAAAAACCAGAGCTTGTTCCTGGTGGATACGGGCAGCTTCCAGATCGCCCTGGAAGAACAGGCTTGTCCCGAGCGCGAGATGCGCCTCCACGAGCAAGGCCGGTTTGCCGACCTGCCGTCCCATGCGCAGCAGCCGCTCTCCCAGTTCGTTCGCAGTACGGTATTCCGCGCGCAGCTGGTAATACGTCCTCAGCCCCAGTTGCACCGGGAAGATCTTCGATGTCTCGCCGATCCGTTCGCACAACGCCAGCGCGCGCGTATACGCCGCCGCGACCTCCGGTGCGCCATAGCTGCGAACAGCCGTCAAGGCGGGGCCCAGCGAGAGCAGTAGCGTCAGTTCCTGTTGGGCGCGTTCGAGCGTGTCGGGCAAATGCTCGAGTAATTCCCGCGCCGCGCCGAGATGACGCATCGCGTCCAGATGGGCGGAATGCTCGAGCGCCTGTTGCCCGGTGCGGTGCAGATACTCCACGGCCTTCGGAATATTGCCGCTCAGCCTGTAGTGATGCGCCAATTCGCTCCAGTAGTCCGCGATACGGGTGGGGAACAGCGCCTCGATGGCCTGCGCCGCACGCTCGTGCAGGGCGCTACGGCGCTCTGTCAGCAACGAGCGGCCGGCGACTTCCTGGGTCAGCGCGTGCTTGAACGAATACTCGACCTCCGGAAACGCGGGACGCTCGTAGATGAATTCCGCGGCCTCCAGCCGGGCCAGCAGATCCCGCAGCGCGTCATCGGTCGGGGCGCCCGGCCCACCGCAGATGCGCTGGACCAGACTGAACGAAAACTCCTTGCCGAGGACTGCCAGGGCCTGCAGCAAATCCTTCTCAGCCACGGGAAGCCGGTCAATGCGAGCGGCGAGCACCCCTTGTACGGTGGTCGGAATATGCAGCGCAGCCGGGGTATGCTCGATCCGGAAACGGCCGGGTTCGCCAAGCAGCGATTTCTCTTCGACCAGCGTCTGGACAACTTCCTCCATGAAGAAAGGGTTGCCCTCCGTCTTCTCCAGAATGAGTTCTTTGAGCGGCACGAGAGTGGGATCGTCCCCAAGCAGCGCCGAGAGCAATCCCTGGGCCTCCGCCGGACCCAGCGGTTCGAGTCGCAACTGGCTGCAATGGCCCACGCGCTCCCAGACAGGCTGATACTCCGGCCGGTAGTTCACGAGGAGCAGGATCCGCGAATTCACCACACGGTCGATGAGGCTCAAGAGGAATGCTTCGGTCTCCCGGTCCAGCCATTGCAGATCCTCGAACAACAACTCGATCGGCTGGTCGAGGCTCTCCCGCGTCAGAAGCTCGATGATCGCGTCGATGGTCCGGTCACGCCGGATCTGCGGATCCATTTCCGCGAGCGCCGATCCTCGCTCGCCGACGCCAAGCAGAAAGAGAAGGTACGGCACAAGATCCTCGAAGCTTCGTTCGAGGGTCAGCGCCTTGCCCATGACTTTTTCCCGACACTGCCGCTCGTCGTCCCGAGCGGTGATCTGGAAATAGTTCTTCAATAGTTCGATGAGCGGCAAATAGGCGAAAGCCTTGCCGTGCGAAACCGAAAACGTCTCCAGCAGCACACGATTGCCCTGGGAGCGCTCCTTGAACTCATGGAACAGGCGCGATTTCCCGACCCCGGCCTCGCCTGCCACCGCGACGATCTGTCCGCGTCCCTCTTTGGTCTGCTCCAGCGCCGCATGCAAATGGTCCAGTTCGATCTGGCGGCCCACGAATCTGGCAAGGCCGCGATGGGCCGACAGTTGCAGGCGCGTGCGCAACGCGCCGGGACCCAATACCTCATACACGACGAGTGGCTCGGGGACGCCTTTGACCTGCGTGGCCCCCAGCGCCTTGAATTCAAAATAGCCCGTGGCCAGTTTGTGCGTGGACTCGCTCACCAGAATCGACGACGGGGCGGCGATCCCTTCCATTCGGGACGCAATGTGGATCGTGTGTCCGACCGGATCGTAATCGGTGTGCAGGTCGTCCGTACGGATCGACCGCACGACGACCTCCCCGGTGTGGACGCCGACGCGAATTTGCAGCGGGATGCCTTTTTCCAGACGAATCCTGTCCCCGTGGCGGCGCATCGCATGCTGCATCCGCAGCGCGGCATACAGCGCGCGCTGCGGATGGTCCTCATGAGCGATGGGCGCGCCAAACAACGCCAGGATGCCGTCGCCAAGCGATTTGGCGACATAACCCTCGTAGTAGTGAACGGCTTCCATCATCAGCGCGACGACTGGCTCGATCAGGCGCTGGGCTTCTTCCGGGTCCAGGTCGTGAACCAGCGCCGTGGACCCCGCCATGTCGGCAAATAGCGCCGTGACGGTCTTGCGCTCGCCGGCGATCCCGCCGCGGGCTTCCATGGCCGCCTGCTCGGCGCGGATGCGCTCGGCGAGGTGGTGTGGCGTGTAATGGATAGGCGCCGGGGACGGCTCTGAAGCGGAGCGTGACTGCACGGACGCCCCGGCGGGCCCGTCAGTCAACGACGCGCCGCATTCGCTGCAGAACTTGGCGGAAGGCCCCGCCTCGGCCCGACAGCGCGGACAGGTGCGTGCCAGCATGGCGCGGCATGCTTCACAGAAGCTGGCCCCAGCAGGATTCTCGAACCCGCACTTTGCGCAGCGCATACGATCTCTTCCCTTGTCCGGTGCCTGCTTCTAAACATTAGGCGCAGGACCCGGCTGCGACAAGAGGCGACCCGCCAGACCGTATCGTTAGTATCGTTAATTAGCCGACTAAGGGACTTCTTCCCGGTAGGCGCCATCGAGGCTGGCAATATTCCCATTAGCCATTTGCAACAGGTCTGGGGCTAGCCTATCTTGAATCACTGGACGGGATTGGCCGCGTTCGTTGAATCAAAGGCCAATCGAAGCATCAGCCGGTCAATTCGAGCACGGATAGTCAGCCTTCGAGTGCCAAAGGAAGCGTTGACAACAGCAGGGAGACGCGGCTATGACGACACCGCTGCATGGACAGATGATGGACGTGCCGCTGATGGTTTCTTCGTTGCTGGCGCATGCGTCGCGTCACTTCGGCACGACGGAGATCGTGTCGAAGCGCATCGAGGGCGACGTGCATCGCTACACGTATCGCGACTGCGAGCGGCGCGCGAAGCAACTGGCGCAGGCGCTGATCGCGCTTGGCGTCGAAGCGGGCGACCGGATCGGCACGCTCGCATGGAACGGCTACCGGCACCTGGAGACGTACTACGGCACAACAGGCTTCGGCGCCATCTGCCACACGATCAATCCGCGGCTCTTTCCCGACCAGATCGCCTATATCGTCAATCACGCCGACGACAGCTATGTACTGTTCGACATCACGTTCGCGCCGCTCGTCGACATGCTTGCGCCGCAATGCCCAAACGTGCTCGGCTGGATTGCAATGACGGACGACGCGCATAGGCCACGCATGTCGACGGCCGCATCGAGCTACGAAGCGTTGCTCATGGCGAAGGACGGTGATTTCGACTGGCCGCTCATCGACGAGCGAAGCGCATCGAATCTTTGCTACACGTCGGGCACGACGGGCAATCCGAAGGGCACGCTGTATTCGCATCGCTCCACTGTGCTGCATGCGTTAGGCGCATCGCTGCCCGATGCGATGGGCCTGTCCGCGCGCGATTCCGTGCTGCCCGTCGTGCCGATGTTCCATGTGAACGCGTGGGGCATTCCGCATGCCGCGCCGCTAACTGGCGCGAAGCTGGTCTTCCCCGGCAAGGACCTCGACGGCAAGTCGCTCTACGAGCTGATGGAAGCCGAACGCGTCACGTGTTCGGCGGGCGTGCCGACCGTGTGGCTCGGGCTGCTCAACTACGTGCGCGAAGCGGGCGTGCGGTTCTCGTCGCTGGAGCGCACGATAATCGGCGGCTCGGCGTGCCCGCCCGCGATGCTCAGAATGTTCAAGGACGACTACGGCGTCGAGGCCATCCACGGGTGGGGCATGACGGAGATGTCGCCGCTCGGTACGCTTGCAAGACTCAACTGGGAGCAGACGCAGCGCTCGCCCGACGAGCAGCGCAGGCTGCTCGAGAAGCAGGGACATGTGATGTACGGGGTCGACATGAAGATTATCGGCGACGGCGGGCGCGAATTGCCGTGGGACGGCGTCGCGTTCGGCGATCTGCATGTGCGCGGGCCGTGGGTGATCGACCGCTATTTCCGCCACGATGCGTCGCCGCTCGTCGATGGCTGGTTTCCGACCGGTGACGTCGCCACGATCGATCGCGACGGCTTCATGCGCATCACCGATCGCAGCAAGGACCTGATCAAGTCCGGCTGCGAGTGGATCAGTTCGATCGACATCGAGAACGTGGCGGTCGCCCATCCCGCGGTGGCGGAAGCGGCGTGCATTGCCTGCGCGCATCCCATGTGGTCGGAGCGGCCGCTGCTGGTGGTCGTCAAGCGTCCCGATAGCGATGTGACCCAGGACGAGTTGCGTGGATTCTACGAAGGCAAGGTCGCCAAGTGGTGGATCCCCGACGATGTCGTCTTCGTCGACGAGTTGCCGCACACCGCAACCGGAAAGCTGCATAAGCTGAAGTTGCGCGAGCAGTTCCGCGATTACGTATTGCCGACGGCACGCAAAGTTCAGAACTGTCCCTTGACCGCTCGGCCGACGGGCGGTTAGTACTAGCCTGGAAGATGCGGTAAAGCAGTGGACTGGCTGGCGCGAATCTCCGAAGTCAGAATTGCCGGCGCTCTGCGCGTCTTTACCTCTGTGCTGTCGCAACGAAATGAGGTCCGCTATGCAATTGTCCGCCGTCACAATCGTCAAGCCCGAAACGACTAACTTCATCCTCGGGCAAACCCATTTCATCAAATCCGTCGAGGATATTCACGAGGCAATGGTCGGCACCGTGCCGGGCATCAAGTTCGGCCTGGCATTTTGCGAGGCTTCCGGCAAGCGCCTCGTACGCCGGTCCGGCACCGATGAGGGCATGGTCGAGATGGCTTGCAAAAACGCGATGAGCGTCGCCGCCGGCCACAGCTTCCTTGTTTTTCTGGGGGACGGCTTTTACCCGGTCAACGTGCTGAACGCGATCAAAGCAGTGCCCGAGGTATGCCGGATCTTCTGTGCGACAGCGAACCCCGTCGAGGTGTTGATCGCCGAAACGGACCAGGGCCGTGGCATCGTCGGCGTGATCGACGGATTCTCGCCGCTCGGCGTCGAAAACGAGGAGGACGTGCAATGGCGCAAGGATCTGTTGCGCACGATCGGTTACAAGCTTTAGCAGCAATCGACGATCGTGCTCAATCACGAATTTATCTCCCCAACGAACCATGGAAAATCGACGCCTTGCACCGGGAACCCTGTGGCCTGCCATGCTGCGCCAGGCGGAGCACGCGCTGCGCTGCGGCGCGCTGCAGCAGATCGAGACCGTTCAGGCGGTGATCGAAAGCGGCGGCATCCGCTTTGTCGTGCGGCAGGTGTCGAGCCTGACCCGCAAGGAGCAGCAGCGCCGGCAAACGCAAAAGCTTCATGAGGGGGAGCGCCCATTGGCGAATCCATTCCTGCCCTACGAGCCGGATCTCTTTGTTGCCGATATCTCAGACACGCATCTGGCCTTGCTCAACAAGTTCAATGTCATCGACAATCATCTGCTGATCGTTACCCGTGATTTTGAAGCGCAGGACGCGCTCCTCGACCTGGCCGACTTCGAGTCGCTGATTGCCTGCATGGCCGAGTTCGACGGCATCGGTTTCTACAATGCAGGCGCGGCCGCGGGCGCGAGTCAGGCGCACAAGCATCTGCAAATCGTGCCGTTGCCGCTGGGCGACTCTGAACCGCCGGTCCCCATCGAGTCCATTCTGGCAACCACGCTCCTCGATGGTCTGGCGCAAACCGTACCAGGCCTGCCATTCCGGCATGCGTTCGCGCGTCTCGAGCCCGGCGCCGCGATCTCCGTGGATGCGGCGCAGCCGGTCCTCTCCTGCTATCGCGCACTGCTCGAAGCCGCCGGCGTCCGACCAGTCGAGGTCAGCGGTGAACTTCATCAATCGGCGCCATACAACCTGCTCGTTACACGCCGATGGATGCTGCTCGTGCCGAGGTCAGAAGAGCGTGTCGAGGGCGTATCGATCAACGCACTGGGATTCGCCGGGTCGCTCTTCGTGCGCGACGCGGCGCAGATGAAAGCGATCGAGCGGCTCGGCCCGATGGCCGCGCTGCAGCGCGTCACGATGCCCGCTAGCGCTCGGCGATAGCGCGTCCACACCTATTGTGAGTGCACTAATGCTGCCAAGGTTGGGTTGCGAGGAGTTGCGGCGCAAAGTGCGCGAGCCCTAAGTCCGCACTTTGCAGAAGCGCTATCGACAACAGCAAAGTGAGAGATCCCGCTCCGCCTCGGCACAAGCGCGAGCGGGGATTTGTCGAGATCAAACCCCGATCCGGAACAGCACCGACTTCTCCTGCGTATATTCATCCAGCCACTTCTCTCCGAATTCACGCCCAAGCCCGGACCGCTTATATCCACCAAACGGCGCGTCCATCAACGAATACAGGCCACCGTTGATCACCACACCGCCGGTGCGCAAACGCAGCGCCATGTCATAAGCCTTCGCCGGGTCGCGCGAATGAATGCCGCCATACAGGCCATATCGACTGTCATTGGCAATCCGCACCGCTTCTTCGTCACTATCGAAGCCGATCACGCTGGCCACTGGACCGAAGATCTCCTCCTGGGCGATCGACATATCGTTCGTCACGCCGTCGAAAATCGTCACGTCGTAGAAAAACCCTTTATCCAGATGCGCCGGCCGCCGTCCCCCGGCCACGAGCCGCGCGCCCTCGTCCTGCCCCTGTTGCACGAAGCGTTCGACGCGGCTACGCGCCGCTTCCCGGATCAACGGTCCGACCACGGTGCCTGCCGCCGCCGGATCGCCAACGCTCAACTGCTGTGCTATCGCGCGCATGGTTTCGACATACGCGGGACGAATGGCGTTGTGCACGATATGACGTGTGGCTAATGCACAGCCTTGGCCACAATGCGTCGACACCTGAAACACGCCCTCCATCGCCGCTTTCTGCACATCGGCATCTTCCCGGACGATCAGCGCCGACTTCCCGCCGAGTTCGAGCAACGTCTTCTTGATGGTCGGCGCGCCTTGCGCAAGAATCGCCGCTCCCACCTGCTCCGAACCCGTGAACGTCACCATATCGACGCGCGCATCCGCGGTCATCATCTGCGCGACGTCGGCATTGCCGGTGACGATGTTCAGCACGCCGCTCGGCAAGCCTGCTTCCTGAGCCGCCTCGCCGAACAGCAGCGCGGAAAACGGCGTGTGCGGCGACGGTTTGAGCACGACCGTATTACCGGCCAGCAAAGCCGGAAACAGCTTGGCAAGGTTGGTGAGAAATGGTGCGTTGAACGGCGTGATCGCCGACACCACGCCGATCGCTTCACGCACCACGACGCCACTGCCGATCAGTTGCGCACCCGCTGGATCGAAAGGATTGAGCGCGGTCGTAATCGGCAGATGGCGGGCTGTTTGATTCAGCGAGCGCTCGATCGCGGTTTCGACGATCTTCATCGGCGACGCGAACATCATGGTTTCGGCCAGTGCGCGCGTTGCCCCGGCTTCGACGATCTGCAACGCCTTGATGCGATCGGCCCGCGCGAGCAACGCGGCATGCATGCGCCGCATGAAGCCGGCGCGCTCGGCTGGCGACATGCCCGGCCACGGCCCGCGGTCGAATGCTTCACGCGCGGCGGCGAGCGCTGCTTCGGCTTCGACCAGTCCGCCAACCGGCGCTTCGCCGATCACCTCCTCGGTGGCCGGATTCAGTATGGCTTCACGCTCGCCGCTGTGCGGCGTGACCCACGCGCCGCCGATAAAGAGCCGCGTCTGTTCGGTAAATTGCTTCGGCAGTGCCGCAAAATCATTCATTCGATGTCTCCGTCCAAGTCTCTGTCAGATGGCGATAGCCGTGGCAACACGGCCACCGTCATTGCTCGCCGAGTATTAGTTCAGCCGCGCGCATGCCGATCGCCATGGCCGGCGCATTGGTATTGCCCGCGATCAGCGTCGGCATGATCGACGTATCGACCACGCGCAAGCGTTCCACGCCGCGCACCCGCAGTGTGGTATCGACAACTGCGGCGTCGCTGTTGCCCATCTGGCAAGTGCCTGATACGTGAAAGGCGGTCGAACCGAATTTGAAGTACGCGTCGACCAGTTCCTCATCGGACGTGAAGGCGGGACCCGGCGCGGTCTCCTCGGTGAAATGACCACCGAGCGCCGGCTGGCGCAGCATGCTGCGAATCAGCCGGATCAGCTCCACGCTGTGGCGGCGGTCCTGTTCGGTGTCGAGATAGTTGGCGTCGATAGCGAGCGGCGCAGCGGGATCCGCCGACGTGATGCTTACACTGCCCAGGCTCTGGGGATGGGTCAGATAGGCCACCCAGGTCATGCCGGGTTGCGTATCGATCGCGATCTTGCCATCCTTCACGGTCAGCGAATACAGACCGACGCCGATCTCCGCGTTCGGGCGCGTCAGCTCCGGATTGGTTTTGACGAACGCGCAGACCTCGTGTGCCGCATGTGTCATCGGGCCCGCGCCACGCAACTGGTAGCGGAACATGTTGGCGACAAGCGGCCAGCCGCGAAACTGGCGGTTCAGACTGCCGCCCGTGACGCGCGCGCTCAGCATCACCGGCCGGTGTTCGCGCAGGTTGCGGCCTACTGCGGGCACGTCGGCCACCACCTCGATGCCGAGTTCGCGCAATTGCTTGCCGTCGCCGATACCTGAGAGCTGAAGCAACTTTGGCGAGTTCAACGCGCCCGCGCTCACTAGCACTTCCTGGCGGGCATTGACCGTCAGCACGGCGCCCTCGGCCGTGCGCAGCGACACCCCCGTGGCGCGCTTGCCGCTGAAATTGATCCGCTCGACCTCGACCCCGGTGCGGATGTCGAGATTTGCACGACCGCGTACGGGATCGAGAAACGCCTTGGCCGCGCTCCAGCGGCGCCCGCGCCAGATGGTTCGCGGCTGGTAGCCGATCGCCGCATCCGCCGCGCCATTGATATCCCCGACGCGCGGCACGCCGCTCTGCCCTGCCGCCTCGATCACCGCCTCGCAAAGCGGATCGCCCGATGGATGCATCGACACTTTCAGCGGACCGCCGGCACCGCGCCATTGCGCCTCGCCGAGTTCGTGATCTTCCATGTTCTTGAAGCAACGGCCCATGTCGGCCCAGCCCCAGCCGGTGCAACCCGCCGCTTCCCAGTCGTCGTAATCCTGCGGATGGCCGCGCAGATACACCATGCCGTTGACCGAACTCGAGCCGCCGAGCGTGCGCCCTTTCAACCAGTCTTCCGAGCCGCCGCCGCTGCGCTGGGTGGCCCGATAGCTCCAGACGAGCGGGCCGCCCGGGCTCAGTATCTTGCCGATGCCGCGCGGCATGTGAATCAGCGCGCTGCGATCCGGCGGTCCACTTTCGAGCAGCAGCACGGATACGCCCGAATCCGCCGACAAACGATTGGCCAGCACACAGCCCGCCGAGCCTGCTCCGACAATCACATAGTCGTAATGCTCACGAAAAGCCATCGATTCTTCCTGTGACGAGTTCACGGGTTTTGTCCGTCGCCGACGGCGTTGCGCTTTCGAACGCCGCAGCCAATTTTCGAGAGATTATGAACACATATTTAAAATGTGTCTCTTATTTGCCCCTGCCTCCAGGGTATCTCTGGATAGTGCCTATGATCGACGCCCGAAAGGCCGGGTAACCCCTGATAGCGGATAAGTTGAACAGGTTCGATTCTGGTGATCAATTTAAGAAACAGCCAGTGGACGGTCCGACTGGCCAGCGTTATCTCCCGATAGTCAAGCATGCAATCCCACCCTTCATTTCAGTCCCAGCCGGCTATTCCACGCGTCGAAACCCCCGGTGCCATGCGCCGGGCCGTGCTCAGCCCGTCGCGACCTGATCCTGCACCCTATCGGATCTTGTCCTCGTCGACAGCATGGATATGAACATCTTCTGTGTTTTTGTTTCGAATAAGGGAAAACGAGAGAATCGGAGCCAAAATTCTATCTATAGAATTCAATTCCGAATCCAGGTGAATCCAAAAAGTCCCGACGAGCAGACTGCACAGAGTTGAACACTGTGTCTAATTCCCTGGGCGGCAGCGTGGAACCCACGAGGCCAGCAGCACCGTGCCGTCGCCAGCGTCAAAGAAAAACCCAGCCCCACCAGGGAGCCACGGAGACAAGGAGATGAAGGGAATGAGCAGCTGCGCCAGATTCGAGAAAAACCGGATGAGCCTCGGTATTGCGATGGCTCTGGGATGCTGGGCTGCCACGGCCGGCGCCGTGCAACTCAGCTCGAACCCCGATCTGAACATCAACTGGGACAACACGATCAGCTACAACCTGGGCATGCGTGCGCAGGGCATCAATGACTCGATCGGCAATAACCCGCTCTACAGCGAATCGGACTACAAGTTCAAGCACGCCGGCGACATCGTCACGAACCGCGTGTCCGACCTGACCGAACTCGATGCGATCTATCAGGACAAGTTCGGTTTCCGCGTGAGCGCTTCGCTCTGGAAGGACTTCGCGTACGGCGGCGGCGTGAACAACAATCCAGGCATGGCTTATCCGGGCGTGCCTTATTCGAGCCTGAATTCGTACAGCGGCAATCACTACAGCAGCTATACCGAGCGCTATTACCAGCAAGGCGCTGACCTGCTGGATGCGTTCGTGTTCTACAAGTTCGAGATCAACGGCCAGCCCAGCGCAATCAAGGTCGGGCGCTTGACTCAGTACTGGGGCAATGCGCTGATCTTCGGCAATGAAGGCATCAACTACGGTCAGAACGCCTCGGACAACATCAAGGGCGCCGCGTCGCCCGGCACGCAGGCGAAGGAGCTCGCGATTCCGCGCGCCCAGATCCTGTTCGAAACTCAACTCACGCCGACGGTCGGACTCGCCGCGCAGTATTTCGCCGAATACATGCCGACCCGTCTGCCGGAAGGCGGCACGTATCTCGGCACGGTCGGCTTCGGCTTCCAGGGGCCGAATCTGCTGCAGGGCTCGGTGCCCCGCGGGAACGACGTGATGCCGAACAACGGTTTTCACAACGACTACGGCGCCAAAGTCACGTGGGCTCCGCAATGGCTCGGCGGCACGTTCGGCTTCTACTACCGCAATCTCACGGAAACGCAGCCGTGGGTGCTGCTCGGCGTGAATCCGACAACCGGCGCGGCCAACTATCACCTCGCCTATGGCTCGAATGTGAAGTTGTACGGCATGAGCCTCGACCGCCAGATCGGCGACTTCAGCACGGGCTTCGAAGTGTCCTACCGGCATAACACCGCGCTGAACAGCGGCACCGGCCCGCTGGCGAGCGACCTGAGCGGCCAGCAAGGTGCGCGCGGCGACGTCGTCAACGTGATCGGCAACGTGCTGGCGGGCTTGTCGCGCACGCCGTTCTGGAACACCGGCAGCGCGCTGGGCGAAATCACCTTCACGCAGAAGGTCAAGACCACCAGCAACGGCGCGCTCTATAGCGGCGTGGACAACTCGGCCGAATGTCCGACCGGCAGCAAGTGGGCCGGTTGCTCCACCAACAATTCGGTTGCGCTGGCCGTGCAGTTCGATCCGCAATGGCTGCAGGTGTTTCCGGGCGTCGACATCGACGCGCCGATGTTCCTCCAGTACGGCCTGTGGGGCAACACGCCGAGTCTGGGCGGCACCAATCAAGGCTCGATGATCTACACCTTCGGCTTGCACGCGCTGATTCAGAACAAATACAACGTCACGCTGCAATACAACGGCTATCACTCGCACGCAGGCGGCCAGACCAACTTCGGTCTCGCCAACGGTTTGCCGAGCGGCGGTCCTTCGTATTACGCAACGGGCAACGGTCCGACTTTCTATAACGACAAGAATTGGGTTTCGCTCACGTTTTCTTCTTCATTCTGACGGGCGACGGTCGCGCCCGCTTTCTGTCACGGACGCCTTCACGGGCGCCGGATAAAAAGCCGTTTCGCACCAACTGGTTTTTCTGACACATATTCTGGAGACAAGCATGAAACTCGCAATGGTACTGGCAACGATGGCGACGGCAGTCGCCGCCAGTGGGCCCGTGCTCGCGGCGGTCAGCGCCGACGAAGCCAAAGAGCTGGGCGGCGGCAAGCTCACCGAATTCGGCGCGAAGAAAGCCGGCAACGAGGACGGTTCGATCCCCGCTTACGCGGGCGGCGTGAAGGACCTCACGGTCCCCGCCGATTTCAAACCTGGCAGCGGCCGCTATCCCGATCCGTTCAAGGAAGACAAGCTGGTCGAATCGATCACTAAGGCGAATCAGGCCAAGTACGCCGACGAACTGACGCCCGGCACCAAGGCGTTGCTCGACCGCTTCCCGGGCTTTCGCGTCGACGTGTACAAGACGCGCCGCACCATGGCTTATCCGGACTGGGTGCTGAAGAATACGGTGGGCTGCGCGACCACTGCCAAGCTTGTCGGCAAGATCAAGGGTGACGGCGTGGAAGGCGCGTTCGGTTGCATTCCGTTCCCGATTCCGAAAGACGGCTACGAGGTGATGTGGAATCAGAACATGCGCTACCAGGGCGTGCGCACCGACTTCCGCTTCCGCACCATTTTTGTCGACGAAGCGGGTCACAAGACGCTGATGGGCGATCAGGAATCCAAGTTCATCTATCCGTTCTACGACCGCAACGCGAGCAAATTGAACGACGCGTATTTCCGCCTGACCTACACGAACTTCTTCGGACCGGCTTCGCAGGTCGGCCAGTTGTATCTGGCGAAATACAGCTCCAATAACGGCGACCAGGACGACACCACCTGGATCTACATGCCGGGCCAGCGGCGCGTGCGCGTGGCGCCCGAACTGAAATACGACACACCGATGGCCGGTATCGGCGGCACGCTGCTGTTCGACGAAATCGGCGGCTTCCAGGGGCGCATGGACCGCTTTGATTTCAAGCTGGCGGGCGAGAAGGAAATCATCGTGCCGTACAACAACTATCGCGCATATCAGTCGCCGAATCTGGTGGGCGACAAGTTCGCCAATCCGGATGTCGTGCGCTGGGAAAAGCACCGGGTGTGGGTGGTCGAGGCGACCCTCAAGACGGGTCAGCGTGATGTCTACAGCCATCGCACGTACTACATCGACGAAGACACGTGGCTGATCGTGGCGTATGACGCGTACGACCAGAGCAATGCGCTCTACCGCACCTCCTATACGCTGGACATCATTCCTTACGACAAGCCGCGCGTCGGCCAACCGATCCAGGTGGTCTACGACCTGACCAAGGGCAACTACGCGGTGATCGCGGACCAGGGCGATCCGGTCACCCACATGATCCCGTACGACGAACTGCCGAATCAGGCGTACTACACGCCGCAAGCGTTGCAAAGCGCGGGCGTGCGCTAAAGCGGTTCAGGCGCGCTGACTGGACGGAGTCGGTCCGGCCGGCGCGCCGCTGAATTCGATGATGCATTTTCATCAAGAGTTTTGACGACAACTTGTCAACCAGTGTCCGCGGAGACTTACCCATGACTTTCCGGTCAGTGCAATACATGACGGCGAGTGTTACCGCGCTCGTTGCGGCACTCGCGTGCCCGCCGGCGTTTGCCGCGGCGACTGGCGCCGGACCTCAGACAGCGAGCGCAACACGCTTTATCGATCCGCTCGACGCGCCCGCCGAAACCGCCGTCTCACCAGCCACCCGCCCCATGACGGCGGTGGCGAGCGCGGGTCAGCGCCTCGTCGGCGTGGGGCAGCGCGGCGTGATCGTCGTATCTGACGACCACGGGCATCACTGGCGTCAGGTTGCGAGCCCCGTGCAAAGCGATCTAACGGCCATCACCTTTCCCACGGCTGCCGAAGGCTGGGCGGTCGGCCACGACGGCGTGATTCTGCACACATCGAACGGCGGCACGAGCTGGACCAAACAGCTCGACGGACGCGTCTCCAACGAGCGCTTCGTCGCCTACTACCGCGCCGCCGTTGCGCGAGGCGATGCAAATGTCGCGGCCTGGCAGAGCTATCTGAAGCAGGAAGAAAACAACGCCAAGGCCGGCCCTTCACTGCCCTACCTCGACGTCTGGTTCGACGACGCAAGCCATGGCTACGCGGTCGGCTCGTTCGGCTCGTTCGCGGTCACGAGCGATGGCGGCAAGACGTGGCAACCGGGCCTTGAACATATCGACAACCCAGACTTTCTGAACCTGAACGCGATTCGCGGCGTCGGCGGCGAGGTGTATATCGCCGGCGAGCGTGGCACGGTATTCAGGCTCGATCGCGCGAGCGGTCAATTCAAACGGCTGCAATCGGGCTACACGGGCAGCTTCTTCGGCATTGTCGGCAATGAGAAGCGGCTCTTTGCGTTCGGTCTGCGCGGCACGGTTTATCAAAGCACCGACCAGGGCGGCAGTTGGCAAAAGGCCGACACCGGCACCGATTCCACTCTGAACGGCGCCACCGTGCTCGGCGACGGCCGCATCGTGATTTGCGGCAGCCGCGCGATGCTGCTGGTCGCCGATCCGGTCAGCGGTGTGTTCCAGCGCGTTTCGGCCGATACGCCGATGCTGTTCGCGGGCATTGCCGCGGACGGCGCGGATCGCGTGGCGCTCGGCGGGTCGAGCGGCATGAGTGTCGAAGCGATCGGCGCGCGGCGCTGAGCATTGAATCGTATCACTAAAGGTGTTCAACATGAATAACCCCCACGATCAGTCGACAGCGAAGGATCAACCGCAACCGGCGCAGCCGTTCGACCGTCGCTCGGGCGGTCCCGTCGAGCGGCTGATTTTCAATCATCGCGCGCTCATCGTGATCGTCTGCGTCCTGTTGACGGCGCTGTTCGGCGCGCGCGCCACGCGGCTGGAAGTCAACGCGAACTTCCTGAACATGATTCCGCAGTCGCATCCGTTCGTGCGCAACTATCTCGACAATGCCGCGTCATTGCGTGCGCTCGGCAACTCGCTGCGCATCTCGGTCGAGAACACCAACGGCTCGATCTACGACGCCGACTATCTGCGCACGCTGCAAAAGATCAACGACAAGGTGTTCCTGATGCGCGGCGTGGACCGCGCCTACATGAAGTCGTTGTGGACGCCCTCGGTGCGCTGGACCGAAATCACCGAGGACGGTTTTCGCGGCGGCCCGGTGATGCCGGAAGCCTACGACGGCTCCGCGAAAAGCCTCGACGAATTGCGTCGCAACGTGGCGCGCGCCGGCATCGGCGGCTCGGTGGTCGCCAACAACGAGCGTTCGAGCGTCGTGTTCGTGCCGCTGCTCGACAAGGATCCGGCCACCGGTGCGCCGCTGAATTACCGCGAGCTCTCGCACGATCTGGAAAAACAGGTCCGCTCGCTCGAAACCGGCAACGTCAAGATTCACATCGTCGGCTTCGCGAAGCTGGCGGGCGATCTGATCGACGGCCTCGACGGCGTGCTGATCTACTTCGGCGTGTCGGCCCTGATCGCCGCGCTCGCGCTCTATGCGTACACGCGCTGTCTGCGCAGCACCGGTCTGGTCGTGCTATGTTCCGCCGCCGCGGTGATCTGGCAACTCGGCATCGTGCAGTGGCTCGGTTTCTCGATCGATCCGTATTCGATCCTCGTGCCGTTCCTTGTGTTCGCGATCGGCGTGTCGCACGGCGCGCAGAAAATGAACGGCATTACCCGCGACGTCGCACGCGGCGTGCATCGCTATGCGGCCGCTCGCCATACGTTCCGGCGGTTGTTCCTCGCCGGCCTGACCGCCCTCCTCGCGGACGTGGTCGGCTTCGCGGTGTTGATGATCATCGACGTGCCCGTGATCCGCAACCTCGCGCTGGCGGCCAGCATCGGCGTAGGCGTGCTGATCTTCACCAACCTCGTGCTGCTGCCAGTGCTGCTGTCGTACACCGGCGTGAGCCGCTCCGCGGTGCGCCGTGCTCGCCTGAGCGCCGATCCACACGCAAAGCGCGGCTTCGTGGTGCGTAGCTATCAGGCCTTCGACCGCTTTTCCACCCGCAAATGGGCGATTGGCGCAATGGTCGGCGCGTTGCTGCTGTTCATTGGCGGCCTGGCGATCAGCACGCACCTGCAGGTGGGCGATCTCGACTCCGGCGCCCCCGAACTGAAAGCGAACTCGCGCTACAACCGCGATAACGCTTTCATCAACCAGCACTACAACCTGTCGAGCGATGTGTTCGCCGTGATCGTCAAGACGCCGGCCGGCGGCGTGGAGAGCTTTCCGACGCTGACCGAAATGGATCGCCTCGAAGCGAAATTGCGCGAGACCGAAGGCGTGCGCGGCACGGTGTCGGCGGCCGGCGTGGTGCGGCAATACACAGCCGGCAACTTCGAAGGCTCGCCCAAATGGCTGACAGTGAATCGTGACCCGTTTGTCTCCGGTGACGCGTTTTCGAACGTCGTGGTGGCCATGCCCGAGCTGACCAATGCCGACCGCACGGTGGCACCGCTGCTGGTCTTCCTGGGCGACCACAAGGCCGAGACGCTGACGCGCGTGGTGCACGTGGTGAACGACTTCGCCGCCGTGCACGACACGCCCGATCGGCACTTTCTGCTGGCCGCAGGTTCGGCCGGCATCGACGCCGCGACCAATATCGTCGTCGAACAGGCCAATCGCGAGATGCTGCTGCTGGTGTATGCGTCGGTGGCGATCCTCTGCTTCATCACGTTCCGCACGTGGCGCGCCGTGGTCGTCGCGCTGATTCCGCTGATGCTCACCTCGGTATTGTGCGAAGCGCTGATGGTGCTGCTCGGCATCGGCGTGAAGGTCGCCACCTTGCCGGTGATCGCACTCGGCGTAGGTATCGGTGTCGACTACGCGCTGTATCTGCTCTCCGTGCAACTCGCGCGGCAACGCGCCGGCGCTACGCTGCGCGAGGCCTACCGCGACGCGCTGATGTTCACCGGCAAGGTCGTGATGCTGGTCGGCTTCACGCTCGCGGGCGGCGTCGTCACGTGGGTCTGGTCGCCGATCAAGTTCCAGGCCGACATGGGCATCCTGCTCACCTTCATGTTCCTGTGGAACATGGTCGGCGCCCTCGTGCTGATTCCGGCGCTCTCCTATTTCCTGCTGCGGCCGAAAGCCGAACGCCTGCGCGGCGGCTCCGGCAGCGAGCCCGCCGAGGCCAAGCAAACGGCGGTTCACGCCACCTCGGCCACCCGCCTGCGCGCCGCTGCGCCGGTGACCGGCCAGGCATCCTGACAAGCCGTCCATTCAAACACTTTTTGGAGATTCACCAATATGTTCGATCTGCTGATGACCGCCGACATGATGGTTCCGGACCCGGACGGGATGACCGAATTGCTGGTCAACAAGCTGGGGATTCACAAACATCCGAACTGGCGCCAGGCGTTCGGCAACCATCCGTACATCGCCCATTTTCTGCGCGTGCACAAGTCGCTGGCCGTGGCGCCGACGCGAGTCGAGCCGCAAGTGCATCTGGATCGCCCGAACCCCGGCGACCCGTCGTTTCATCATTTCCTGCAGAGCCTCGAAGCGTTTCAAGGCAAGCATCGGCCGATCCTCACGCATTCGATCGTGGTGGCCGCGCATGGTCCGAAGTTCGAGCAGACGGTCGAGCGCCTGATGCGTCGCCGCCTGCCCTTCCGGATGGCGCAGCGCACGCCGGAAATGCCCTTCGACCGTTTGTGGGTCGGCGTGACACCCGAGCGCCCCGAGTACGAACCTTCCGTCGACGGCGGCCTGTGCATCGAGATCATGCCGATGGAGCCGCTGCAACTGCCGCCGGAAACTTTCGCGACGCCCGCGCCGCAGCCACGCGATCTGCAACCGGGCCAACTGGTGCGCGTCACCGCGCGCGGCTTTCTCGTGCGCGATCTGGATGACACGCTGCGCCGTTGCTCGGCGAATCTCGACTGGGAACCGGCCGGCGCGGTGGAGACGCTGGTCGGGGAAGGCTACCGGCGCGCACGGATGGGCTTCACGCTGCCCAACAGCGCGTCGCTCGACGTGCTGGAGGCAACCCGCTGGGACGGCGAGGCCGGTCGCTATCTGAATAGCTGGGGCCCGGGACCGTATTTCGTGCGAATCGCGGTGAACGGCCTGCAAGTGAAGGCCGAAGAATTGAAAGCGCGTGGCATCGGCTTCGACTGGGTCGAATCGTCCGAAGCCGTGGGCGGCCGATCGCTGATTCGCATCCACCCTGCCGAGTTGGACGGCCAGCTATTCGAGTTCGAAGAATTTCAGGCGCCCCGCTAAATGCTGACCACCGACGAGGGGACTTCCACCATGAATGGGCTGACGATCAATCCCACCGTGCGCATCGAGCGCAGCGGTAAAACTGCGTGGATCGTGCTGAACCGGCCGGAACAGATCAACGCGATCAACGACGAGATTCGCCGTGGCGTGCCGCAGGCGCTGCAACTCCTCGACGCCGATCCCGACGTCCACGTGATCGTGCTGCGCGGCGAAGGCCCGCGCGGTTTCTGCGCGGGCGCGGACATCAAGGAAAAGCGCGGGCCCGAGTCATCGCTGCAGGTTCGGCGGCGCATGGAACGCTCGCGCTGGATCGAAGCACTCGATCAGGTGCAGAAGCCTGTGCTCGCGGCGTTGCATGGCTTTTGCATGGGCGGCGGCCTGGAGATCGCGCTCGCCTGCGATATCCGTTTCGCATCGCCCGATACTGTTCTTGCGCTGCCGGAAACCGGCCTCGGCCTGATTCCCGGCGGCGGCGGCACGCAGCGTCTTGCGCGCGTGGTCGGCCACGGCCGCGCGCTCGACGTGCTGCTGACCGGCGACCGGATGAGCGCGCAGCAAGCGAAGGAAATCGGCCTCGTGACGCGTATCTCGGCGACGCCCGAGAGTCTGATCGCCGAAGTGCAGATGCTGGCGGACCGGCTCGCCGCGAAATCGCCGGCAGCGACGATCTATGTCAAGCAGGCCGCGCGCGCCGCGCTCGAACTCGACCTGCGCCGCGGGCTGGATCGCGAACTCGATCTGTTCGCGCTGCTCGCGCCGAGCGACGACGTCAAGGAAGCAGCGCTGGCCTTCAAGGAAAAGCGCACCCCTGTTTTTACTGGAGACTGAGCAGATGACCAGCGGTATTGGAGGCAACGGCGGCACGCAGGCGACGGGCAAGCTCGAAGGCAAGGTGGCCATCGTCACCGGCGCGGGCGGCGGACTCGGCGCGGCCTGCGCACGCGGACTCGCGGCGCAAGGCGCGCGAGTGGCGGTGGTGGATATCGATGAAGAGGCGGCGGTGGCGGTGGCTGCGTCGATCGGGGAACGGGCGATGGGCCTGCGCACCGACGTCTCGTCCGAGGCCGAGGTCAAGGCGATGGTGGCGGCGGTGCTGGAGCGCTTTGGCCGCATCGACATCCTGCACAACAATGCGGCCGTGCTCGACGCCGCGCAACGCAGCGGCGACCGCGATGTGTGCAACGTCGAAGTCGAAGCGTGGGATCGCGCCATGGCGGTCAATCTGCGCGGCCCGATGTTGTGTTCGAAGCACGCGATTCCCGCAATGCTGAAGGTAGGCGGCGGCTCGATCATTCATGCGTCGTCTGGTTTCGGCGCGCAGGGCGATTTCACCTTGAGCGCGTATGCGGCATCGAAGGCCGGCTTGACGATTCTGAGCAAGTCGATCGCCGCACAGTACGGCAAACAAGGCATCCGCTCGAACACGATCCAGATCGGGCTCGTGGTCGCGGAGAACGGCGGCGCGCATCCGCTGCCCGACGACATCAAGGCGGTGATTCTCGACGGCCACCTGACGCCCTATCTCGGCGAACCAAAGCATGTGGCGGACGTGGTGTGTTTTCTCGCTTCGGACGAAGCCGCGTTCATTACCGGCGCGACGCTGCCCGTCGATGGTGGCTTCACGAGCCATGCGCCGACGCTGGCGCCGATGCGTGCGCTGTTCGCGGCGCGCGGCAGAGAAGCATATTGAGCGCGCTGCCGTCACCGCAGGCGGAGCCGGGCTTCGATGCTTCAGTCACGAAGCCGCCAGCCGCCGGAAAGCCGACCATCGTGCTGGTGCACGGTGGCCAGCATAGCGGCGCGTGCTGGCAGCCAACGGTCGACGCATTGCGCGCGCTTGATCCTTCAGCGCAGGTACTCGCCGTCGACCTGCCCGGCCACGGCAACGAACCGGGCGATCTGGCAACGCTGACCATCGCGCAATGCGTCGAGAGCGTGAACGCGCAGATTCAGGCGACACGGCCGAGTCGTGTGATGCTGGTCGGACACTCGATGGCGGGAATCACGTTGCCCGGTGTGGCGGCGCGGCTCGGTGCCGCGCTCGTGCAACGGATGGTTTTCATCGCCTGCTGCATCCCGCCGGACGGCAAGACCGTGCTCGATACCTTGCATGCGCCGATGAACGTGATCGCCTCGCGAGCTGCGCGGCGCACGGCCGTCAGCGCGCCCTTCCCCGCGTTCATCGCTCGCTGGGTGTTCGCCAACGGCATGACGCGCGAACAGAAACAACGCGTGGTGGCGGGCCTGTGCGCCGAAAGCACGCGGGTGACGACCGAACCGGTCGATCGTTCGACATTCCCGCGCGTGCCGATGAGTTGGGTGCTGACGCAACGCGACCGCGCGTTACGGCCGAAGGTGCAGCGCGAATTCATCGGCAATCTGGGCGGCGTGGATGAAGTCATCGAACTGGACACCTGTCACAACGCGATGATCAGCGAACCGGTGAAGCTGGCGGAGATTTTGTTGAGCCGGTGTTGAGGGTCACGTCGGGCGCTTGCTCCGTGCCCCAGCTTGCCAACGCCCGGGCCAGATTCGCCCTCATCCGATGCAACAAGCCGACCAGCATCTCACGCTCGTGAGCATCGAGGCCGGCTAAAGCTTCGTCGGCAACCCGGTCCCCGACGTCCAGCACGTGGACGAGCGCTGCCCGCGCCTTGCCGGTCGCTTTCACACAGTAAGCCCGCCGGTCTTGCGCATCCGCCGCCCGCACCACCCAGCCGCCTTCGGTCATCCTGTCCAGCAGCCTCGTCAACGAAATCGGCGAAATCTCGAGCGTCTCGGCAAGCCTCGCCTGATTCGTCTCGCCGTACCAGGACAGATAAGCGAGCACGCGGCTCTGCGCGCGCGTCAAGCCAAGACGAGCTTTGGCTCGCTCGTCGAAAAGCCGGCCGCACAGCCGGCCCGCGTCCGTGATCAAAAAGCCCAAGCGATTGTCGTAGCCGTTTTCCATGCCGGCGATTATACGAGTCGATCTGGTCAAATGTGAACATGACGGCGATATCTGTCTCAATTACAATAAGCACGCTTATCATTTTTGCGCGCAACGCGACTGAGACCTCTACGCTATGGCAGGACATTTGGCAGGACATTCCACGGCACCCGCCCAGCCGCTGCAACCCGGCGCCGGGCTCAACCGACCGCTCATCACCGTGTCGATCATGCTGGCCACGCTGATGCAATCACTCGACAGCACGATCGCCAACGTGGCGCTGCCGCACATGCAGGGCGCGCTGTCCGCCTCGCAGGACGAGATCACCTGGGTGCTGACCTCGTATATCGTTTCCGCTGCGATCGCCACGCCCCTCACCGGCTGGCTCGCCACCCGCTTCGGTGTCAAGCATCTGCTGGCCGCGTCGATCACGGGCTTCACGATCGCCTCGGGGCTATGTGGACTCGCGGATTCGTTGCCGCAAATCATCATCGCGCGCTTGCTGCAAGGGATCTTCGGCGCGTCACTGGTGCCCTTGTCGCAGTCGATCCTGCTCGATATCAATCCACGCGAAAAGCAAGGCCAGGCGATGGCCGTATGGGGCATGGGCGTCATGGTGGGTCCGATTCTCGGGCCTACGCTCGGTGGCTGGCTCACCGAAAGCTATAACTGGCGCTGGGTGTTCTTCATCAATCTGCCGGTCGGCGCATTCGCGTTGTTCGGCACCCTCGCCTACCTGCCGGAAAACCGCCGCAAGTTCGGCGAGCGTTTCGATTTTTTCGGCTTCGCCACGCTCAGCCTGGCCGTCGGCGCATTGCAGGCGTTACTCGATCGCGGCGAGCAACTGGACTGGTTCAGTTCAATGGAAATTCGCGTCGAAGCGCTACTCGCCGTCATCAGTTTCGCTTTCTTCATTGCCCATACGGCGACCGCGGGGCCACGTTCTTTCTTTCGCTATCAGTTGTTGAAGGACCGCAACTTCGTGACGGGTGTGTTCTTCATCTTCGTGGTGGGCGCAGTGATGTACGCCACGCGCGCGCTATTGCCACCGATGCTGCAATCACTGATGAATTACGACGCCGCCACCGCCGGCTTCGTCAGCGCGCCGAGCGGCATCGGCACGATGATCGCCATGATGGTGGTGGGCCGGCTGATCGGCCGTTTCGACGTGCGCGTGCTGCTCGTGACCGGCTTTCTGATCTCGGCGTTCGCGTTGTGGCAGATGACGCATTACACGCTGGTGCTGTCGCCATCGGACATTGTCTGGCCGGGCGTGGTGCAAGGTTTCGGCCTCGGCCTCGTGTTCGTGCCGCTCAGTTCCGTCACCTTCTCCACGCTGTCCGGCGATCTGCGCAGCGACGGCACCGCGATCTACAGCCTGATGCGCAACATTGGCAGCAGTATCGGCATTTCGGTGGTCCAGACCTTCATCACGCGCAATACCCAGGTGGTGCACGCATCGCTGGCCACGCATGTGTCGGTGTACGAACCTGTGGTGCAGAGCCAGGTCGATCTGCATTCGCCAGGCGCTATCGCGCTGCTGGACATGCAGATCACTCAGCAAGCCTCGATGATCGCGTATATCGACGACTTCAAGCTGATGTTCATCGCCACCTTGCTGGTGATTCCGTTGCTGGCGATCATCCGCCCCGCCCGTCATTCGAGCGCCACACCCGCCGACGCTCATGTCGCGATGGACTAACCGGCCACGTGAATACCTGGAATCGAAAAGGTTTATCTGTACATTTATTGCATTTCTGTTTAGATTATAAAAACCAGACACCATTCAGCGGGCCGCCTATCCTCGCGCCCGACATGAGGAGACATATGCAAATCGACTTGAGCAGCAAGCGCGTGATCGTCACCGGCGCATCACGCGGCATCGGCCGTGCAATCGCGCGGGCTTTCGCAGCCGAAGGCGCGCGCGTCGCCATTTGCGCGCGCACCAGTGCCGACGTCGAAGCGGTGGCGGAAGACTTGAAAGCTCGCGGCGCTTCGGCCGTGATTGCGCACTCAGTCGACGTGACCGATACCGCGGGCGTCAAACAGTTCGTCGAACACGTGGCGCAAAGCTGGGGCGGCGTCGACGTGCTGATCAACAATGCCGGCCAGGGCCGCGGCGGCAACCTCGAAACGCTGACGCCGGAACAGATCCTCGAACACGCCAACATCCTGCAAATGGGGCATTTCCGATTCGTGCAGGCGGTCGTGCCGCATATGCGCAAGCAGCGCTGGGGGCGCATCATCGAGATCAATGCGCTGGCGGGCGTGGTGCCGACGCCGGATGGTATTCCGTCGGTCGTCAATCGCGCGGCCTGTGTGGCGATGTCGAAATCGCTCGGCATGTCACTCGCGAAAGACAACATTCTCGTCAATACCTTGAACATGGGCTGGATCGACACGGGCCAATGGGACCGCCACTATCGCGAGATGCCGCCCGGCTGCACACGCGAGGAGTTCGACCAGATGGTGCTGAAGGTCGTGCCGATCGGCCGCTTCGGCAAGCCGGAAGACGTCGCGGGCATGGCGCTGTTTCTATCGAGCGATTACGCGAGTTTCATCAGCGCGGCATCGATCGATATCGCCGGCGGCATGGGCGGGCAGATCGCCTACTATCCGACGCTCAAACGCGACTTCTATGAAGCGGTGAAAGCGCGCGGCGAGGCTGTGGTCGACCAGTAAGCGGGCGGCAAACTAGCGCGCTTTCGCGGCGCACGTTTTCAGCACGCTGCATTCCATGACGTATGACACCGCCCGCCTCGCGCGGGCGGTTGTCCATCTGCCTCAGGAGTTCCGCTTTGCCCACTGCTTTAACGCCACGGACGCACCACGCCTCGTCTTCTGCGACGGCAACAGGTACAACGTCAAGCTATCCCTCGGCCCGATACGCGTGGTACGTCATCGCCGTTCTTTTCGCGGCCACTTTGCTGTCTCAACTCGACCGTCAACTGCCCGCCCTGCTGGTGCGTCCTTTGCGCAAAGAGTTCGGCATCTCGGATACGGCGTTCAGCTTGCTGCAAGGCTATGCCTTCGCGATCTTTTACACGCTGGCCGGGTTGCCGCTCGGCCGTCTCGTCGATCGCCGCAACCGCCGCAATCTGATCTTCGTCGCACTGCTGTTCTGGGGCGTGGCCACTGCGCTATTCGCCTTCGGCCAGAGTTATATGCATCTGCTACTTGCGCGGGTCGGCGTCGGAATCGGCGAGGCCGTGCTCGCGCCGGCTGCCTATTCTCTGATCGCCGACTACTTTGCGCCGACGCAGCGTGGCCGGGCAATCGCTGTCTATTACGTTTCGATTGCCATCGGCTCAGGCGCGTCATTGCTGCTCGGCGGCTGGTTGCTGGCGGAGATTCCGTCGCACGGTCTGGCGATTCCCGGTTTCGGCAGCGTGCCGGCATGGCGCCTCGCGTTTGTGGCGGCCGCGCTGCCCGCCGTCCCGCTCGCCTTGCTGTTGCTCGTGACGGTGCGCGAACCCGCGCGCCAGGAAATGACCCTGACGGGTACCGGCATCGAGGCGGGCGAGCACGCTTCTGTCGGTGATTTCGTGCGTTATCTACGCCTGCATGCGACTACGTTTGCCCGCGTGCTGACTTATCCGGCCCTGCTGTCGATCATCGGCTATGGCGCGCTTGCCTGGGCGCCTGCGTTGTTCGAACGCAGCTTCGGTATGCCGCCTTCACGTTCCGGGCCCTTGCTCGGCCTGATCATTGCCATTGCCGGTGCGGGCGGCACGCTCGTATGCGGTTTTCTCAGCGATGCATGGAGCGAGCGCGGCGTAACGGCGGCACGTTTTCGGGTCGCGCTGCTCGGCTCAGCGGTGTT